>JAFYRT010000067.1 GCA_017546805.1 Muribaculaceae bacterium | reverse complement strand
TAATAATCCACCCCCACAACTGACACTTTTTTGATTAGGGGGCTTGTAATTCTAAAATAAGAATCTCAACCGCATTAATTCTGCGATTGAGACTCCTTTATTTTTATGTTTTGATTTTTATCGGACACCAATAATTTTTTTACAATTTTTTGTTAGTCTAATTAGTCATATTATGTCATTAGGCTAATTGGAGCAATAAAAAGCCACAAGGTTCTCATCGAGATAACCTTGTGGCTTTTCTAACTGTTAACGAACATATATTCGCTGATTTAAGAATTATACTTCTTCTAATTGAATAGTTCCTTGTAGTGATTTTTGGATATTGATTATTCGCTGATTGCGACTGCCTCGGAAATGTAGTGATAGGTCTCGCTCTGCTTCGACGTAGCGGCCATCGACCAAGACGTCACAGAGTTCGAGTAGTTTTCTGCGAATGGGATGTTGCAACAAATCTTCAAATTGATAGCCTGTATAGCACCATATTGTTTTTGTGGTTTTCTGTTTTATCATTGTTGCCAAGGCAATAAAGCCTTCGGGGTGAAGCATTGGGTCTCCTCCTGTAAAGGTTACATTCATATCAGCTTCCTCTATTAGACGAAACAACTCCTCTACAGAAACAGCCTCTCCTCCGTTTTCATCCCACGATTGTGGATTGTGACACCCGGGGCAACAGTTCTCGCAACCTGCACAATAGAGCGAAGTTCGCAACCCCACTCCATCGACAGATGTGCCATACTTTATATCGAGAATTCGGATACTATTTGTGGATAACTCGGTCATTTAACTCTGCCAATTTTGCTTTGTTCCAACGCTCGGTTGTTCCTACAAGATAGCCTGTGATGCGTTGCAATTTGTCAATGTTTTCGCTTCCACATTTTGGGCATACGTTCAACTCTTGCTGTGCATCTTCGTAATTACAATTCATACAACGATTGCGATTGTGGTTAACCGAACAGTATCCGATATTGTTCTTATCCATCAAATCGACAATATCCATAATTGCTTGTGGATTGTGCGTTGCATCTCCGTCTATTTCAATGTAGAAGATATGTCCTCCACGAGTTAAATCGTGGTAAGGTGCTTCAACCTCTGCTTTATGCTTGGGTGAACATTTATAATATACAGGAACGTGGTTTGAGTTAGTGTAATAGATTTTATCGGTTACGCCTGCAATCTCTCCGTACTTCTTACGGTCGATGCGAGTAAAGCGTCCTGACAAACCTTCGGCCGGTGTTGCCAATACACTGAAGTTATGTTGATAACGTTCAGAGAACTCATTTGCTCTATCGCGCATATAGGTTACTATTCGCAAACCAAGAGCTTGTGCCTCGTCACTCTCTCCATGGTGTTTGCCTACCAATGCGATAAGTGCTTCTGCCAATCCGATGAAACCTATACCAAGTGTTCCTTGATTGATTACTCGTCCTACTGTATCATCAGCTTTTAAGTTCTCGCATCCTGTCCACAATGATGACATCAACAATGGGAATTGTTTTGCCAATGCTGTTTTTTGGAAGTCGTAACGATTACATAGTTGTTTTGCTGTTATCTCAAGCAATTCATCGAGTTTTGCAAAGAAATTTTCTATTCTTTGTGTTTTATCTTCAACCTGCATACACTCAATGGCAAGACGTACGATGTTTATTGTTGAGAACGATAGGTTACCTCGTCCGATCGATGTTTTCTCTCCAAAACGGTTTTCGAAAACGCGTGTACGACATCCCATTGTTGCAACCTCGTATGTGTAACGTTTTGGATCGTTTTCGTTCCATTTTTCGTGCTGGTTGTAGGTTGCATCAAGGTTTACAAAGTTGGGGAAGAATCGACGTGCTGCAACTTTACATGCCATTAGGTAAAGGTCGTAGTTTTTATCTTCGGGCAAGTAGCTTACGCCACGTTTCTTTTTCCATATTTGAATCGGGAATATTGCTGTTGAACTGTTTCCTACTCCCTCGTATGTTGATTGTAATAATTCTCTAATGATACAACGTCCTTCGGCTGAGGTATCTGTTCCGTAATTTATTGATGAGAATACTACTTGATTTCCGCCTCGTGAGTGGATGGTATTCATATTGTGTATGAATGCCTCCATTGACTGATGCACTCGATTGATTGTGCGGTTGATGGCGTGTTGTTTAAATCGCTCATCGCCTTGCATAAAATCGAGTTCTTGGAAAAGGTAATCTTCTATCTCAATATCGTATAGGTGTTTTAAATCCAATCCTGTTAGTTTTTCAATATTCTTAACCTCCTCGATATAGCTACGACGCACGTATGGTGCAAGATAGAAATCGAATGCCGGAATGGCTTGTCCTCCGTGCATCTCGTTTTGTACGGTCTCCATTGAGATACATGCCATGATAGATGCTGTCTCGATTCGTTTTGTAGGACGACTCTCTCCATGTCCTGCTTGAAAACCATGCTCCAAGATTTTATCCAACGGGTGTTGAATACAAGTAAGAGATTTTGTTGGATAATAGTCTTTGTCGTGAATATGCAAATAGTTGTTTCTTACAGCCCATAGTGTCTCTTCTGAAAGCAAATAGTCATCAACAAATGGCTTGGTTGTTTCTGATGCAAATTTCATCATCATACCGGCAGGAGTGTCGGCATTCATATTGGCATTCTCACGAGTTACATCATTTGATTTAGCCTCTACGATTTCGAGGAACATCTCACGTGTTTTTGCTTTACGTGCAATGCTTCGTTTATCGCGATATGCAATGTAGCTTTTTGCAACCTCTTTACGTGGCGATGCCATCAATTCAACTTCAACCATATCTTGAATCTCCTCAACGGTTGCTTGCTCCTTGCCTCGGAATTCAATTCGGTCAACTATTTTATAGACGAGAACATCATCTTCTCCTCTTTCGGTCGTTAGCATTGCCTTACGAATAGCTGCAGCAATTTTCTCGCGGTTAAAGCCCACGATACGACCATCACGTTTTATTACGGTTTGTATCATATAGATTTATTTAAGTATTTTCAGCCAATGATACTTAACGGAGAGATAGAGATATTATCTTTTTATTAAAAAAGACTTTATCATTGACGCTCTTACTCCCGAAAGCATCTTATTTTAACAGAGAAAGGCAGGTCTTCTGACTTGTTTCCTCCATGCTACCTTCCCACCAAAAGAGGCAGTGGCCTTTTAGAATACATGGAGTTTTATAATAAACTCACAGCTACGGGTATAGTCTCGGATTTTAACCGAAGTTCCCTTTTCATTCCTGAAGGTTGATACCTACATGAACACCTTTATCCGTTACAAAGGTAATAAAAAGACGAAAAAAACAAGGGGATTTTTAATTTTATTTTTCTATATTTTTACACCTTCAAGAATATATTGTTTTTATACATATATCGAAGAATTAGATATATGATTGTGCAGTTGCTTAATGCTATTATAAAATGATAATAGTCGCCTACATATTGCTCTAATCCATGAAAAAGAGATTGTGAGATACTGCTGAAACTCACTACTATTGTAAGCATATAGGCTGTTATGGAATTCATTCCATATATCTTAAAAAACTCTGTTCTACTCCTATAGCCTTTTACGTCAATAAACCAATAAAACAATGCCATTAGTATATAGCACCATCCACTACTGTATATAGTCATTGAACTTGTCCAGAGTTTTTTGATTATTGGATGAACAAATCCAAGAAGATAGCCTACAACTACTAATGCTACACCTATAAATAATAAGAATTTAAATTTCTTATTTGCGGTAAAGTTTGCCGATTTGAGGATAATTCCTGCAAACATTCCCGACATTACGGTCACCACAAAATTTAAAGAACTTACTATCCATGTGTAGTTATACCATGAAGCAAACTCCACTGTTCCATCTGCAGAGATTGTTGCGGCATCGCGAAAACGACCTAACACTACTCTATCTACCCACTCGGCAAAGTTGGCTATTGGCGTGTAATCTCCTCCTCCAAAGCCATCTACCGAAACAAATTGCATCAATACCCAATAGATTAGAAGCAACGATATAGATACCACTACCTGTGTTGCTGTTTTTAAATTTATAAACAGAATGGATGAGACCAAATAACCCAATGCTATGGTTTGCAATGTATTTGAATAGAGGTATATTCGTGAGGGGTCTAATCCCAAGAGGTTACCTTGACATATCATTCCAAATATCCATAGTATGACAAAGCGTTTTAAGATGCGTGTATATATTGGTAAACGCGGCAAAGTCTTATCTCGTTTTACAGCCGAAAGAGAGAATGGTATGGTTATTCCTGTCATAAACAGAAACAGCGGCATTACCAAGTCCCACGAAGAGAATCCCTCCCACTCAACATGTGTAAAACACCACATAAATTTATTAAATGCTTCACTATCCAAAGCATGAGCCAATGGGTGTAGAATACTCTCCAATGCCACTAAACAAAAGAGGTCAAAACCTCGTAATACATCAAGCGATTCTAAACGTACTTTTGTCATAATTGTTGTTATTTTAAACAAAGATAATGCTTTTTGCCGAACTATTTTGCGAGTAGAATGTATTATAGTAAACTTCAATTTATTTAGTATGGAAAAACTTTATCTTATTGTTGCTCTAAGCGCTCTTTTTGCCTTTAGCGGTTCGGCAAAAGAGAGACATCACAGTGATATGAAAAGAAGCATAATTGTTAGAGATACTCTAACTCTTAACAGTCTGGAAATCATAAGCCATAATGGACATGACTCGATTGTTAGCATGAAGCACGAAACTATTCCATTTTACAGAGTTCTCTCAGAAAAGAGAGGTAATGCCATGACTCCTCGTGATTGGGCAGAATTTAAGACCGAAAATATGCGACACAAACTCCATTTGAACGACAAACAGACCGAAAGACTTTATAAACTAAATCTGATGGAGAGCAAAGAGAGAACCAATTACCGTCACGAAGAATCAGCTATGAAAACGCGCCATTTAAGGAAACAGGCTAAAGCTGAAGAGCGTTTTGTGGAGACACTGAACCCTGTTCAAAAAATTGCATATGAGGGTTATAAAGAGCGTGAAAACTCACAACCTTTTTCTGTTAATTGTTGCAAAATGAAAGGACATGGCAAAAAAATGGTGGTGCATAGTAAATAGTTGTCAGATATCAGTTGTTAGCTGAGATATTATCTCAAACGGACCTATGCTTGATATTGTTTAAATATAACAAGAGAGTGACCCAAATGGAAAACTGGGCACACTCTCTTGTCTAAGGGTTAAATAAAAAGGACTATTTTTAGCCAGCCTCTTTGGTTGTATATTAAACGCTCCTACTTAGTATTACTTATTTATATTGTCGTAAGATATATTATAATCTATTCCTCTTCGTTCTACGGCAGTTTTGGCGATATTCTTTATAAGATTGAAATGCTCACTGCTTAAAGATGTAGGATTGTATGTTAAGTCAATAATAGTTTTGTTTAAACCAAGATCTTTTATAAAAGTTTCAGCCCATACGCAACCAACGGCAAAACATCCAATAGGAGAGAGGTGTCTTCCATCTGGTTGATCTATATCTCCAATTCCTTCAATTTTTCTGATTTCTTGTACTGCGTATGTAGATGGAATAATCTTATCCATATTTTCGTCCTTAATAATATTTCTCCATGTAGAGAAAATAGATGAATACATTACATCACTACTGCCTTCATATTTGCTTTCAAGATATGGATGATTACAAAAATCAGGGAATGCCCAAGTAGAATGGAAATATATAATAGGATCATATGCCTCCTTATCTTCGATAAAAGAAATAAATTTATTTATGTAAGGTTGAAATGTGTCATAAGCACCTCCATCCCCACTTACCTGTTGTACGGTAATAATATCAAACTCTCCTTTGTCTAATATTTCACTTATAGAATATTTATTTCCATCATTATCATCTCTTACTCCGTTTATTGTCCAAAAATACTCTCTTGTATTGTTTTTGGTATTATTATAGTATCCTTTTAGAGATGCACCTCCCTTTACCACGTTATATACAGTGGCTTCAATTCCCAAGTTTGCCAAAATATTTTTTAAATACTGTGTGGCATTGGTTGACCAACTGTTTCCTATTGCCAAAATTCTCAAAGGTTGTTTTGGCAACTCTTTAAATTTGGCAACTACCTCCACATCTGAGGTGACATTAATAGTGAAAGGATTTATGCAACTAACTTTTTCTCCGTTAATGCTCCAACTTACAAATCGATAACCTTCTTCCGGTGTTGCCACCAAAGTTATTTCATCTCCCTCTTTAATTTCTGAAGCAGAAGCTTCTGCCTTTCCATTATTCTCATTTGAAGATACTACAGAAACAGTATACACAGGACGCGAATCATACACTGCACGCACAGAGAATCCAAACGAACGATTGTAAATGTATTCTCGTATATCACCCTCTTCATTGAAGTTCAAATAGTATGCACAAGATGAATCAACCGAACTTGACCAATAGTTGCCATTTTTAATTCTATTAGCATTATGATACCCGGCTGCAGGGAGGAATATAGAATTGCTGTTTATATGGCTTGTAACTCTATATCCATCAACTCCGTTTTCTTCGGTCCACTCCCATGTACAATTATTTAGCAACTCCTCTTGTTCTATTCTTGTCGGCATACGCCATTCTCCTCCCATCCTTACACTTGCAACATCATCCTCCAAGTCAAGTATTGTCTTGTCGTCAACTATACCATAATTTGAATTTGTGCAGTATTTAGTAAGTGTAAATGATGAACCATTACAATATTTATATGTTTCCCAATTGTAATTTTTCTTTGTAGTTATTTCTCCCCAAGCGAAGTATTCTCCGTACTCCTCGGGCGAGTTAGCACCCACATTGCATGTTGCCCATTTTATTCCACTTGAGAATCCAAGGTCAACATATTCGTAACCATTGTGATATCTCTTATTCTCAAATTTTATGCTGTCAACATCAACAACGGAAAGACTATACAATACCTTTCCATTTTTATAGATATTTATATTCTTTTGTGCATAAGCAATGCCTACTACTGCAAATATCACTATTAACAGTGTAATTAGTCTTGTTTTCATCTTTCTTTTTTTTTGAGTTGTTTGTTGTCGGCATCGCAAAACTCTGCCGCCCTTCGGGTTGTTGTTAGTTGTTAGAGTCTTTATTTGCTAAAAACTAAAGTACGAAGTACCGTACAACTAAAAACTAACAAAGCCGCGATTAAGTGAGAGCATAGTTTAGTTTATTAAATTATGCCGAACGATAGCGGGTTCGAGGAACGAATGTTCCTCAACTATTTTATAAACTTCTTCGCCTCTACTTTTCCGTTTGATTGTACTGCTACTATGTAGATTCCGTTGGGGTATGCACTTACATTAAGAGTAGCTGTCTCTATGCCGGGTATTTGTGATTGCATCAACACTCCTTGCATATTATATATTTGCACTTGTGCTATTGCTTCGGGCGAAGTTATGCATACCTCACTAACTGAGGGGATATAGTTTATTGTTATTTCTGAAATTTCTGTTTTGCTCTCCTCTATGGCTGTTATATCTGTATTACCAAAGGCGATAAATTTAATATTTTCTATTGCCATTGGTGTTGCTACGCCTGATATGGTAATAGAGACTTCATCTGCCGAAGGGAAGGTAATTTTATCGATGTTATCTATGCTGATAGATTGAAATGAACCTTGTGATTTTAGAAATACATTCATATACTCAACTTCTTGAGCCTGTGGATATGCTAAAGGCATGAATGCCACCAACATTAACAATTGTTTGATATAATTTCGTTTCATAATTTTATTCTTATTTATTACAAATGTAGTTCTTAATTTTTAATTATCTCGTATCTACTCTTCTATTATTGGCATTGTAACTTTAAAGTATGGGCTTTCGGTGTGTTGCGAATATGCTATTTCGACCATCTTCTTAACGATGTCGGGATGATCGGCTGCGATATTATTATCTTCGTGAACATCTACAGCAAGGTTATACAATCGGGGTACTCCTGCCTCTGATACCATTTTCCAATCTCCCATACGTACTGCCACCTGATTAGTCTCTTCAAATTCCCAATATAGGAAGTCGTGCGCTTGTTGCCCCTCTTTTCCTAATAGTGTTGGAGCAAAAGATAGTCCGTCAAAATAGTCTGTATCTTTTGTTGGGTTTGCATAGGTTTCTTCATAATCTTCTACGTTTGCCAATTCACAGAAAGTGGGCATTATATCGTAAAAGGCTAATTGATGTTCATTTACAACTCCTGCGGGTACTTGCCCTGGCCACCACGCTATAAACGGGACTCTGACTCCTCCTTCGTGAGTTTGTCGCTTTGTTCCTCGTAGAATTGCATTATAGCCAAAGAAATCGGGATCTGCTCCTCCCTCCATGTGTGGTCCGTTATCACTTGTAAAGATTACCAATGTGTTTTTATCAAATCCCTTCTCTTTTAGTTTTGATAATACTTCACCTACATAGCTGTCGAGGCGCGTTACCATTGCTGCAAATTGAGCATGTGCATTAAGTGCCGTATTATATCGACTCCAATGTGGCGATATCCAATCTGTATCTTCTGTGAATTTTTCTTTATAATATTCTACTATGCTATCTTGTGGTTGCACCAACTCGGCATGTGGTAGTGTATATGTGAAGACTCCGAAGAATGGTTGTTTGCCGTCTTGAGCATCAATCCAAGCCAAAGCTTTTTGATGTATCATATCTGCAGAGTACTGCGTACGTTTTTCATACCCTTCGCCATGTTGTGGATGTTGTATATTCTCCTCCAACACAATACGTTCAACCGCCTCATCTCCTTTTGAACGACTATAACTGTTTAAGAAATTAGGATAGTATAGATGCGCTTGATATTGACAAACATATCCGTAATACTCATCTATACCTCGTTTGTCGGGTGTTGACACAGAACCTTCATATCCTCCTGCCCACTTTCCAAACATTCCCGTTGTGTAACCATTGTCTTTCATTATCTCAGGCAAGATAACATGATTTGGATCGTATGGATGTTGTCCCACAAGACTAAACTCTTCGTTTACCCCCATCTCAATCATTGGCACATCGCGCCAATACTCTTTATTTCCACGCACCTCGGTGTGTCCTGTATGCTGTCCTGTCATAAACGATGCTCGTGATGGCGCACTTACAGGGCTTCCTGCATAGGCTTGCGTAAATCGCATTCCCTCACTTGCCATTCTGTCAAGATTGGGAGTGTTTATATATTGCTGTCCGTAACAAGCCAAGTCGTTATACCCCAAATCATCGCACATTATATATATGATATTCGGTTTTTGTGCCTCTTCTTGTGTTGTACATGATGCCACTAATGGCAATATTGTCCATAACAGATTCTTTCTTTGCATAAGATATATATCATTTTACCGCAAAGATAATATAATTGTTTCTATCTTTGAGGGAAACCTCGAAGATACTCTACTCCGTCGTGCAGGGCACTGCACTCCCCATTTTAACGCACAAATTGACATTTAGTCAATTTTAATTGCTTTGCAATTACCTTAAAATGCTCTCGCTGTGAAAAATATTCAAGTAAACTTGATATTTCTCGCTCGCTTATTCTTTTATCTTTGAGGAAACCTCGAAGATACTCTCGCTCGCTGTGAAAAATATTCAAGTAAACTTGATATTTCTCGCTCGCTTATTCGTATCTTTGCAAAGAATAGATTCCAAGAAATTAGGATAATTTTTGATTATGGCAAAAAACAAAACTATATATGTTTGCTCGGCTTGTGGTGCCGACTCTCCAAAATGGCTAGGTAAATGTCCTGCCTGCGGTGAGTGGAACTCGTATGTCGAGGAGATTGTAAGCACAAAATCATCAGGTGGTAAAGCCGAAGTATTTGGAGACAATTCTAAAAAAATTAAGCCTACCCTTATTCAAGAAATTAAAACCACCGAAGAGGTTAGAATGGACATGGGAGACAGCGAGTTTAATCGTGTTTTGGGTGGAGGTATTGTTTCGGGGTCGATGGTGTTAATTGGCGGAGAACCCGGCATTGGTAAATCCACTCTTATTCTGCAAACCATTCTCCGTTTGAAAGGGGTAAAAACTCTTTATGTTTCGGGAGAAGAGAGCGCTCGCCAACTTAAAATGAGAGCAGAGAGAATTGGCTGTGCCGATAGTGAATGTTATATTGTTTGCGACACCTCTTTGGAGGGTATCTTTACTCACATAAAAAACGTTGAGCCACAACTCCTTATAATAGACTCCATACAAACCATTTCGACAGATGTATTGGAATCGTCGGTAGGCAGTGTGGCTCAAGTAAGAGAGTGTGCTGCAGCTATCTTGAAATATGCCAAGGAGAGCAACACTCCTGTTATTGTTATTGGCCATATCAATAAAGAGGGTAGCATTGCAGGGCCAAAGGTTCTGGAACATATTGTTGATGCAGTTCTTCAGTTTGAGGGTGATCGCCACTATATGTACAGAATCTTACGTTCTATTAAGAACCGCTTTGGAAATACATCGGAATTGGGTATTTACGAGATGCGTCAAGATGGTTTGCGTGCAGTGGAAAATCCATCAGAGCTACTACTTTCTCAATCTCATGCAGGCATGAGTGGTGTTGCCACTGCTGTTGCCATTGAGGGCGCAAGACCTTTCTTGATTGAGACTCAATCGCTTGTTAGCAGTGCTGTTTATGGTACTCCACAACGTTCGGCAACCGGATTTGATGCCAAACGTATGAACATGCTCCTTGCCGTTTTGGAGAAACGAGTAGGCTTTAAACTTGCTCAAAAAGATGTTTTCCTCAACATTGCCGGAGGTCTTAAGGTTAACGACCCTGCCATGGATTTGGCGGTTATAAGTGCTATTCTTTCGTCGAATATGGATATTGCTGTGGATAGCGGTGTTTGCATGACAGGAGAGGTTGGTCTATCAGGCGAAATAAGAGCTGTTAACAGAATTGAGCAACGTATTTCGGAGGCGGATAAATTAGGTTTCAAGAAGATTATTATTCCTGCCGACAACCTTAAAGGTTTTGACAAGAGTAAATTATCGATAAAAATTTTAGAGGTGAGAAAAGTCGAAGAGGCTTTCCGCCAACTTTTTGGATAGGATTATATGGTTAGAGATATTGATATAAGGGTATTCCCTAAAGTTGCCGCTTTAGAGAATGAACTTAAACTTTATATTGAAAGAGAGTGTGGCATTAACGCCAAAAGCATAAATGCCATAAGAGTTCTTAAACGTTCTATTGATGCTCGTAAATCGACTATCTTTGTTAATCTGCGTGTAAGGGTTTATTGTGGCGAAGAGCCTAAGAACGAAGCTTTTGAACGCAGAGAATATCAAGATGTTTCAAAATGCAGAAGCGCAGTTGTTGTGGGTGCAGGACCTGCCGGACTGTTTGCTTCGCTACGCCTTATTGAACTTGGCATAAAACCAATATTGATTGAACGAGGAAAGGATGTTCATGCAAGAAGAAAGGATATAGCCCTAATTAGTCGAGAGCACAAAGTCAACGGAGAGTCGAACTACTCGTTTGGCGAAGGTGGTGCCGGTGCATACTCCGACGGAAAACTATACACTCGCAGTAAAAAAAGAGGTTCTGTTGAGAGAATCTTAAATATTCTTTGCCAATTTGGCGCATCTGAAACTATTCTTTCAGATGCTCACCCTCATATTGGCACAGATAAGTTGCCAAAGGTTATTGAGAGCATAAGAAACCAAATTATTGCATCGGGTGGAGAGGTTCATTTTGAAAAGAAAATGACCAAGCTTATTGTTAAAGACAATTGCGTAAAAGGTATTATCTGCGAAGATGGCAGCGAGTTCTTAGGGGATGTTATCCTTGCTACAGGACACTCTGCAAGAGATGTTTATCGCTATCTGCATAAGGAAAACTTTGAACTCGAAGCCAAAGGCTTTGCTGTTGGTGTGAGACTGGAACACCCTCAACGACTATTGGATTGTATTCAGTATCACAGTAAAAACGGAAGAGGCGAATATCTGCCTGCAGCCGAATATGCTTTTGTTACACAAGTTAAAGAACGCGGAGTATATTCATTCTGCATGTGCCCCGGAGGTTTTGTGGTTCCTGCCGCAAGTGGAGAGAACCAAATTGTCGTAAACGGCATGTCTCCATCAAACAGAGGTTCGAAATGGGGAAACTCAGGTATGGTAGTTGAGATTCACCCTGAAGATTTAACCAAGGAGGGATTCACCGGCATATTGGCAGGTTTGGAGTTCCAAGAGAGATTGGAAGCCACCTGTTTTGCAAACGGAAAAGGTCAAACTGCACCTGCTCAAAGAATGGAAGATTTTGTCAGAGGAAGACTATCTTCAACACTTCCCTCAACATCATATACTCCGGGCGTCATATCTTCTCCCCTACACTTTTGGATGCCCAAATTTATCAGCGAAAGATTGAAAGGCGGGTTCGAACAATTTGGGCGAAAAGCTCACGGATTTTTAACTAACGAAGCTTTGATGATTGGAGTTGAAACTCGTACATCTTCACCCGTAAGAATTCCTCGAAATATTGACAATCTTCAACACATAAGATTGGAAGGATTATTCCCATGCGGAGAGGGTGCCGGATATGCAGGAGGCATTGTTTCTGCAGCAATTGACGGAGAGCGTTGTGCTGAAAGTTTAGCGACTCACTTAAACTTAAAATAGATATTTATTTCTTATAAATAAATATTAAACAAAAGAATTATATAATAATGTTTTATGTATTACAAATCAATGATTTAAACAACCAAAATTGTAATAAACCATAATACACTCAGCTTATGTGTTTATTTAATTAGATGCTATGATAACTTTTTACATATCTCTTACCATTTTAATTGCAGCATACTTCATTTACGGCAGACTCTGTGAACGCATTTTTGGAGCAGACAGCAATATAAAAACTCCTGCTGTTGCACACCCCGACGGAGTTGATTATATAGTTATGCCTAAGTGGAAAATATTTCTGATTCAATTCTTAAACATTGCCGGATTAGGACCTGTATTCGGTGCCATAATGGGAGCCAAATTTGGTTCAGCCTCGTTCCTTTGGATTGTATTCGGATGTATATTTGCGGGGGCTATGCACGACTACTTTGCCGGCATGATTTCGTTAAGAAACAATGGCGAAGGACTACCTACAACCATAGGTAGATATTTGGGCAAAAATGCACAATTTTTTATGCGAATATTCACAATATTCCTATTGGTTATTGTTGGTGCTGTTTTTACATCGGGTCCTGCAAATCTTTTAGCTGTTCTTACCCCCAACTATTTGGATGCCACATTTTGGATATACATAATTTTTGCATACTACATTATAGCAACCCTGCTTCCTGTTAACAAAATCATAGGCAAGGTGTATCCTGTATTTGGATTTGCTCTACTATTTATGGCTTTAGGCATACTTGGCTATATGGTCGTAAAGAACCCAAATATTCCTGAAATAAGCGAATCCTTTAAAAACATGAATCCAGACCCTGAAGCAAATCCTATTTTTCCCATGATGTTTGTAAGCATTGCATGTGGTGCAATATCGGGATTCCACGCAACTCAATCGCCCCTTATGGCTCGCTGCATGAAAAGCGAATCACAGGGGAAATCTATATTTTTTGGAGCAATGATTACCGAAGGTATTGTTGCTGTTATTTGGGCTGCTGCCGCAACATATTTCTTCTCGCCTGAAGGTCAAGAGTTTTTTGGCATCACAGACGACAGTGTCAATTCCAATGCCGCAACAATAACCAATATCATATCGCACAAGTGGCTGGGTGCAACCGGTGGATTTCTTGCCATATTAGGGGTTATAGCAGCCCCAATATCTACAGGCGACACGGCTCTACGCTCTGCACGACTTATTGTTGCTGATTTTCTTAAAGTTGAGCAAAAGAGTTTAAAAAGGAGATTGGCGATATCTATTCCTTTGTTTGCCATAACTATCGCGATTTTATTATTCAGCCTTTTGGACAAAAACGGTTTTGAAATCATCTGGCGCTACTTTGCATGGAGTAATCAAGTTCTTGCAGTATTCACTCTGTGGGCAATATCTATTTTTCTTCAAAAAGAGAGAAAGGGCTTATGGTGGATTATAGCATTTATTCCTGCAATGTTTATGATAAGCATAACAACTGCATTTATACTATTCTCTCCTGCCGGAGCAGGATTGGAGTATAATCTATCGGTAATCTTAAGCATTATCGTTTCCGTTTTGTGCGGTGGTTGGTTTATTAAAATGATGTTTAAAAACCGATATTAACACAAAAAAAAATAAAACAACCAACAAAAGAAGGGCGGAAAGAACTTTTCATCCTTTCTTGCATCTAACACACAAAAGGCAAAAACTAAGCAAAAACTAAGTGATATTTTCTTGCATTTTAGGCTGAAAAAGAGTATTTTTGTAGCTTAATTTTAGAAATTTCAAAGAAACACAATATTATGCAAAAGAAATTTACTGAATACAACAAATTCGACCTATCGGAAATAAATAAAGAGATCCTTAAAAAATGGGATAACGAGGGTGTTTTCGCCAAGAGTTACGAATTAAGAGAGGGCGCTCCTTCATTTGTATTTTTCGAAGGTCCTCCTTCGGCAAATGGTATGCCCGGTATTCACCACGTAATGGCTCGTTCTATCAAAGATATTTTCTGCCGTTACAAAACCATGAAAGGTTTTCAAGTTAAACGTAAAGCCGGTTGGGATACCCACGGTTTGCCAGTTGAACTTGGTGTTGAAAAACTTCTTGGTATCACTAAAGAGGATATTGGCAAAACAATATCTGTTGCCGAGTATAACGCAGCTTGTCGCAAAGAGGTTATGAAATATACTCGTGAATGGGAAGACCTTACTCACAAAATGGGATATTGGGTTGACATGAACGATCCATATATCACATACGACAACAGATATATTGAGACTCTTTGGTGGCTATTGAAACAACTATACAACAAAGATTTACTCTACAAAGGTTACACTATTCAACCATACTCGCCTGCAGCAGGTACAGGTTTGAGCTCTCACGAGTTGAACCAACCCGGTTGTTATCGCGACGTTAAAGACACAACAGTTGTTGCTCAATTCAAGATTGTTGATCCTAAAGAGGAGATGACAAAATGGGGAACCCCCTACTTCTTGGCTTGGACAACTACTCCATGGACATTGCCTTCGAACACTGCATTGTGCGTTGGTAACAAAATTGACTATGTTGCCATTGAGACATACAACTCTTATACAGGCAAACCTATGACTGTTGTTCTTGCTAAAGCTCTTGTTGGTGCACACTTCAACCCCAAAGGCGCTGAGGTTGCAATGGAAGAGTACAAACAAGGAGACAAAGTTGTTCCTTATCGTATTATTGCAGAATACAAAGGTAGCGACCTTGTTGGTATGAAATATGAGCAACTTATTCCTTGGGTTAACCCAGGAGAGAATGCTTTCAGAGTTATTCCCGGAGACTATGTTACAACAGAAGATGGTACAGGTATAGTTCACATCGCTCCTACATTTGGTGCTGATGACGCATTTGTTGCTAAAGCTGCAGGTATTCCTCCTTTGCACATGATTAACAAAAAAGGAGAAACTCGTCCAATGGTTGACCTTTCAGGTAAATTCTATTTAACAGAGGAACTTGACGAGGAGTTTGTTAAAAACTGCGTAAACGTTGAACTTTATAAAGAGTTTGAAGGTAAATTTGTTAAGAACGCATATGATGCCAACCTAACAGATAAAGACGAGACTTTGGATGTTGCAATATGTATGATGATGAAGGCTTCGGATAAAGCTTTCAAAATTGAGAAACATGTTCACAACTATCCTCACTGTTGGCGTACCGACAAACCTGTCCTATACTATCCTTTGGATAGCTGGTTTATTCGTTCTACTGCTTGCAAAGAGCGCATGAGCGAATTGAACAAATCAATCAACTGGAAACCCGAATCTACAGGTACAGGACGTTTTGGAAAATGGTTGGAGAATCTTAACGATTGGAACTTGTCTCGTAGCCGTTTCTGGGGTACTCCCCTACCCATTTGGCGTAGCGAAGAGGGTGAAGAGATTTGCATAGGCTCTGTTGAAGAACTTTACAACGAAATTGACAAAGCTGTTGCAGCCGGTGTTATGACAGAGAACCCATACAGAGTTGTAGGTTTTGTGCCGGGAGACTACACTCCGGAGAACTACGACAAGATTGATTTGCACCGTCCATATGTTGACGATATAACTCTTGTTTCGGAGAGTGGCAAACCAATGAAACGCGAAACTGACCTTATTGACGTTTGGTTTGATTCGGGTGCTATGCCATATGCTCAAATACACTATCCATTCGAGAACAAAGAGCAATTCGATGAAGGTAAAATATTCCCGGCAGACTTTATTGCTGAGGGTGTTGACCAAACTCGCGGATGGTTCTTTACTCTTCACGCTATTGGTACTATGGTATTTGACAGCATCGCTTACAAAGCGGTTGTTTCTAATGGTCTTGTTTTGGATAAAAATGGAAACAAAATGTCAAAACGTTTGGGCAACGCAGTTGACCCATTCAGTACAATAGAGAAGTATGGTTCTGACCCATTGCGTTGGTATATGATAACCAATGCTTCGCCATGGGACAACCTTAAATTTGATATTGACGGAATTGAAGAGGTTCGTCGTAAATTCTTCGGAACCCTTTATAATACATACTCATTCTTTGCTTTGTATGCCAACGTTGACAACTTCAACTTCGGTGAGGCAGAGATTCCTGTTAATGAGCGTCCCGAAATCGACCAATGGATTATATCATTGTTGAACTCTTTGATTAAAGAGGTTGACGAACATTACAACAATTACGAGCCTACTCGTGCCGGTCGTGCAATATCTGACTTTGTGAACGACAACTTAAGTAACTGGTATGTTCGCTTGAACCGTAAACGTTTCTGGGGTGGTAGCATGAACAATGATAAACTTTCGGCTTACCAAACTCTATATACTTGTCTTGAGACTATAGCATCTTTGATGGCTCCAATCTCTCCTTTCTTCGCAGACAAATTGTATTCTGATTTGACTGTGGCTACAGGACGTGACGACAAATCGGTTCACTTGAGTTTGTTCCCTGCATGCAACGAGGCTCTTATAAACAAAGAACTTGAGGAGAGAATGAAGATTGCTCAAGATATGACTTCTATGATTTTGGCACTTCGTCGCAAGGTTAACATTAAGGTAAGACAACCTCTTACTGCTATTATGGTTCCTGTTGTAAGCGACGTTCAACGTTCTCAAATCGAGGCTGTAAAAGAGCTTGTTTTGAACGAGGTTAACGTTAAAGAGATTAAGTTCGTTGACGATACTGAAGGCATTTTGGTTAAGAGAGTTAAACCTGACTTCAAAAAACTTGGTCCACGTTACGGTAAAATCATGAAACAACTTGCTGCTGCTATTGCAAACATGGAGCAACACGACATTTCAATGTTTGAAAAAGCCGGTTCGTTTACATTCAATATTGAGGGATGTGAGGCTGTTGTTGAATTGAACGATGTTGAGATTATCTCGGAAGATATTCCAGGATGGTTGGTTGCCAACGAAGGCAATATCACCGTAGCTCTTGACATAACAGTTACTGATGAGTTGAAACAAGAGGGTATCGCTCGCGAGCTTGTTAATCGTATTCAAAATATGCGTAAATCAGGTGGTCTTGAAATTACCGACAAGATTTGCGTTATTATTGAGAAAAACGATGAAACAGATAAGGCTGTTGAAGTTTATGGAGAATACATAGCTAAACAGGTTTTGGCAAATAGCATTGCTGTTGCTGAAAATATGCCTGAAAATGCAACAGACATAGACTTTGACGGATTTATATTGAAAATTGCAATTACAAAATGCTAATATCAGAGAGGGGTTGTTGAAAAAACAACCCCCTTTTATTTGCAATAAAATGTTCTGTTTCTTGCATATATAAGTTTGATTACTTATATTTGCAGTAACCACAAAGTGACAATGAATAAACCTTATTGGCTTTGTTACGTTATTGAGTAAGTATTAATCTTTAAACAACTAAGACTATGAGTGAAAAAACTAGATATTCAGACGAAGAACTTGAGGAGTTCAAAGTTCTGATTAAAGAAAAACTTGAAGATGCACGTAATTACTACAACAGTTTAAAAGAGGCTATTGTTAACTCTGACGGCAACGATACATCTGATACATCTCCTACTTTTAAAGTTTTAGAAGAGGGAGCATCAACTCTCAACAAAGAAGAGGCAGGACAATTGGCTCAACGCCAAATGAAATTTATTCAACACCTTGAAGCTGCTCTTATAAGAATTGAGAACAAGACATATGGTGTTTGTCGCGAAACAGGCAAATTAATACCTAAAGAGAGATTGCGTGCGGTTCCCCATGCAACCTTGTCTGTAGATGCAAAAAACAACAGAAGATAATAATATCAAAGGTGGTTAGCCCTTGTATATACAAGAAAAACCTTTGTAATTAAAACTTATAATTTAAAAGAAGTGTATAACAAGATAATAATCTATACTATTGTTATACTCTTCTTTTTTTAAAGTGCTATTATGATAGATAAAACACAACGAAAATATACTTGGTTAAGTTTGTCAATTGTTGCGGCAGTGCTTATCATTGACCAAATATCAAAATTTTTAGTTAAGACCAATATGTTTTTAGGCGAAGAGATTGACGTCTTCTCTTGGTTTAAAATTCTGTTTGTTGAAAACAACGGTATGGCTTTTGGATTGGAATTGGGTAGCAAATTATTTTTGACTCTGTTCCGTATTGTTGCCATTTTTCTTATTGGTTATTACATCTTCAAACTCATTAAAAAGAACAACAATCTTAAAAAGGGATACTTGGTTTGCCTTTCTCTAATCTTTGCCGGAGCTATAGGAAATATTATAGACTGCTTGTTTTATGGGGTAATTTTTAATTCTCCATCATATCCTATGACAGCAACGCTGTTTCCCGCAGAAGGAGGTTATGCAGACCTAATGTATGGCAAAGTTGTGGATATGCTATACTTCCCTCTCTTCAGCTTTGTTTGGCCCGATTGGGTTCCTGTTGTTGGAGGAAGCCTTTTTGAATTTTTTGAACCGGTTTTCAATATTGCTGATTCTGCAATTACAATAGGAATATTGGTTCTATTGATTTTCTATAGAGAATCTTTATCTTTTGAATTTTCTAAAAAAGAGGAGTAATGCAAAGAGGGTTAATTATTGGGATGATTATAACTGCAGCAACTATTTTGTTTGCATGTAATCGCGTTCCCGGAGATATCATAGATACAAAGACAATGGAACTTCTGCTAATTGATATTCACAAAGCAGAGGCATACATGGAAAACAATAAATATCTTGCCAATAATAAAATGGCTCAAGACTCTGTAAAGAACTCCATATTTGCAAAACAGAATGTTACGTCTGCAGAATTTGACACTTCGGTTGTATGGTACGGCGCTAACCTTGAAATGTATATTGAAGTTTACGATAAAGTAATACAAAAGCTACAAGAGGAGAACAACTCACTTTTGGCATTGATGAACAACCAAAAGGATATGTTTATTGGAATGACTCGTTCGGGAGATACAGTTAACATATGGAACAGAAACTCTCACTACATTTTTGAAGGAAAACTCAATAATAACCTACTTACATTTACAGTACCTTATGACGACAACTTCAAAGATGAGGATATGTTTAAACTTAAATTCAAAATAACTTCTCGCAATGAAAGTCTGTATCCTGCTCAAGTTATTTTAGCCATTAAGGAGAGTAAGGATTCAACCAAATTTGCAAAGAAAAATGTTGTAATGAACGGATGGGATTCAATAGAATTAAAGAGTAATGGTTCTATAAGAAGAGTTATGGGTAGCTTTTATGTACCTGCAATCCCTGAATGGAAAATTACTCATATAGACAGCATTTCTCTTGAAAGAATACACACTAAGTAGAATATGATAAGAGGCTATATGGGTGATGTTTGCTTTAATGGCAAACTGCTGAAAAATCATATTATATATATCGATTCAAACCGCAAAATAGAGAGTATGATGCCTTTTTCACGCGAGTGTGAAGGTATTATTCTCTGCGATGGAATACTACTTATCGTAAATACAGATGTAGTCAACTCCTCTGAACAAATTGCAAAACTGAAGGATGATTACAATAATTCTGAATCATATTCATCATTCTTTGCCTCTTCTTCATATATTAAATATGGTGCAACCGATATAAAAGATGCTACATTTATTGAATTGGACGAGACAAAATAGACGACAGACGTTATTAACTTTATAAAAAAGCTATAGGAGAGACTAAGCGTCTCTCCTATAGCTTTTTATGCAGTTATATATTAATCGAAAGATTTTATAACATCTATAATATCATCTGCTGTCTTCTCAGCCTCCTCCATTGTTTGAGCCTCGGCATATATTCTGACAATAGGTTCTGTATTTGATTTACGAAGTTGTACCCAACGATCGGGGAAATCTATTTTAATACCATCAATATCGTTTACATCAAACTCTGCATATTTAACTTTTACTGCCTCAAATATTTTATCAATATCCATTGTAGGTGTTAAATCGAGTCGTTTTTTAGCTATTGCATATTGAGGATAACCAGCACGTAATTCACTTACTTTTTTACCACATTTTGCAAGGTAAGTTAAGAACAACGCCACTCCCACAAGAGCATCACGACCGTAGTGTAATTCGGGATAGATTACTCCTCCATTACCCTCACCACCGATAATAGCATTTGTCTCTTTCATCTTAGTTACAACGTTCACCTCGCCTACCGCAGCAGGTGCATAAGTTGCTCCCATTGCTTGTGTAACATCGCGAAGTGCGCGTGATGAACTCATATTTGAAACGGTGTTTCCTAATGTATTTTGCAATACATAATCGGCACAAGCAACCAACGTATACTCTTCGCCAAACATCTCTCCGTCTTCACAAATAATTGCCAAACGGTCAACATCTGGGTCAACCACAAAACCTACATCCATTCCTCCTTTTTTCATAACTGAAGATATTTCAGTTAAGTGTTGAGGAAGTGGCTCTGGATTATGAGGGAATTGTCCGTTAGGAGTACAGAATAGTTTCTCTATCTTATTTACACCAAGAGCCTCCAATAATTCGGGTATTGCAACACCTCCAACTGAATTTACACAATCTATTGCAACGCTAAAATCAGCCTTACGGATAGCCTCCGCATCAACAAGAGGAAGTGCTAATACTGCCTCAATATGACGTTTTGTATATGTATCGTTTGTTATCTCTTTTCCCAATGAATCAACATCGGCATAATCAAATTTTTCAGCAGCTGCAATATCCAAAACCTCTTTTCCTTCTGCAGCATTCAAAAATTCTCCTTTTTCGTTCAAAAGTTTAAGGGCATTCCATTGTTTTGGATTGTGACTTGCGGTAAGAATAATACCTCCACATGCCTCCTCCATTACAACAGCCATCTCGGTTGTAGGAGTTGTTGCCAATCCTATATTTACAACATCAAATCCCATTCCTGTTAATGCTCCTGCAACACACGAATATACCATATCGCCAGATATACGAGCATCACGACCAACAACAATTTTATTAGTTGTAACTGTTGTTGTTTTTCTTATGAATGTTGCATAAGCTGATGTAAACTTTATTACATCCAATGGAGTTAAACAATCACCGGGTTCTCCACCAATTGTTCCTCTAATTCCTGAAATAGACTTAATTAAAGACATAATTTCTCTTTTTTATATAAATTATTAATTCTTTGTTATATTGTACTCTATTAAATAGAGATATGGCACTACAGATGATACGCTCTCCGAAAATCCCACTTTTGATGGTACAACAAGGTATACTCTTGCTCCGTCATAAATATGTGCAAGAGGATACTCTATTCCTAAACCATATGTATAGTATTGCGACGTAACAACACTGTAATCCTCAACGTAATCAAAGTAAAAATCGTAATTCTCCTTATAGTACCAATTACCTACGCCTCCATTATTTAAATCAAACATATTAATTTGATAGGGAGCATCTGACCATGCATTTAAGTCTACTCTCAAAAAACGGAAATATACTCTATCGCCCTCTTTGATTTTTCTGCCATTTCCTTTATTTACGACCTGCATAGCCACATCGTTTTGCAGTTTATAAAATGGCACTTGATTTGATACTATATTGGGATTTCCCGATTCCAATATTTGAGACACATCTCCGGGCATATCAGCAGTATATATTCCTCCATATTTTAGGAATTTACTTATAGACTCTCTCTCTTTGTCCAATAATTCAGCATATGTGGCTGTTTTATTACACCCAATCAACGATATTCCAAATAGTGCAACAAATAACACTATTACTGTTTTGAAGATATTTTTTTTCATCATTCTCTTTTTATATATACTTCTTCAAATTGTTCTTGAACAGTTCTACTGCGTCGGACATTGTTCCGAAAAACTCTCCTCCAGACGCATTTTTATGACCTCCTCCATTATACAATTCAGAAGCAATTATGTTTACCGGATATTCTCCTACAGAACGCAAAGAAACTTTTACATAGCCACTCTCTTCTCTATAAAATATAGAGATGTTTACACCCTCAATTCCTAAAGGTTGGTTTACCAATCCTTCTGTGTCTCCTTTTTGGTATGAGTAGTGGTTCAACTCGCCTCTTGACAATGTTATAATTGCGACACCACCTTCAAGAATCTCCATCTTCTCAGAGATGGCGTATGAGTTAAGTTTAAGTTTGTTTATTGTTGATGTGTTACAAACTATCTTATATATTTCGTCTTTATCGATTCCTCGTTGTAACAATTGCGATATTGCTATGTAAATATCTGAATCGTTTGAATTATATGAAAAGTTACCTGTATCGGTCATCATTCCTGTATATATTGCCTCGGCTTCGGGTTTACCAACCATCTTATCCAAAGACAATTGAGAAATTATTTTATATACTAAGAGTGATGTTGAAGATAAGAGTGGATATGATATTATTAAATCGCAAAAATCAGAGGGATTGATATGATGATCAATCATCACTTTATAGGCTTTTGCCTCTACAATGGCATTTTGCATCAAATCCACTCTTTTTGGCTCATTAAAATCGAGGCAAAAAAGAGTATCGGCATTTGCTATTATTTGGTTACACTCCTCCTGGTTATCCTTGTATATTTTTATATCTGTAGCCCCTTGTAAAAATATTATAGATTTGGGTAAAGCATCAGGCATCACCACCTCTACATTTTTACCCATCTTCGTTAACACTCCTCTCAACGCCAACGATGAACCAACGGCATCTCCATCAGGTGCCGTATGCGCCACAACAACTACATTCTTACTCTTCTCTATTACCTTTGTCAATAGTAGTTGTTCTTGCTCCGATATTATATTACTTAACATTAGTTCGTTATTATCCATAGTTAATGCGAAGATACTACATTTTTGGCATAACCCTTTCAAATTTAATTACTAATTTTGCACTATGTAACTATTTTTAATCAACGCACAATGAAAGAGAGAAGAGAAGAACAGTTAAAGGCTTTTGGCAGACTGCTTGATGTTATGGATGAACTCCGCGAAAAGTGTCCTTGGGACAGAAAACAGACAAATGAAAGTTTAAGGGCCAATACCATTGAGGAGACATATGAACTATGCGAAGCCATTATAAACAACGATGACGTAAATATTAAAAAAGAGCTTGGAGACCTCCTGCTACATATTGTATTTTATGCAAAGATAGGTAGCGAGAAGGGGGCTTTTGATATTGCTGACGTTTGCGATGCATTGTGCGACAAACTGATTTTCCGCCACCCTCACGTTTTTGGCGAGGCTGTTGCAAATAGTGCAGGTCAAGTTGAAAAGAGCTGGGAGGAGATTAAACTAAAAGAGAAAGGTGGAAACAAAACCGTATTGGGAGGTGTACCCAATGCCCTACCCGCTTTAGTTAAAGCTTATAGGATACAAGACAAGGCTCGAAATGTAGGTTTTGATTGGGAAAATCGTGAAGATGTTTGGAAGAAAGTGAGAGAGGAGATTTGCGAATTTGAAACAGAAATTGAGTGCGGTGATGCAGATAAAATTGAAGCCGAATTTGGTGATGTTATCTTCTCGCTGATTAATGCAGGACGTCTATATAAAATTAATCCTGAAAATGCATTGGAGAGAACAAACCAAAAGTTTACTCGCCGTTTTAATTATATTGAGAAACAACTAACTGAAATGGGGAAAACTTTCAAGGAGACCAACCTTGAAGAGATGGATTCTCTTTGGAATGAAGCAAAGACAAGTTGAGAAGCATTCGCTTCTCGAATACACATAGAGAGTCATCAGCCGACAACTAACAACTAACAACTAACTAACAACTAAAGCCCTGCGAAACTCCGCACAAGTTATGGCTGTTGCTACTGCAACATTAAGCGACTCTACAGTCTCGCTGTTTGCGGGGTATGGTGGCAATAATATTTTATGAGTTACTATTGACTCTATCTCTTTTGAGATTCCATTTCCTTCGTTACCCATAACTATAACTGCATCATTTGTGATTGATGCATTATAGATATTATCCCCATCGAGGAATGTTCCGTAGATGGGTTTATTTATATTCTTTAATATCTCCGGAAGATTCACATACGCAATCTTTACTCTTGCCAATGCTCCCATTGTTGCCTGTATGGTTTTGGGGTTGTAAATATCGGCACATCCATCGCTACAAAGTATTGTGTCAATTCCATACCAATCGGCAATACGAACTATTGTTCCTAAATTACCCGGGTCTTGAACACAATCCAAAGCCAATACCAATTTACCTTGCAATGACGAAGGAGTGACTTCGTTATCGGGCATTTCATATACTGCAATTACATCTTGTGGAGATTGAAGCAGTGATGCTTTTTCAATCTCTTCAGGTGTTGCCTCTATTACCTCTTGACAATGCGATGTGGTATGTTGAGAAAGCCATTGGGCTGTTGCTACCAACAATCTGCATTTAAATGATGTCAGTGTATCGGCTACCAACTTATTACCTTCTGCTATAAACAGTCCTTGTTCATATCGCTCTTTTTTTTGCGACAAAGAACGTATAAATTTTATTTTTGCTTTGCTCAACATTGTTTTTTTATTTGTTTATGCGAAGATAATACTTTTTTGTTTATAATTTTGCTATATAATCATATTTATAGATACCCAATGATTGTTATTGCAGATAGCGGCTCAACCAAAACCGAATGGTGCTTTGTTGAAAACGGCACTATCTCGGAGAGGATTATTTCAAAAGGCATTAATCCCTATTTTGAGAACGAAGATGATATTATATCTGAAGTGAAATCGGTTTTCGAAAAGATTGATTCAGAAAGTAAAATCTCCGCCATATATTTTTATGGAGCAGGTTGTACGCCAGAAAAGAGTAATGCGGTTAAATACGCTATTTCAAACGTTTTTGGAAGAGAGACATCAATAGAGGTATATTCCGACCTTTTAGGTGCTGCTCGTGCATTGTTTAACAAAGAGAGTGGTATTGCGTGTATTCTTGGCACAGGTTCAAACTCTTGTTATTATAATGGAGAAATTATTGAAAAAAATGTCTCGCCTTTAGGATTTATTCTTGGAGATGAAGGTAGCGGTGCTG
The DNA here is from genome assembly GCA_017546805.1 of Muribaculaceae bacterium. Lineage (GTDB taxonomy): Bacteria > Bacteroidota > Bacteroidia > Bacteroidales > G3-4614 > Caccoplasma_A. The sequence continues at coordinate 41,411 of JAFYRT010000067.1, read as the reverse complement.
TTATAGGCAAATATTTTATAGGCAGTCTGCTTAAAAATCAATTTGGAGAAGATTTCAAAAGAAGTTTCTTATCGGAGTGCAACCTATCAAATGAGGAGATTATTGACAGGGTTTATAAAAAGCCTTTCCCTAATAGATTTTTAGCTTCGCTCTCGCCTTTTATTTCAAAACACCTATCTGATGAAAGGGTATATTCTTTAGTTCTTAATTGCTTTAAAGATTTCTTCAAACGCAATGTTATGCAATATGACTACACTAATTTAAAAGTTGCATTCATTGGTTCTGTGGCATTTTACTACAAAGAGATTTTAATTGAGGTAGCCAAAGAGTTTGATATCACAATAGATAAAATTGAAGCTTCTCCTATTGATGGATTGATTGAATTTCATAACCAATAAAAGTTTTAACATTCAGTCATCAAATAGATTAGTCTTATTAGAGCTATAAAACAAAGAGGAGCAGATCAACTGCTCCTCTAAATTATTATTGTGTTTCGTTTTTAATTCTAAAACGAACAACTCTTATTACTTAACAACAACCTTAGCTACTTGGCTACCTGTTACTACAAAGTAGATACCTTGTGCCATAGTTACTTGAGCTTTGCCATTTACTGCAAACTCTTTAACTACTTGACCGCTGATATTTACTACTTGTGCAGTTCCTTCAAATCCGTTTACATAGATTGTTCCATCTGCTGCATATACTGAAGCTGCAACTACGTCTGCCTCCTCAATACCAATTCCTGGGTCAGTGAACTCTGCCACAATATTAACATTTCCACCTACAATATAGTATGCACTACCATACTCCTCGATCTCTCCCATAAAGTCTTCTCCGTTTATTGTCAAAGAGGTTAGATCTACGGCTACATCCAATACATATGGATATACATATAGGTCTCCGTTTATAGGAAGAGATGCTCCATTCTCATATTGAGTTCCTGCAGGTTCGAATGTCTCTTCGTCACATGATGACCATATTTCGATATATCCTGCTCCTGTTACCTCATAAGTCAATGTTGCTGTCAACTCACCGAATACAACCTCAATTGTTGTAGCTGCTGCCAACTCAAATGAATATCCATCATTTTCATCGTAATCTGCTACTACATCTGTTCCGTTGATTAGAAGTGAATTCAATTGTTTTAGATAGTTAGGAGTTACTTTAACTGTCAATACTGTTCCTTCGTCAAGAGTTGTTCCAGATGCGACATTCTCTTCTCCATTTTTCAAAGTAAATATTCCTCCCTCGTTTGCAGATATAGCAACGGGATATTTACTCATGAAGTTTGCTTGGATTGTTGCATCCTCTGCTCCTACATATTTGAAAGTTGTAGATGTTCCAACCTCTTCTCCATTGATTGTCCAATTTACGAAGTAGTCATATTGTGTTTGAGCAATAGCCTCAACAATTACGATATCTCCTGTTGTTACATCAGATGCTGTTCCTTCTGGTTGAGGAGATACAAATACTGCATATCCTTTTTGATTGTTATTTGAAGCAACTTTTACAGTACGTGGAGCAATTGGTTTAAATTTAAAGTTTGCAACATATGTTACATTCTCAGTAATTGCTTCTGTAGTGTAAACAGCCTCTGTTGAAACTTCTGCTCCATTTAGAGTCCAATTTTCGAACTCATAACCCTCTGCTGCTACCGCAGAGATTGTTACTGTTTCAGGATTTTCAGCACTTACCTCTTTTGAAGTTACACCTTCTGTTTCAATATATGCAGATCCCATCATAGCATCTGCTGACTCAACAGTTACAACATGTTTTTTAGCAACAACTGTAACTGCGAAGTCGTAAGTTTTTCCATTACGAGTTCTGTTGTTGTAATCAGTAAATAGTGTCTCGTCCCATGCCTCTGAATTGTTTCCATTAGGCTCAAAGTAGCAAACACGCATACGGTATGTTCCTGGTTGTACTCCTGCTGGAACTGTGATTGTACGAGTGTATCCTGCTTCAGAAATGAATGATTGAGATACTCCTCCATCGTTACCGATTGTATTGCTGCTCTTACCTTGGTTTTCGCCTTCATCTAAGAAGTAACGGTTGTTGTTCCAGTCAATATAAACAGCTTGTTGTGTCCATTGCAATTGTGTATTTGCTGTGTAACCTGCAACTGTCATTGCAGTTGTCCAAGCTTTGAAGTTTACTGAGAACTCTGTTGTTCCCTCCTCAATAACGATGGGAGTTGCTGTTTTGTCAACAATTGCACCATTATATACTGTTACGCCTGTTGCCTCTGGGTCTTCTTTTGGAAGTTCCTCCTCTGTTGTTGCAGAGAATACAACTGTTTGATAATCTCCTGCTGTTGCTACAACCTCTTTCAAGTAACGGTTTGCTTGGCTGTATCCGTTAGTGTAGATGTAGCTCATGATAGGATATGACTCAATAAAGTTTGCTGTATACTCTTTGTCGCCCTCTGTTGTATCAGTGAATGACAAATCTGTTGAGATTGTCTCTCCATCAAGAGTCCATGATCCGAAGATATAACCTGGGTTAGGTTGTGCTGTTAGAGTGATGTTTCCTGACGCAGTTCCTGCTCCTGTTACAACTCCACCATCTGCTGGGTTAACTACTACTGAAATTGTACGCTCTGCTGTTGGAGGAACGATTTTAACAGTAAAGTCAACTTGACATCCTCCGTTTTGTTTAATTGCGCTATCACCACATGGATCGATGTTGTTCCAGTCAACTTTAATACGCATACGGTATGTTCCTTCTGCCATGTCTGTAGGTAGAACAAATGAAGGAAGACCTACGCTACCTGAATATGTATTTGTGTTAGCATATTGTTGGTTTGCACTTTTACCGTGGCTGTCTTTGTTATTGTAACAGTTGTATGATACCAACTCTCCTGAGTTTGTTCCGTATGCGTTCAATGTTGTATTGAACTCTCCGTCTTTGTTATAGTCGATGTATGCATAAGAGTGCATCCATTGCAATACCCAATCGTACTCTGTGAAATAGATTGTACTTCCTGCTTGTGTCTCGAATACAGCTGCTGTTTTATCAACAAATACAGGAGATGATGTTGATGGTTGAATTGATTCTAATCGTAAGCTTCCGCTACCATCAGTAATTGTTAATGATTTCAATTGACGACCACCATTTGTCATAGCTCCGTCAACTTTACAATACTCAAGTGCATTTTCATCTTTGAAGTTTGCTACAAAAGCAACATCTTCTGTTACCTCAAATTCGTATGGGTTTTCAGTACTTACAACGTCTGTTCCTTGCAACCATCCTGCAAATTGATATCCTGCTGCTGGAGTTGCAAGAAGTGTTGCTTTTTTACCATCCCAAACTTGAACTGGTCCAGCCTCTCCATTAACTGTTGCTGTTCCTCCTTCGTTTGCTGAAACTGTTACAGTGTATTGTACCTCTTCAGGGAATCCAACAAGAATTCCTGTATGTCCGTTTCCAGAGATATCCTCTACGTCATATCCTTGTATGTTGTTAAAGTCATATGCAGCAACCAAGTTAGCTGTTGAGCTATTAACTGTTGATGTCATATCTGCTGTAACTTCAGATTGAGACAACGCTTTGTTGTAGAAACGAACATCATCAATATATCCTGTTGTGAAGTATGCTGGTTGTACTGCTGAACCATCAGTGTTTGTATAACCTGCACCTACCAAGATATCTGCTTTTGAAGGCATTCCGTTTGTTGACATTCCTGTTTTTGTCTCTTTCTTAACACCGTCTACATACAAGTATGTTGTTGTTCCGTCCAAAACCCAAGAGATATGAGCCCAAGTGTCTTGAGTAAGACCTGTGTTCCATGCAAAGCTGTTACCCCAAGGTTTTCCGTCGTATGACAAGTTTACAGAAACGGCTTGTGTTGAAGAATTTCCTCCGTAAATATCAAAACCTGTTGTTCCACTATTTGCTGTTCCTTCGTAAGCACGGTTGTTTACGAAACGCATGTTTGCTCCTGATTTGAATTGAGGAAGTTTTACTTTACAAGTTATTGTAAATGATCCTCCTCCTGCAATGTTGAATGCAGCATCATTTGGAATGCTCATATAACGACTTCCGTTAAGATCCAAAACTCCTTCTGCTACAGGAATTTCAGGCTCTTGTCCGTTAAGCAACCAATCCAAAGTGAAATTGTAGTATGCAAGGTTGAATCCGTCAGAACCTGGAAGACCAGAATCCCATTTACCTTCCTCAACTACGATACCAATTGTTCCGTCATTCAAAACCTCTAATGCTGAGTAAGCTGAGTAACCAGAGTAAATTTGACGTTTGATAGGCCAAGTTTTACCATCATCGCTACTCAAATATACTGTTACATTCTCACGAGTAGAAGAGCTTCCTGGCATTGAGTGCAATAGATAGTATTTACCATCAGCTGTTGTGTAAGAAACTACGTCTCCGTTACAAGCAGGATCCATCAATGTTGCATTCTCTGATGCTGTTGTCCAAGTAACACCTTGGTCTGTTGATTTAGCCATCAAACGGTAACCTTTGTTACGGTTTTTGATACTCATCAACAAATCGCCATTGCTCAACTCTACGATTTTTGCCTCGTCTCCGTTAGCGCATGCAGCGTTAGTTGATACTTTCCAAGTTGCTCCGTGGTCGTCAGAATATACTGCGTAGTTACTCATTGTTCCACCCCAAGTTGAGTTGTTACGAGCTGCTACAACAAACATCAAACGTCCGGCTTTGTCTCCTTTTTTAAGTTGAACTGCGCTACCTGAACCGGCAAACATTCCAATCCAATAAGAACGTGAACCGTAAATTGAGTTGTAAATATCATTTGAGATATCTACAGGAGTTGTCCAAGTTGCTCCATTGTCAGAACTCTCTGATTTGTAGAGACGCAAAGGATAACTTGAATTTGATGCCCAAAGACCTACACAGTTACCACCATAGTTTTCGTTACCGACAAAAACTGTGATGATTTTGCCTGTCACTTCGTCATAAACTGCTGCGGCATCACCATAAGTTGTTCCTGCTGAAGAGTTTCCTTGAGCAATTGTTTTCATACTGCTCCATGTTTGACCTCCATTAGTACTTGTTTTTGCAACAATACTAATGATATTGGGTAAGTCACCCAATTCAGCACCACGTTGATCGGCAATAGCAACCAATGTTCCGTTTGCAGTCTCAACGATAGCAGGGATACGGTAGTACTGAGAATTGTTCTCTCCCATCGTATAGACAGGATACCTTGTTAGCTCACTTTGAGCCATTGCTGTTGTTGCTACCAAAGATACCAACAACACTACAAAAAAAGATAATACTTTTCTCATAAATAGTTAATAATTTAGTTAATAATTAAATTTTACAAATGTAATATTAATTTTTCGGATTTTTGATTTACCAATTGTTAAAATTTGGGTATATAAACATAGTTTATTTTATAGAGTTATAACATTTTTTTATCAATTTATTGTAACTTTGCACCTATTATTTTTATTACGATTATGATGAGTTTTGAAGAGTTAGGTGTTTGGGATGAGATACTTTATGCCATAAGCGAAATGGGGTTTGAACAACCTATGCCTGTACAAGAGGCTGTTATTCCATTTTTGTTAGGAAATGGCAACGATGTTGTTGCTCTTGCTCAAACAGGTACAGGTAAAACTGCCGCTTTTGGTATTCCTCTTATTCAGAGAGTTGATGTTAAGAAAAAATTTCCTCAAGCACTTGTCCTTGCTCCTACAAGAGAGCTTTGTTTGCAAATTGCTGATGATATAAAAGATTACTCTAAATACATTGATGGTCTTAAAGTTTTGGCTGTTTATGGAGGTTCTTCGATTGAGAGTCAAATGAAGAGCCTAAAGAGTGGTGTGCAAATTATTGTTGCCACACCAGGTCGTCTTTTAGACTTGATGAATAGGAAAACGGTTAAAATGGAGAGCATACACAACGTAGTGCTTGACGAGGCTGACGAAATGCTTAACATGGGATTCGAGGAGAGTCTGAATGCTATTTTGGCTGAGGTTCCTGCAGAGAGAAACATGATGATGTTCTCTGCCACCATGTCGAACGAGATAAGCCAAATTGCAAAAAAATACTTGAACAATGCCAAAGAGATTGTTATAGGCGCCAAAAACGAAAGTACTAAAAATGTGAAACATATCTACTATATGGTTCACGCAAAAGATAAGTATCTTGCTCTTAAACGCATTGCAGACTATTACCCCAAAATTTATGCTATAATCTTTTGTCGCACAAGAAGGGAAACGCAAGAGATTGCCGACATGCTTATTCAAGACGGATATAATGCAGATTCGTTGCACGGAGATTTGTCGCAAGCTCAGCGCGATGCTGTTATGCAGAAGTTCCGTATGCGCCATTTACAAATTTTGGTCGCTACCGACGTTGCAGCAAGGGGCTTGGATGTTGACGATTTAACTCACGTTATAAACTACGGTTTACCCGATGACATTGAGTCTTATACTCACCGAAGCGGACGTACAGGTCGTGCAGGAAAGACAGGTACTTCTATCGCCATTATAAATATGCGCGAACGAGGTAAACTTCGTGAGATTGAAAAGGTTATTGCAAAAGAATTCAGTTGTGGTACTCTTCCTACAGGCAGACAAATTTGCGAAAAACAGCTTATCAAAGTTATTGACGATATTGAACGAGTTTTGGTCAACGAAGAGGAGATTGAAGGATTCTTACCATCTATCTATCGCAAACTTGAATGGCTAAGTAAAGAGGATCTTATTAAGCGTGTAGTTTCGATTGAATTTAACCGATTCTTAGACTACTACCGCGATGCTGACGTTATTGATGTTCCTACCGAGAGAGCTGCCGCGAAAGAGTGCAAAAAGGTTAAAAAGGGAGAAAGTGATTCGGCAAAAAAAAGCAGAAGTGCAGCTCCTGGATTTACTCGTTTGTTCTTGAATTTTGGTAAGGCTGATGGCTTTTATGCAAACCATGTTATTGAACTTATTAACCGCAATATGAAGGGCATGAAGCCTTGTGTTGGTAAGATTGATTTATTACGTGAATTCTCATTCTTTGAAGTCGCAGAGGAAGATGCTGAGAGCGTTATTAAAGCTTTAAATAAAAGCTTTGCCAATGGTCGCAGGGTTGTTGTTGAAGTTGCTTCGGAAAACACAGGCAAGAGTGACAATAGCGGCAAAAAAGATGGAAGAAAGAGCAAAAAAAAGGAGAAAGAGAACATTGAAGAGTTTGCTCCTAAGAAGAAGAAAAAGAGCGGCAAAAAAAACGATTGGCAAAGATTTTTTGACGGAGAGTTCTCTGAACCCGACAATAGTCAATGGGCAAAGAAAAGCAAAAAAAGAAGAAGATAGTTTTAATTGTCAACTTAGCTACCCCTACAGGGTAGTTGTTAGTTTTTAGTTGAGATGAACAGGTCTATTCTCATCATATCTTTAATGTTTGCATTCTCTCTTATTGGAGTGAATGCAAACCCTATTGTGGGCATGCTGGAGAGAATAGAGAAAGGTGCTTCAGAAAAATTTGAGATAGAGATTACAGATAACAGCAAAGACTTTTTTGAACTTTCATCAAAAGAGAATAAAATTGTTGTAAAAGGGAATAACTATGTCTCTATTGCGTCAGGCATTAATTGGTATCTAAAATACCATGCAGGTATTCATCTTTCATGGAACAGCATGAGTACCACTCTACCCGACTCGCTTCCTTTACTCGACAAACCTGTTTATATTGAATGCAATGTAAAATACCGATACAATCTTAACTTCTGCACATTCTCATACTCTATGGCTTTTTGGGATTGGGAACGTTGGGAGAGAGAAATTGATTGGATGGCATTGCATGGCATTAATTTGTCATTAGCAGTTACAGGCAGTGAGGGCGTTTGGGTTAATACTCTTAAAAAACTTGGATACAGCAACAAGGAGATTAATGAGTTTATTGCCGGCCCTGCCTTCTCGGCATGGTGGCTTATGAATAACCTTGAGGGTTGGGGCGGTGCGAATTACTCTCGATGGTATAAACGACAAATTACACTTCAACAAAGGATTGTTGAACGAATGAGAGATTTTGGAATTGCTCCTGTTTTTCCTGGTTACTGTGGCATGATTCCGAGTAATGCCAAAGAGAAATTGAATATTGATGCTGTCAACACCGGTCTTTGGTGTGGATATAAACGCCCATTCTTTATATTACCAAACGACTCAAATTTCAATCGTATAGCTGACATATACTACAGCGAACAAGAAAAACTTTTCGGTAAAGCAGACTTTTATGCCATAGACCCCTTCCACGAAGGCGGACTTACCGAGGGGGTTGACATGGCAGTAGCAGGAAAATCAATTATGGGAGCAATGAAACGTTGCAACGAAGATGCTGTATGGGTAGTACAAGGTTGGCAAGGCAACCCCAACAAAGAGATGATTACTCCTCTTAAGAAGGGAGATTTACTGATTTTGGATTTGCATAGCGAAAGTGCCACTCAATGGAAAGAGTACAACTCTCACGATTGGACGTATTGTATGCTCCTTAATTTTGGAGGCAACGTTGGTTTGCATGGCAAGTTTGATGCTGTTGTTGATGGTTTTTACAACCTCAAAGAAAACAACAATTCATCACTAAAGGGTATTGGCATGACTCCCGAAGGTATTGAGAATAACCCTATGATGTTTGAGTTATTAACCGAGCTTGCTTGGAGAGAGAAGAGATTTGATAGGGAGAAGTGGCTCAAAGATTATGTTACTGCAAGGTATGGCACTTGCGACTCTACTCTTTTACAAGTGTGGGATATCTTAGGCAAATCAATTTATAATGCTCCTAAAGAGAACAAACAGCAAGGAACTCACGAGTCTGTATTCTGCGCAAGACCTTCTCTTGATGTAAAATCCGCGTCGAAATGGGCAAACCCTGAAGATTATTATAATTCTGAAGATGTTATTAAAGCAGCTATAATTATGGCTGAAGTTGCCGAGAGATACAGAGACAACAACAACTTCGAATACGATTTGACTGATATTCTTCGCCAAGCCATTAGCGAAAAAGGCAGATTGGTTTTGGAAGATATTAAGTGTGCATACAACAAAGGCAATAGTGAGTTGTTTGATGAAAAGAGTGACGAGTTCCTTAACCTTATTTTATTACAGGACAAACTATTGTCATGCCGTAACGAGTTTATGGTTGGCAAATGGATTGATTCCGCACGCAAGATGGGTAAAACTCCCAAAGAACGCAATTTGTACGAATGGAACGCCAAGGTGCAAATTACCACTTGGGGTGATAATAACGCATCGGAAAACGGTGGGTTGAGAGATTATGCCCACAAAGAGTGGAACGGCATTCTAAAGGATTTATACTACGAACGTTGGAATCTGTTTTTCAACACCCTTAAACTTGGCAACAACCCTGAGAAAATAGATTGGTTCGCTTTTGATACGAAATGGGTTAATAATAACAAAAAATACCCCAATAAGGGGTATTGCAATATTGTGGACTTTATAAAAGATTCGCTTATTGTCAACTACTTAAGAGATTCTCTATAATCCATGAATTTGGCATAAGTACGAACATAATCCGCCTCATCGTATGGTGCTGATGCCAATACCAATGTTACCGCTCCTGATGAGAAGTTTTTTATCTCTCGCCAAATGCCCGGAGGTAGCAATAAGCCCATATTAGGGCGATTCAACGTTACTGTCTTTATCTTCTTGCCATCATCAACCAAAACATCAAAACTTCCGCTTACTGCAACTATTAACTGCATAAGTTCTTTATGTGCATGTCCTCCTCTATCGCTTGTTGCAGGCACATCATAAATATAATAGACTCTTTTTATATCAAAGCCCATCTCATTGTTTGCTCCTTCAACAGCGGTAAGGTTTCCGTTTGGGCGGTAATATTTTCCCAATTCTATTAACCTGCAATCAGATATGTTATATAGCTTTTTATTCATTGTCTTTTAAATATTGAAGATATTCATTATAGTCATCAATATAGTCTGCTTGAGAATAATGTGTTGACGACAAAACCAATGCAACAGAGTTAGTTGAGAAGTTCTCTATTCTTCGCCATATTCTATTAGGTACATATACTCCGTTATATGATCTGTTGAGAGTAATCACACGTTCCTCGTTTCCATCATTGAGTATGACATCGAAACATCCCGAAAGGGCAACTATAAATTCGTGCTGCTCTTTAAATGCATGCCCATATCGTTTCTCTCCTCCGGGAACATCATATATCCAATATACTCTCTTTATCTCGAAAGGTATCTGATTCATCTCCTCTATCACCGAGAGATTTCCTCTGAAATCGACAACCTTGGGTAATTCCACCAATTTTACTTTATCGAGTGCCATAACTTTATCCTATCTATTGGAGTACTCCTCTACTAAATTTATCAAATATTGACCATACTGATTTTTCTTCATAGGTTCAGCTATCGCCAATAGGTCTTTTGCTGTTATCCATCTGTTACGGAATGCTATCTCCTCAAGACATGCCACCTTGAGTCCCTGTCGTTTTTCTATTGTTCCTATGAAGTTTGATGCATCAAACAAAGATTCATGTGTTCCTGTATCCAACCATGCAAAACCACGACCCAATAGTGATATTTTTAATCCTTGCTCCTCCTTGAATACATTATTTACTGTTGTTATCTCCAACTCTCCTCGTGCTGAAGGTTTTATGCTTTTGGCTATATCAACCACTCTGTTGGGATAGAAATATAGACCAACTACTGCATAATTTGATTTGGGATTTTCGGGTTTCTCAATTATTGAGGTTACATTAAATTCTTCATCAAATGTTGCAACTCCATAACGCTCTGGATCATTTACCCAATATCCGAATATTGTTGCTTCTCCATTTTCTGCCTTTGCCACTGCATTTTTCAACATTGCTGAAAAACCTTGTCCATAGAAGATATTGTCGCCCAATACCATACATGCGGCATCGTCACCTATAAACTCCTCTCCTATGATAAAGGCTTGTGCCAATCCATCGGGAGATGGTTGCTCTGCATAACTGAATTTTACACCTATTTGCGAGCCATCGCCTAATAGACGTTTAAAGCCTGGCAGGTCAGAGGGAGTTGATATAATCAATATTTCACGAATTCCTGCCAACATCAATACCGATATAGGATAGTATATCATCGGTTTATCGTATATTGGGAGCATCTGCTTTGACACTCCTTTTGTTATTGGATATAGTCGTGTTCCCGACCCTCCTGCCAATACAATTCCTTTCATCATTTTATATTCCTTTGATAGTAATACTATCGGTTTTTATACATCGATTCGTAATATTTTTGATAATCACCGCTCGCAACCTCTTCTACCCATTGTTGATTCTCCAAATTCCAACGGATTGTTTTTTCAATACCCTCGGTAAACGGTGTCTCGGGATACCATCCCAACTCTTTTGCTGTTTTTGATGGATCAATTGCGTAACGCATATCGTGTCCCAATCGGTCTCCAACGTATGTTATCAAATCGTAATTTATCATCTCCACAGGCACTTTTAATACCGAGCGATACGATGGTTCTTCATTCATTATACGCGTGATGGTATCTATTATCAATTTTACGATATTTATATTTGTCTCTTCGTTAAATCCGCCAATGTTATATACTTCTCCCTCACGTCCTTTATTCAACACCATATCTATGGCTTTGGCATGATCCTCTACATATAGCCAATCACGAACATTTTCTCCCTTACCATACACAGGCAGTTTTTTACCTTCAAGTATATTCTTAATGATTAATGGTATAAGCTTTTCCGGGAAGTGATATGGTCCATAATTATTTGAGCAACGAGTAATATTTATTGGCATTTTATAAGTTTCGCTATATGCCCTTACTATCAAGTCTGCTCCTGTCTTTGAGGCTGAATATGGAGAACGAGGGTCTAATGGAGTATCTTCTGTAAAATAGCTGTCGCCGTATGTTTTCAGATTATCTCTGCCTTTTACAACCACTTTTACTTCTTCATCGGCAATTTCCAATTCTACAGGCTCTTCATAATCTTTTGTCAATGAACCATACACCTCGTCTGTTGAAACTTGAAGGTACTTTTTACCTTGCTTATATGTTGGATATCCACTTGCATCTTTTCCTGTCATCCAAGATTGTTTTGCACACTCCAACATATTTTGCGTTCCAAGAATATTGGTCTCCAAAAATAGTTGAGGATTGGTGATGCTACGATCGACATGCGATTCTGCCGCAAAGTTTACAACATAGTCTATATCGTATTTTGCAAAAATTTCTGATACAGCTTCTTTGTCACATATATCTCCTAATACGAATTCTACTCGTTTATCTTCTATCTCGTTCTTGATTGTTCCTAAATTTCCGGCGTAAGTTAATTTATCGAGTATTACTATAAATATATCATCATACTTTGACAACATATATTTGACAAAATTTGCGCCTATAAACCCGGCAGCTCCTGTTACAAGATATTTTTTCATATTGGATATAATATAATTACTGCGAAGTTAATAATTATTTTTTTAAATTCACATAGTTAATTCCTATTTTTACCATGTTACTACAGAGACTTATACGTAAAAGACAGAGATATTTATGGTTTTATAACAAAAAAGACCTCAAAGAGTATCTCTGAGGTCCTTTAAATGATTATTGTTTTTATCTAAAATTTAAAATCAAATCCTGCCAACAACATACCTGTTGCATCGAATCCTGCATTTGATTTATAATTATCTATCTTATCTCCATAGAATACTCCACGAGGCTCAAGATAGAAATCTATGTTGTCTGTTATACGAACATTCGCTTTTAATCCGAACGCAACTGTATATGTTGGTTTTATCTCCTTAACATCCTCTCCTACTACAGGCATTGCAACTCCTGCTCCTGCAAAGATAACTGCTCCGAATCTTGATTGTGGCTCGTATCCTGTAATTAGGTTTGTAAGGCTTAACATATAATCAACCCTTGCTGCGGCAACTCCCATTTTCTTTCCTATATATTGATATGGTTTTTGAATATGGTTATACTCTGCGTTCAATCTTAATCCATGAACAGGAGTAATCCAACGTCCATATGCCAAACCTCCGGAATATGTCATCTTATCAGAGAATTTACCTTCATATTTTGACATTAATGTATTTCCGTATAGTCCCAATCCTCCATAAAGAGATATTATGTTTTTATTCTCCATATCAGATGAGGCTATGGAATTACCTCTTTCAGCCTTGTTCATTGTATATATCAATCCTGCCGACAAAGCCACATTTGTTTTTTGTTTGTTTGCGCCATCGAATTTGTTCAAATATACAGCCAATTGAGGTTCAACATATACTCCCACCTTTGGTGTTATGTTAAAGACTCCTTGCAAACTTCCTTTTACACCGGGGATGAAACGCATACTATGGTTAACCACGGCAAATCCGGCATGCACTCCTGCTGTTAGATTTAAATCGAACAGACGGTACGGTTTATATCCTAATGCGGCATTCATAAAGTTGAATAATACGTCTGCCTCAAGTCCTGCATGAGATATATCCTCGTAGTTTGTTGTTCCATTAAGTTTCTCAGCCATAACATTCACTCGCCATCCCAATACAGGAGATGCCCATGAACCTACAGATAAACAGCCAATGGGTCCAACTCTGAATTTAGTGTCGGAGAACAATCTGTTATCAAGATTTCCTGAAACTCCTGCTCCCAATGAGAAAAATAGTCGTTTTCCCTCTGTTGCCGAGAACTCTTGATATGATGCGGCATCATATCCTCTCATTGTGTATGATGTTCCGACATTGGCAGTCATAACCACAGCCTTGCGTGTACTTATTGTATTTGTAAAGACACGTCTTGTTGGTGACCATATTGCATGTGGCTCAACATATACACTCCAATTATTTTTCAAATTGAAGTTTCCTCTTAGGAATGTTTGTAATGCAGGATAGAATGTTGAATGGTGATATATAGCTGATGCTCCTGCTCCTGCAATCACCTCAAACAATCTGTCCTCTCTGTACCCTGCAACTACATTTGTCATATTCAACAAGTAGTCCGCACCCAGTGTTAATGTTCTTGCTCTATATGGCTCATTAGCATCTGTATTTGGGTTTCGAGTTCCAAATAATAGGGCTCCTCCTGTTATTTGTAATCCTGAATTTTTTGTAAACCATTTTCCTATACCGATATTAAATCGATAAGCCAATGATTCTCCCCCTGAAAGATTTTGATCATACCTTGAATATGTTGCTCCCATACCTGCCGATGCAGTAACAAACATGTGGTCTGTTTTAGATTTGTGAGCAAACACATCATTATCCTTTCTATACTCATTGTCACTACTGTGATATGTTACACCAAATAACATTGAAGCAACACTATCGAATCTGTTATTTATTCCATGAGTATATGTTTTGTTATAGAATGACATTCGAGGCTCCATGAATAAATCAACCGTAGGGCTTACACGGAACGCACCTTGCAATCCTAATCCTATTCCTCCTGCCAAATTCCAACTTGTATCTTCGTATTTTGTTCCTGCCAACTCAAGTCCGAATATTCCTATAAGTTTGAATAGTCTTCTTTCGTTGTATCCACCAAAAAGGTTACTGTAATTTACAAGATAATCTGCTCGCCCTACTCCATTTATCAATGTTGATGATGACGATACTCCCGATTCTGATGATATGTAAGGAGCAAATCCTGCCAAGGCAGACAATCTTATACCATGAACCCCATTAAACCAACCTCCAAATCCTAACATTCCGCTGAATCCAGCGTAGTTATTATCTTTTAAATCCATTAAACGAGATGTAACTCGTTGTACTCCAAATGCGGTAGTAAAGAATAGATTATCCTTGAATGATGTATTGGTGAATTCAGTTGTTTTGCGTTTCGCGTCAGGTACCATCTTATAGGTTGCTCCTATTGTCACCTCCGGGATTAAATCGAATTTACGTCTTTGCTCCTTTCTTGAATCATTGTATGAATCATTCACCAATGAGACTTTGGGTTCAATGTAAAGATCCACCAATGGCGATATTGTAAAGGAACCTTGGAATCCTGCCACTCCGCCATACACATGTTTACCATTTCCGTATTGGAAAGAGCGCTTGTATGTTACTCCGGCAATTCCGTATAGCTCAAATAGACGATCAGGGTTATATCCTCGTGCAAAAGCCGTGATATTTGCCATATAATCCAAGTTAAATCCGAAGAGGCCGAATGTTTCCCAACCTCTGTCATATAAGAACGACATGTCTAATCCGAATCTGGCTCCTATCACAGGTGTAAACCATTTTCCGAAATAATAACGAATTGTAGGTCCTACCTCAAACCCCTCCTTCTCTGCCAAAAAGTTAAATTGAGGACCTGTTGCAACACTTAGGAATGTGTTGTCCATGAATTTGGGGTTGTCAAATTTTTCTGACTTTGGTCGTTTTTGCAAACGATAATCCAAGGCGTTCATCTGTGCAAACGACTCGGAAGTGGAGATAATCATCGCCACCACCAATATTAGCACATAACGCAAACTTGCTATTCTTTTATATGTATATATCTTTCTCATTCTACAACAAATCTTTTACATCGGCATCAATCTCTGCTATCTCTCGCAATGAGGGATCCATCTCTAATGCTGTTTCTATATAATCAATGGCCTCAACAACCATATCCAATCGGTTTGTTATTATTGCTTTAACATACAATACTCTTGCCGAATCATCGGGTAGGTCTTGAGCTTTCTCCCATGCCTCTTCGTTACGTTTCATCGCAAGCAATATCAATACCTCATTAATTCCTCCCTCCTCTGCAAATTGCGATAGAGCCTCGGTATAATTACCGTTTAATATACGAGTTATTGATCTGATGTACTCTGTTGTGGCAGATGAAGGCATCAATGACGCCACAGAGTCCGCAGTTTGATATTGCCACTTATCCAAAGCCGCTATAACTTGATTGGTCAACACCTCTTCAGGCGCCCCCTCTTTTACAAATGGCTTCAACAATTCAATATCTGAACGACCTTGACGGATGTATATGGTTGCCAAATTGTTTGCAGCCAGCATAAATTTAGGATATACCGACAATGCTTGTGAATATAGTTTTTCTCTCTCAGCATCATCTTTTGCCATTTGGAACATTCTATAAAAGTCGTAACGAGATAGTTGTGTGTAATTTTGTTCATACAACTCCAATATCTCTTCGTCTTTCAATATACGATACATTGAATATCCGAAATCATACTCCACCCTTCTTAATTTAGAAAGATAAGGAACGATGACAGAGCGATAATATGAGAGTTTCCTGATTTTATCGAATTGTGAATTCAAACTGTTTGGATACTTATCTATTATCTCTTGTAGTTCTGCTGCTTTTTTGTGTAAAGAGTCTTGTTTCATCATCTCTACTACGGGCAACCAATTTTCTACCTTTGATTGAGATTCAACTTTCAAGAACTCTTTTGTTGCAGGGCTTATATATGACAATATTTTATCTCTTGCCGCTCTCATTCGAGCATCAGCCAACTCCACGTTCTTTCTGTAATTTCCTTCTGGCGAAGAGACTCCGAAAATTGACATTGACTGCAATTTTGCATCAGGGTCTTGTTCAAGGAATGCTATTCTCTCTTCCAACTTTCTCAATTCCGATAGGTTGTGAGAATCTTTCTCATCGATTGTCGCTTTACCAGGAAGATAAGTCAGATGCACCTCTCCTTTGTCGTTACGCAATGCCAACTCAGGTTTTGGTATATATATTGAATCTGTCAAATCTCTTGGATCGATTTGATAATCAAAGAATCTCAATGGGTTTACTGTTCCTTTTGCAATAACCATTGTGTCTACCTTAATTATTTTGTGATAATCTTCTACCGACAAAAAAACATCTGAACGATAGTCATCACGGTTGTTCTCAATATATACAGAGTCGTGGTATGCAATTATCTCGCCTTGACGAGACATTTGGCTCTTTTGAATATATGGAGACAATGGGTCTTTTGTTATATCAAAGCCATACATTCTCTCTTGAGTACGAAGATACTCTGCTCCATCAGATACGACAGGACGTAGGAACATTGTTTTACGACGTGTTACATTGTATATTGTTGGTTGTACGACCAATCTGTGGTCTAATGCCATTAGCTCTTTGGGCACTTTAAATCTTGTGCGCAGGTGAAAATAGTTTCCTACAATCTCAATTTCAGATGGCTCAAACACAACATTTCCAATCAAACTTGCTGTTACTGTAATCTCGTCTATCTCTTTTGCTGTTGATTCCATCTCAACATCAATTGAAACTCTACCTTTTACCTTCTCCTTCTTCTCATTGTAACCCATACAGGTGTACGAGATTGTTGCATTAGGAGCTAAAACGACAGAATATTTTCCGTCTTCATCGGTTATTCCCAATACTCTTTGACGTCCTAAATCTGTTATAGAAACTCCGGGTATTCGTTCTCCATTGTTTCCACGAACAACTCCTGTCACACGTATATTCTGCGCATAAAGTTCAATTGGCAACATCACAATCAATGTTGCTATCAAGAGAAATATTTTTGTTATTTTATTCATCTGTTTTTGTTTTTGTTAGAATATAACATAAGAGAGTGTTACTCCTAAATTAATTGGCGCTATACCCCAAGTATTTCCATTGTTTTTATATGGAGGTTTTGTTCCCTCATCATATTTTTTTTCGAAACGATAAACAGCTCCTACTCCTGCTGTCAACTCCAAATTCCACCTTTTGCTTAATACAAAATCATATCCGTATGAAAAACCTCCTCCTATGGCTTGTCCTTCATGACACACTCCTTTTGCCATCATATCATAGTTGAAATACAAAAGCGAGAATCCTAAAAAATGCTGAGCCATAGGTCTTTGAAACCAATATCTCAACTCAGGTTGAATTTTAAGATGGTCATATTTTGCATTGGCAAAAGGCACCCACTTATTGAATGATGCAGATAAATCTAACGACATTGTTGGAGATACAACAAACTCGGCAGAGATATTAGGAGATATTGTTGCCCACTCCAATAGATTTGTTTTTACTGCTATTTTTTGAGAGTGCACCGACAATGGCATCAAAAAGAGAAGCACAATAAAAAGCACCCCTCTCTTACCCTTTGCAAGAGCTACCAATGAAGAAAAAAACTCTTTCGAATATATTTTCATATTTTTATATTATCTTAATTTACAAACACTTACTCTTATTACTAAAAGTAAACAAAATTTCGCTCGCAAAGATACTATTTTTTTTATTATTATAGAAATATTTTAACAAATATTTACGAGCCTATTTCCTTTGTATTTGGAGATAGGAAACAACTATAAAACAACAAGATTGTACTTTTTAATAGTTTTTATTTTTAGCATTGATTATTTATTACTAATTTTGTAATTTGATAGATATATGTAGACATTTTATATGATTAACAATCCCGATATTAACAACATAAAACAGAGGTTTAATATTATTGGAAATACTCCCTCTTTAATCAGAGCTATCAGCCGCGCAATACAGGTTGCAAGATTCGATATATCGGTATTAATTACTGGAGAAAGCGGTACCGGTAAAGAGTTTTTTCCTAAAATCATCCACGAATATAGCGCAAGAAAACACAAAAAGTATATTGCTGTAAACTGCGGAGCCATACCTGAAGGAACTATCGACTCTGAACTATTCGGACATGAGAAGGGAGCTTTTACTGGTGCATTAACAGATAGAAAGGGTTATTTTGAGGAGGGAAATGGTGGAACCATTTTCCTTGATGAGGTTGGAGAACTTCCCCTGACAACTCAAGCCAGACTTTTAAGGGTTCTTGAAAACGGAGAATTTTTAAAGGTTGGTTCTTCTACCGTTCAAAAAACAGATGTAAGAATTGTTGCGGCAACCAATATGGATATGACCAAAGCTATTCAGGAGGGCAAATTCAGAGAGGATTTATTTTACAGATTGAATACTATCCACATTGAACTTCCCCCTCTCAGAAACAGACTTGATGACATATTCCTATTATTCAGAAAGTTTAGCTCTGACTTTGCAGAGGAGTACAAGATGCCGGCCATAACTCTTTCACCGGAAGCCAAGAAACTACTGCTTTCTTATCGTTGGCCTGGAAATATAAGACAGCTAAGGAATATTACGGAACAAATATCGATATTGGAGACATCGAGAGAGATTAGCGCTGAAGTATTGGAATCATACCTTCCTGTTTATGACGGACCAAATCTGCCTGCCATAAACAAAACTGAAAGCAACTCTTTTATCAATGGAGAGCGAGAGATCCTCTATAAAATCATCCTTGATATGCGCAAGGAGATAAATGAGATAAAATCGAAACTTGAATTGACAGACAGAAATATTCTTCATGGATTACAACAAAATAATTATGAAGAGAATATTGCCGAAGATATCATACATACTCCATATATAGAGACTAAAGAACACAGCAGATACGATAATATAGAGACTATCAATATTGAGAATATCGAAGATAGTGCCATATCTCTCGAGGATGCAGAAAAGGAGATGATAAAAAAGTCTCTTGAGCGAAACAACGGCAAACGAAAAAAATGCGCTGAAGAGTTGAAAATTTCGGAGAGAACACTATACAGAAAAATTAAAGAGTATAACTTGGATTAATGAATAAAAGAATTAAACATATTCTCATATTTGCAGTTTGTGTTGTTTTTTGCGGATGCACCATTTCATACAAATTCAATGGAGCATCAATAGACTATAATACAACCAAAACTATTTCAATAGCTGATTTCCCAATCAGAGCGGCTCTTGTATACCCTCCGCTTGCTCAAGCATTCAATGAGGCACTGCAAGATATTTATATCAGACAAACCCGTTTGAGTATGGTTAGAACCAACGGGGACTTACAAGTAGAAGGAGAAATCACAGGATACGACTTAACTCCTCAGGCTGTAAAAAGCGATGCATACGCATCACAAACAAGATTAACTGTTAGAGTAAGAGTAAAATATACAGATACTAAAAATCCTCAATTCAGCATAGACGAAACATTCAGTGCTTATAGAGATTTTGATAGTTCAAGATTGCTTACTGACGTTCAGGATGAGCTTATTGATGAAATAACCAAAGAGCTTGCCGATGTTATATTTAATGCTACTGTAGCAAATTGGTAATAAGAATATGAGTTCCGATAAAAACAAACAACAGAAGAATTCTGACGGATATAAACGCAACACATTACTTTCGGCTATGAATAAGCCGGGAGACAATATTGTTGTACTATCAAAAGAATTAAAAAAGTTGGCAGCGTTTATGCACAACACAAAATCGGAAACGGAGAAAACCAATACTGAGATTCATACAGAGCAAAAGATAAAGGAACAAGACAAATTCTCTACTATCGATAATTTTTTAGAATCGAGCGGAGTTGCAGAATCTTCTCTCGATGAGATTATTATGAGCGAAGGATACAATTCTGATTATTTCACATTGAGCGAGGATGTTATTGAGGAGAGTTCGGACAAACAAATAGAATCAATAAACTCATTTTTAGACGCTGTAGAAAACGGTGATTTCAAAAAGAGCGAAGAGGAGACAAATAGTTCTGATGAAGATATTGACAATTTAGAGGAAGAGGAGTATTCAAAACCTATCGAAGAGTCTTTTTTCACTGAGAGTTTGGCTCATATATATATCAAACAGCGTAAATATGAGCGCGCTTTGGAAATTATTAAGGGCATAAGTTTGAAAAATCCAGAAAAAAATATTTACTTTGCAGACCAAATTAGATTTTTAGAAAAATTGATTATTAATGTAAAAACCGAATAAAAAATGACAACATTCACATTTGTTACTATTCTTATCGTACTTGCAGCAGTATTAATGATTTTAATTGTGTTGGTACAAAACTCAAAAGGTGGAGGTTTAGCTTCAGGATTTGCTTCTTCAAATCAAATTATGGGAGTTAGAAAAACTACAGACTTCCTTGAAAAAGCAACTTGGACTTTAGCTGCCGCAATTGTTATTTTAAGTATTGTTTCTGCAGCATTCATCTCTAACGGAAGCGAAAGCTCTTCAGCAATCCAAGAGAGCATTATCGAAGAAGCTGCTATCAATTCTGAAATCATGAATATCGAGGAGAACGCAGGTTCTGATATCGAAAATACTCAAAATTAATATTTGATTATTTAAATTTTACGAATAGGTTTTGTGTTACAAAACCTATTTTTTTATTCTTGTCATCTCGCTTATCCTCTTTTGTAGCAAACACTGAAACAATATATACAAACAAAAAAAAATACAAGGTCGTCGACCTTGTATTTTTTTTTACCTCTCTTATTCTGTATGCTACAGTTTTACTTTATATGCTTTACTTCCCACTACTACGATGTAGATGCCTGAAGTTCTTTCAATCTCTATTCTACTCTCCACCACTCTTTTGTCTACGACCATTCCAGACATATTGTAAATTGCAACATTCTCAGGTTTAGACGAAACAACGACAATCCTATTATTAGCCACATATACTACACTCTCCTCTTGCTCGACTGTTTCCACTGAAGCTGATTTTGGTTTATATGTCGCTGCAATTGTTGTTGATGTGGTTGGACAATATGCATAACTTCCTGAAACATTATGTTCGGCTGTCACATCTACTCCATTTACTACAAGCGATTCTATTACATATCCCTCTATAGGTGTTGCAGTTATTAACAAAACTGTATTTTCAGGAACTGTTTCTCCTGACGATATTACTTTGTTTTCAAGTGTCTTAACCAATAATTTACCCCCTGTTTCGTATCTTTTATAGAACCTCACCCAATCAAGATACATCTCCACAGGTAAATTTTCGCCCGTTACCGAGCCTACCCAAGAGCCACCCAACTGCATATCGAGTATTAAATAGAACTCTTTTGAATAGGGAAACTGATCTGTTGCTCCTATATTTGGGTATGCCATTGTAACGTTATCGTTAAGCATGAGTTTTATTGTGTCTGAAGCCAACTCTACTCCATATACATTATAATCTGATACATCGACCGATGCTGTTATATGCGACAATGGATTCTCTTTGTTTACATTATAGGTATAATTACTATGTAGGGTTTGATATACAAACGAATCGTAATTGAGGTGTTCAAAAATATCTATTTCTCCACATCCTGGCCATCCAGCCGATTGGTCTTCCGGCATCATCCATAATGCAGGCCATGCTCCTCGTGCTGATGTTGTTTTAGCTCTAATCTCTACACGTCCGTCCTTAAAACTCTTCTTACCCCACGACTCTATTCCTCCACATAGATAAGTTCGTGTATCAAGAGTCTCTGCCTCTCCCGGATTACGTATTCCCCTTAAAACAATATTGCCATCACGAAAATCGAAACAGCCATCATAGGTCGAAATATTTTTTCTCCAATCCGGATTTCCGCTTTCATATGGTTCTATTTTACTCCATACCCTCTCATCCAATTGTCTCTCTTCAAATTCATCCGACCATTCCAAGATATACTCTTTAGTATATTGATTATCTATTGTTATGGTATAGTTGTGTGTTACTCCTGATAAACGAAGAGTCAAATCCACTATTGCTCCTCCGTTTTGTTCCATTGAGTTACCTGTCGCTGATGTTCTTCCGCAAGGATCTGGAGAATCCCAATCGACTTTAACCCTCATCCTGTAATCTCCTGATGGCATAGATTCGGGAATAATAAAAGACGGTACTGTACTTGGAGGACAAACACCTCCATCTGCTATCTGTTCTCCTTTACTATTACGCCAAACTCCATTTTGCATATAACCGCTATATGCCACCAACTCGTTTGTTGTGTTAAATGTACCATCGTTATCATAATCAATATATACATATCCTTGCATCCATGCTCCTTCGTAATCTATTTGTGGAGTTATGGTAGAGCCTGCATTTGCATAAAAAACCTTTGAGGTTTTATTATAATATATCGCAGAATATCCCGATGTGGCTATGGAAAGTGGAGAGAATTCGTAATATCCTCCTTGAAACGATACACTTTTCAGATACCTTGATGAATTACTATTTGTTGTTCTATTGCAATAATCTGCATTTGCATTGAAAACAAACAATAATAGCATAATGGTTAAAACGTAAATTCTATTCATATAATTTTTATTTATGGTTTACTCGATAAAGATATAAAATATTTAATACTAAAAAAAGAGATTGCATCATATTTTATTTAGATACAATCTCTCTGTTTAATGGTTTGCTTGTATATATAGGTCAAAAAAACATATTCTGCAATTTGTTATCTCTTTAACACTTTCTTACCATTGATAATATATACTCCAGGAGTAATGGTTTCAAACACACGACGTCCATAGATGTCGTATATCACTTGCTCACCATCTTCTTCAATAGAGTTATCAATTGTTGAGTTTTCAACACCAGTAGTAGGCTCACGAACAATCTTAATTGATTCAAATTTGCTTAGTTCTTCATCTAATATATATGCATTAAATGGAGCAACTTTGCTATTTCCTGTTGATTTTACAAAGTTCTCTCCTGATTTATCTAATACAAAATATTCAGAATCAACATCAGTAGCCGTAAATGTTCCATAGAACAAATTTAACATTTCACCTGGAGATGTTACTATTTTATCTTTGTACTCATATAATGAAACTACAAAGTTTTCATCTTCACAATATAACAAGAATGGCATACCTGCATTGATTGAAGTTACTGTTTGTGTATAGACTTTACCTGCATTGGTATCAACACTAACCACCTCCTCAATGATTGAGTTTTCTGGCAACATATCTTGTGCGATATTGAAAGGAAGAGACATAGCTGTCCAACCAGCTATGTTTTTACGTTCAAAAGTGATATTTTCAGCAGTAAGAGAATATGCACAATCAAAATCTTTACCGTCAACAACATAAAGGTTTCGAACTGTATTACCGTTGCAAACATTTGGCAAATCGTAGAACTCTTTAACAACATTTGAGTCAGTTGGCTCAAAAAGAGTATTGTCTGTTGGTTTAACAAAAGTCATATCAAGATATGTTGCAATAGGCGTTGTGCCAAAACTATTAACAGCATAAGTTGTAGGAGAGTACTTTGGCAACACCATTTTATATCCTTGAACCATGTTATCTTTATTAAAATAGTTTACATCCCATTCAACGTCTGTTCTCTTAAAATCATTTGTATATAAGAATCTAATATTTTTCTCTTGAGTATGATTTACCGAAGTAGCTAAGCCATACCAAACAAGTTCATTTTCTCTCGCTCTATACTGCAAAGCATATACAATCATATCAGATACTGAATAGAATGAGTTAATATTTGCCTTAGCAGCAATAGGTCCAAATTGTATATCGTTAGGCAAAGTTCCCATCCATGAGGCAACCGATGATACTACTTTAAGAGTTTTAGGCTCCTCATTAGCACCTATAAGACCTCCTAAGGCTGTTTGGCTATTACTATCATAAAGGTAGTATGCAGTGTCTGCTATCGCACTACTATATTGAATATCTACTCCATTAGCAAGACCTACAATACCTCCCATATATGGTTGTTTTCCTGTTTCAAAAGAACAATTTCTTGAATCAAGTACCGCGGCTGATGTTGAGTGAAGAATAATTCCCTCTTCTGTCACTCCTGCAATACCTCCAAGACAACTACCTATAACATCGGTATTAAAGACCGATGTTTTATCAATTGTTCCAGAACTTTTTGCTGCAATACCTCCGACATAAACACCCTCAAGAGTAGAATTATACACCATTGTATTTACCACACTTCCATTGTTTACACCTACAACACCTCCTGCGTATTTACCTTTAAGAACCACATTGACTACCGATGTATTTTCCACAACACCATTATTAGTTCCAACAACACCCGCAACAGCGGCACGCTCTACAATCAAGTTGATATTTTTTACAACAACATTGCTAATAGTTCCATTATTTACAACTGCAACCGCTGCAATATTAGCAGGCTCTACACTATTATCAACATTTGAGAATCCGTCAAAGGTAAGATTTTTTATTACTCCTTTATTTTCAGCAAAGAGAGCAGCACCACATCTTGTAGTATTATTAACTGAAATCCCTTTTATACATCTGCCATTACCATCATAAACACCAGCAAACGAAAATGTTGTTGATAAATCTATAATAGTTCCAGCTAAATCTTTTATGTCAAATTTTAGTCCAATAGGGATAAAGTTCTCTTCAGACGAGAAATCTATATCAGAAAGTTGAGATAAGAATTTTCCTTCAAAAGTTTCTCCCGATAAAATACATTTTCTAATCTCATTTACGTCATCAAGAGTCTCAATTATAAATGGGTTAGCATCTGTTCCATACTCTCCTTGTTTATAGAAGTATGTATTTACTCCTCCCAAATAACAAGGAATAGGATAACCATTATTAGTTATATCGCTTCCCCAAAGCTCTCCTGTGGCACTCTCCATTATGGCAAAAGCATTACCTGATATTGTGTTGTCAGTAAAGTATTCTTCACTACGTTTTGTGTCAGCATCGGTGCTTGGGAAGCCTTGAATGGCAGAACCCTCTAACCACAAAACATTAGCTTCTTGCATATCTCCCTGAGTAGCTACTTTTGCTGCAATAGCATAACCGCCAGAGATACTACCTGTATTGAAACAATTAGAAATATTACCATAATTTACATCCGCCATGTATTCGCCCACAAGACCGGCACGTTTTATACTATTTGATGTTGCATTTATATTGCCATGGTTGTAACATTTTTTTATAAGATAACCTGTCTGACCAACAATACCTCCTATATACAATTCGTTTGATGGGGTAACACTTGTTGCATTTATAGTACCGAAATTTCCGCAGAATACAACATTATTGGTGGTAGTACCAACTATACCTCCTACGTATGTGGTTTTGCTACCAGAAATAGTTATAGCTCCGTAGTTTACACATTTTGATATTGAATTGGTCATTTCTCCAATAATACCTCCAATATTCTTTGCTGTACTATTGTCTATATTTCCATAGTTAATACAATTATCAACTCCATGAACTTTGGCAGAGATACCACCTATGCTATAATCTTTACCTCCACTAATATCCATTCTATTTACACAATCTACTACATCTACAACTGTTCCATAGGCACATATACCTCCAATGTATGAACCATTAGCATCCGATATACGGCCTTCATTTGAACAGTTCTTTATAGTAAATTTTGAACTCGACTCCTCATGACCTACAATCCCTCCAACGTATGTACCATTTGAGCCATTTCCTTCAATAACTCCTTGGAAAGAGCAGTTTGCTACCAATTTTACCCCATCGCTTTCAATAGAGGTTCCATGTACGTATGCAACTAATCCTCCTGTGCATTTAGAACCCTTTACAATGTAACTATCCTTTACATTTAGATTCTTAATACTACCATGTTTAAGGTCTCCAAATAGTCCGTTATATGAGTACTCTTTAGTTATATATACTCCACTAATAGTGTGTCCTTTTCCGTCAAAAATTCCCTCAAAACTATCGTTATAAAATACTCCATACTCTCCAATAGGAACCCATTGTTGTGCCGAAGTGTTAATCTCTCCGTTTTCATTAATAACCCAATCATTTAGTTTAATATCAGCAGTAAGCTCTACATATTTATTTTTATATGCAGCTCCTGTTGAGTGATTGTTTACATAATAAGCGAAGTTTGCCAACTCTTGTGCAGTACTGATTGTATATGGTTTTTCTTTACTACCATCACGAAGTTCAGTGTTAGCAGTTCCTGTCGGATCTTCAATTGCTGATTTTGGATAACTCCAATTTACAGAGTAAACAGAAGATACTACACTTAGGGTTAAACAGAGTAATAAAAACTTTTTCATATTTATAGAATTAACTCACCTATATTTAAGAACAAAACATCGAGTACCATATGGTACTCGATGTTTATTGTCGTATTGGTATTTTTATATTATCATACTTAGCGTCTTGCATTTTGTTTTGCACGCTCTCTCATCAACGCCTCTTGACGTTTTTGAGCCTCCTCCAATCGTGCCATAAATCCGCTTTTCTTGCGAGGTTTCTTTTGGTTCTCTTTTAATTTTGCCAAAACTTTTTCTTCATCAATGAATTTGCGGAAAGCATAAGTTTGAAGAATAGTTATCAATAATGATACAAAATAATAGTAGCTCAAACCTGCTGCATAGTTATTGAAGAATACCAAGAACATCAACGGCATTAGATACATCATCCACTTCATTCCAGGCATTTGTGCTCCTGATGCCTGACTATCCATGTTTATCTTTGTGTAAATTATGTTTGTTACTGTCATCAACAAACAGAATAGACTTAAGTGGTTTCCGAATATCCATGATATGATAGGAATATTTGCATCCCAAGTCAAAATTGCATCGTATGCCGAAAGGTCATCTGCCCACAAGAACGACTCTCCTCTCAACTCAATTGATGATGGGAAGAATGCAAACATTGCAATCAAAATAGGCATTTGCAACAACATTGGCAAACATCCGCTCATTGGACTTGCACCGGCTTTGCTATACAACTCCATTGTTGCTCTTTGACGCTCCAACGCCTTTTCATTTCCTGGATATTTAGCGTTTATCTCATCAATTTGAGGTTTCAAGACTCTAATCTTTGCTGTTGACATATATGATTTGTATGTCATTGGCAATATTATTATCTTTATTATTATTGTAAGCAATAATATTATCAAACCGTAATTGTCGATATATTTACCCAAGAAGGTGAATACAGGAATCACAATACATGTATTTATCCAACGGAATAGAGTCCATCCCAATGGTATAAGTTCGTCAAGATTCAACTCATTCTCTTCCTCTACTCCTGAATCGTACGATTTCAACAATGGGTATAGATTAGGTCCAAGGAACATTTTAAATGCTGGGCCTTCGGGGTTCAATGGGTTATAATCAAACGAAGTCTCAGCCTTATATGTTTTCAAATAGGCACTATCTTTCTCCAATGCTTGTGAATATAGTTGTGCTCCGTTAAATCGGTTGTCAGCAATCAATACTGATGAGAAGAATTGATTCTTAAATCCAATCCATTTTATACCTAATTGTATATTTTCAGCATCCTCTCCTGTCTCGGATAGTTTATCAACCTCAGAACCCGAACGTTTGTAGTATAGAGAGCTGTTTCTCTCCTCAAACATTCTTCCTTTTTCTTGGCTGCGTAGTTTTTGCATCCAAGTAAAGTCCAAGTTTGTCATGTTCTTGGGCAACACATTCTCCATACCATCTTGCATAATTTGAACATCCAACATATAACTATCAGATGGCAAGGTATATTTTAGAGTGAATGTTGCTCCCGCATCAGAGAACAATGTCATCAACAATGTTGAATCACTTGTTTGTTGAGGCACAAAATACAAGTCGTTGGTATTTATAACTCTTCCTGATGGTTTAAACAAGAATCCTAAACTATTATCTGTTTCGTCAAACAACACAACTGGCAAAGAATCGTATCGAGAATACTCTTTTAGTGTTGCTTTTGAAATCATACCTCCTTTTGTATCGAACTGAAGTTCAAGAAGGTTGTTTGATAGAGTTACTTTCTCTGATACTCCTTGTGAAGCATTTGAGAATACTCCATATTTTGATTTTAGTTTTGCATCAATTACTGCCGAATCCAAAAACTCCTCGGTCGATTTCGACTTAACGTTCGCTAAGTTTTTCAACTCTTGAGCTTGAACATAAGCAATCGAATCGTTATAACGCGCTTGAGCCAACTCCTCTTGCGAGGGTTGGTTCAACCACGAGTATCCGAAAAGTAATGCCGCTATAAGAAGAAATCCTATTATAGTGTTTTTATCCATATTTCTTTTTAAAATTTTTCTTTATCGTTTACTATTCTCTATTGCAGCTTTGATAAAGCTCATAAATAATGGATTAGGATTCAATACTGTACTATTGTATTCGGGGTGATATTGTGTTCCTACATACCATTTCAATGAAGGTATTTCAATAACATCAACCAATCCTGATTCAGGATTCTCTCCCACACACATCATTCCTGCTTTTTCGAACTCATTGCGATATGCGCTATTGAATTCGAATCTGTGACGGTGGCGCTCTTTGATATCAAGCACTCCATATGCTGCAGCTACTTTAGAACCCTCTTTCAATTTACAATCGTACTCTCCCAAACGCATTGTGCCTCCAATGTTTAGAACATTCTTTTGTTCCTCCATCAAGTCTATTACATTGTGTTTTGTATTTATCTCAATTTCTGTTGAGTTAGCATCTTTGTAACCTAATACGTTACGAGCAAATTCTATAGCCATACATTGCATTCCCAAACACAATCCTAATGTAGGCATATCATTCTCTCGAGCATATTTCAAAGCAATGAATTTACCATCCACTCCTCTTTGTCCAAATCCGGGAGCAACGATAACTCCATCTAAATCGCTTAGTTGTTCTTCAACATTAGCCTCTGTAATGTTTGCAGATTGTATCATCTTCAAAACAACTTTACGATCGTTATATGCTGCAGATTGTGTCAACGCCTCTGTAATTGATTTATATGCATCTTGCAACTCAACATATTTTCCAACAATACCAATCTTAACTGTCTCTGTTGCATTTTTGAAGCGATTTACGAAGTCATTCCAACTTGTCAAATCTGATGGATTTTTTGAATAATCCACTCCTGTTTTTTGCAAGATTGTCTCGTCCAATTTTTGTTCTTGCATTTTCAATGGCACTTCATATATTGAAGGGACATCAATTGATTGCACAACAGCTTCGGGTGAAACGTTACAGAACAATGCTACTTTACGACGGATATCTTCATCCAAATTATGCTCGGTTCTCAAAACCAAGATATCGGGTTGAATTCCCAACTCTTGCAATTTTTGAACACTATGTTGTGTTGGTTTTGTTTTAAGCTCTTTTGCTGCCGAAATGAATGGCACATAAGTCAAGTGGATACATAAGCAGTTTTTACCCAACTCCCAACGCAATTGGCGTACAGCCTCCAAATATGGCAAAGATTCCATATCTCCTACAGTTCCACCAATTTCGCTGATTACGAAATCGTATCCCTCTTTTTTACCAAAATGTTTTACATTTCGTTTAATCTCATCAGTGATATGAGGAATTACTTGCACAGTTTTTCCCATATAGTCACCTCTTCTCTCTTTATCCAATACGGTTTGGTATATACGGCCTGAAGTTACAGTATTACCACGAGTTGTTTTGATGTTTGTAAAACGCTCGTAATGTCCCAAGTCAAGGTCTGCTTGACGACCATCGATTGTTACATAACACTCTCCGTGCTCATATGGGTTCAATGTTCCCGGATCGATATTTATATAGGGATCGAATTTTTGTACTGTTACTTTATAGCCTCTTGATAACAATAGTTTTGCTACCGAAGCAGAGATTATACCCTTTCCTAATGATGATACAACTCCTCCTGTTACGAAAATGTACTTTGTTTCCATCGTAAAATATATATTATATTTATATGTAATTTAAAGTGCAAAGGTAAGAAAAAAATCATATTTTTTGCACAGAATAGAGCCAAAGATATTACTTTTTTTTTCTTTTGTTTTTTTTGAAGCAATATCTTCATTTATTAGCAATAAATAACTATTTTTGTATTAATTTATCCGGTTGTACCCCCATTTCTATTTAGATGAGACGTAATTCAAATTCAGAACAGTGGGTACTGAAAAACAAAAAGAATATCAACCATTAATAATTTACACAATTATTTTATGAAAAATTTTACTATTACACTATTATGTTTGTCTTGCTTGTTATGTACAGCAAACGCACAAACAACAACCGACAGCATTGCATCTGAGGTTCCAATGCTTATCAATGACACTATTGTCTCTGAGACAAAAGTTGAAGCTATGGACTCTACTGCTGTTAAAACAGAAGAAATTGTGGCTATTGATTCTACTGCCATTGCTAAAGAAATTGTAAAAAACGATGTCATATCGTACTTGGAAAAACTTGCTATTTTTAAAGGTGATTCTACTGTAAACGATTCTGTTAAAGCTATAATATACACTTCAATCACAGAGTATATTATGGACGTAAAAGATAGTTCTAAAAACCCTGTAAGCCCTATAAATCCCAATTTCCTTTCATTGGTATTTAACGAAAAGAAAATTGATACAGCCGTAAATGTTCCTGATTACAGAGTTTCATCTACAGACACCTCTTTGACTTTGGATGACTCATATGCTAAATCTATGGAAAAAAGCGATAGCGAAATTATCATTGAGAATGCCAAAGACAATGTTTTAAGCAACAATCCTCAAGATGTTGATTACACAAACGAAACTATGCCAAAAGCTCCTAAAAATGAGAAAATGACAAAAAAAGGGGCGAAAGAGTTTGTTGACGTAAACAAAATAAATGTTCCTTCTACCTCTATCACAACAGAGGCTCCTCCTACTCCAAAACTTTGGAAACACAGTTTCACAAGTTCTATTCAAGTTACTGAGGCTTATATCTCTAAAAACTGGTATCAAGGAGGTGAAAGCAACTTCAACTTGGTTAGTGATCAATTGTACAATGTTGAGTACGACCATAACAATATATTGTTTACCACGTCGGCTCAATGGAAAGTGGGTGTAAGCACAACTCCTTCTGACGAATACCACAAATTGAGCATCAACGATGACCTTTTCCAAATAAACTCTAAATTGGGTATTAAGGCTGTTAAAGATTGGTACTATACTGTTTCAGGTTTATTCAAAACTCAGTTGTTTAATAGCTACAAACCAAACAGCGAAACAAGAACATCAGCATTCTTCTCTCCCGGAGAACTTAACGTCGGAGTCGGTATGAGCTACAACAAGAAACTTGCTCCCAAAAAATTCGAAACCTCTGTTATGCTTGCTCCTCTTTCATATAACTTGAAATTCTCGTTAGACGAAGAATTGGCTATAAAAGCAGGTATCAAAGATGGTAAATTATACGAGAATCAAGTCGGTTCTTCTCTTGAAGGAACTTTCAAGTGGGAATTCTATCCTAACCTTACTTGGACATCAAGAGTATTCTACTTTACTGATTATAAATCGGTTTTGGCTGATGTTGAGACAGGTTTGAACTTTGTATTCAACAGATTCTTCTCTACCAAAATTTATCTACATGCAAGATTTGACGATAGCATCATGGCTAACAAAGATAAAAGATACTTGCAATTCAAAGAGATGTTAAGTTTTGGATTTAACTATAAATTCAAATAATTGTTATGAAAAGCAATTGGGAAACATACTTTAAATTAAAGACACTTATTGCATTGTCTCTGTTCTTCGTGTTTCCCTCAAGCTTGACTGCACAAGATAAGAACCTATGGAATCGTATTGATTCTATTAATGTTGATTGTGCATACTCTTATTTTTCGGACAAAGATATTAACACCATCGTGGGTATATGGGAAGCCCATGATGGTGTTATTTTTATGATTAAAGAGTGTTTTGACAAAGATGAGGTTGCCAACTATCAAATCATAATGCTGAAAGACCGTATCTATTATGGAGATTGGCATATTAGAATTCCTGCAGGAAATGTTATTGGATTGTTAGGTAAGACTTCAGATAAAAACATTTTCAGTTGTAAATTCAGACGAAAAGAGAATGATGCAATAAAAATATTCCACCTTTCTTTAGTTGGGCATAAATTGGTTTATACTGGAAGTTCTAATCTAAGAAGGAAACTGTTTGCTGTAAAAAAATACCCTCAACAAGAGGATTTTCCTTCTACTCCTACCCCATCTTCTCCCATACAAAAAGGCAAAATAGAAAGAGAGCCATCAAAATAACCTTATCTTTATATATGAGTAAACATAATATTACATCTTCACTTATATCGCTTATCTCTGATATAAGATTTTCTCTTGCAACTCTTTTTTTATCTATAATATTGATTGCTGTGGCAACCTTTGTCGAAAAGTTTTACGGGTCTGACACAGCTTTTTCTCTCATATATCACAACTCGGCTTTTTATCTGCTTTTGCTCCTTATGGTTATAAGTTTTGTTGCTATAACTATAAATTTGAGGCTTATTAAAAGGAGACGATACAGTTCCATTTTTATTCATTATGCTTTTGCCATAATTATAGTTGGTGCTATTACGTCTCACTTTACAAGTAAAGAGGGTTCGGTTCATATAAGAGAGGGAGAAACTTCTTCATTAATTCTGTTTGAGGACGGTTCATCTGCCACTCTTGCCTACTCTATAACTTTAAATAGATTTGAAATTGAATATTACGAGGGAAACGAGTTCCCTTTGGCATATAAAAGTTTTGTAACCATTAATGATGGAGATAAGGTTTTTGATGCAACAATTGCCGTTAATGATATTTTAAGAATTAAGGGAGATAGAATCTATCAACTCTCTTATGACGAAGATATGAATGGCTCCACTTTTCTTATAAATAACGACTATGCCGGTACTATAATAACATATATAGGATATATATTGCTTCTATTTGGCTTTACTCTCTCAATGTTTGGCAAAAACGGAAGAATAAAAGATATTCTAAAATCAATATCATCAAAGGGAGGTAAAATTACCTTTATAATAGTCCTACTATCTTCATCTGCGACTATTAATGCTTCGAATTTGAATATTGATGAAAAACTACTTATTCCTTATGAAGATGCACAAAAGTGGGAAAATGTTTTTGTTCTAAGCAATAATGGCATTATTGAGCCTTTGGAGTGCCACGCAAGAACAATATTGAGAAAGATTACCCACTCAAACGGAGAAAACAATAAACAGTGGGGAGCAAGACTCTATATGAGTTTTATTGTAAAAGCTGATGTATGGTGTAACTCTCCAATTATATATTGCCCTGATAACGGAATTAGAAAATACTTAAATAGCGACAATGACAAGTATGTATCTTTTAATTCTTTGTTCGACCCAGATGGAACTTACAAAATAAATTCATTCAAGCATGCAGATATTGATGCAAAAGAGCTAAAAAAACTTGATGAGAGAGCGCGCATATTCTCGGCATTAATCAATTGTTCACTATTAAAAATTTATCCTACAGATGAGGGCAAATGGGTTTCTCCGGATAGGAATGTTTTCAAAGGTAGAGATTCTATTTTTGTAGCTTCTGCCATTAATAATTATATAATTGATAAAATAACAGGCGTCGATTCGAATGAGATAATTGACCATATTACAAGTTTTCAGGAGATGAAATACTGCGGAGAGCTTCCCTCCCCGACCAAAAGTCGACTATCTATCATATACAGCAAAGCTCCTATATTTAAAATTGCAGCATTAGGCTACATAATTTTAGGTATTATATTATTCGTTTTAGCTATAAAATACTCCAACGGAACAACATTTATGCAACAGATAAAAATGGGTGCTGTTATGGGTGGAGTGTTCGCAATATTTCTCCTTCACACATCGGGTATCATTTTGCGTTGGTATGTTTCGGAACAACCACCATGGAGTAATACATACGAAACCATGTTATATATTGCATGGTGCATGGTATTGGGCGGACTTTTGTTTATGAAACGAAGCTACATTGTTTTTGCCCTATCCTCTGTTATGGCAGCAGTAACACTATTTATATCTTCTCTAAATTGGTTAGATCCTGTGATTACTCCTCTTATGCCTGTATTAAATTCGCCATGGCTTATTTTACATGTTACCGTCATAACCGCAAGCTATGGATTCTTTGGTATTTGCGCAATTATAGGAGTATATACCCTATTCATGAGTTTTAAGAAAAGCCATACATCTACAATAAAAGAGTTGACTTCGATTAATGAACTTTTAATGTACATCGGTTTGATATTGGTTACCATTGGTACTTTTTTAGGTGCTGTATGGGCAAATATATCGTGGGGAAGATATTGGGGATGGGATGCGAAAGAGAGTTGGGCATTAATCACCATTTTGATTTATGCTGTTGTCACTCATACAAGATTGGTACCAAAACTTAAAAACGAGATTATCTTCTCGGCTCTTTCTGTAATTGCATCTCTCGCGGTTTTAATGACCTATTTTGGTGTTAACTACTATCTTTCGGGACTTCACTCATATGGTAACAATGATGCACCTCCTGCGGTAGAATATATAGTTGGATTTTATATATGTATCGTTATCTTATCCATTGTTGCTTTTTTCAGATACAAGATAAACAACAAAGATTTGTAGAGTTTAAATTTATGCTTTAAATTTGCATACCAACTATATAAAAACTGTTTTATGATGAGAAGGAGAGTTACAATATTATTCTTATGGTTTGCAACCTTATTATGGATTGCGACAACCATTGTACCTCATCATCATCATGACGGCATACTTGTTTTTGGATTAAATCTCACACATGTTGACTGTCACAAAGATGCTTGTTCTAATTCAGAAGAAGAGGGAAATTGTTGTAATAACAACAACTGCGAGGAGTGTCCTTTTTTGAAAGGAAACGATTCTATACTAACAAAGTGTGATGACAACAACAAAGAAAAGACAAAGATCTCTTTTGGAGAATATTTTGATATTGATCTCTTTAAATATAGTTTTACATATATAAATGGGGAAAAATTATTTTCTCACGACTACACCGTTAAGACTATATTGCTCTCAAATGAGACACAGTTAAGAGCCCCTCCTTTTGCTTAACTTCCTTTTTTTTAACTTTCTATATATTTTTACAATAATCTAATTTTATATTTTTGCAATTCCTCTGTATCCATGCGAGTTACAGCGGCATTGTTATTATAATCATTATGCTATGAGAAAATTTTATATACCAATTGCCATTGCGGCAACAGTTGCCCTATGGGGTTGTAAAGAGAGTGGACATAATCACTCTCATGAAAATGAAAGTGTAGATAACCACTCTCATGTTGAGAGCCACGAACATGAACATGCCCACGAACATAGCCATGACCATGGACACAATCATCCTCACGCAGTAATAGAGGATGATGAGAATGTTGTGGTTTTTACTCACAAACAATCTGAAAATGCCAATCTTAAAGTTAGAAAAATTGAGTATGCCCCATTTGCAAATATAATAAAATGTAGTGGTGATGTTATCTCATCACCAAGTGACGCTATATACATTGTAGCTCCGACTTCTGGTGTTATCCTATTTGGTAACCCATTTCCTGTTGATGGTTCATATGTAAATAAGGGTAAAACTTTGTTCTCTATTTCTTCTTCAAATTTACAAGATGGAGATGTGGCTTACCGCACAAAAATTGCTTATAACAAAGCTAAAAAAGATTATGAACGAGCTTTGTCTTTAGTTGATGATAAAATCATCAGTGAGAAAGATTTTACAGAGATTAAAGTTGAATATGAAAACGCCAAAGCTGCATACGAGGCTATAAATGGGAATGAAGAGAAAGGTTCGTCTGTTATCGCTCCGGGAGATGGATACATTTCTCAAATAATGGTAAATAATGGAGATTACGTTACGACAGGACAAACCATTGCCATGATAAGCCAAAATAGAAGCCTTCTTTTAAGAGCAAATATTGAACATGAAGACTTTACTCACTTACCAGAAATTGAGAGTGCAAACTTTAAACTTCCAATGGATGATAAGCTATATAAATTATCTGAGATGAAAGGTAAGGTTCTCTCATACGGCAAATATATCACGCATGGGGAAAACTATATTCCTGTTACTTTTGAGTTTGAGAATAAATACAACTTAATACCCGGTAGCTATGCAAATATCTACATTTTAACAAAAACAGAAGAGAACTCTTTGGCTATTCCTGAAAATGCCATTTGCGAAGAAGAGGGTCTATACTATGTATATGTTGCTCTTGACTGCGAACACTTCCGCAAAACAGAGATTGAAATTGCCGAAAACAATGGAGAAGCTGTAAAAGTTGTAAAAGGTTTGAGCAGCGGAGATTTGGTTGTTATTAATGGTGTTCATCAACTTAAAGCTGCATCTCGCAAAAGTGTTATCCCCGAAGGACATTCACACAGCCATTAATTATTGGCTGCCGATACGATTAAAGTTTTTTGAACTAAAAAAGAATTGATAAAATGCTTAATAAAATCATAAAGTTTTCGTTAGACAACAGATTGGTTGTTATAATGGCTGCTGTGTTGCTTCTTTTTGGAGGTATATATACAGCCAAGAACATGGAGGTTGACGTATTTCCAGACCTCAATGCTCCAACCGTAACCGTCATGACCGAAGCTCCCGGACTTGCTCCTGAGGAGGTTGAGAGATTGGTTTCATTTCCTATAGAGACAGCTGTTAACGGAGCAACAGGTGTTCGTCGAGTGCGTTCATCTTCGACAACAGGATTCTCTATTGTATGGGTTGAATTCGATTGGGATACAGATATATATTTGGCTCGACAAATTGTTTCAGAAAAACTCTCTACCCTATCAGGCAAGCTACCCAATAGTGCTGGTACTCCGCAATTAGGACCTCAAACATCGATATTGGGAGAGGTTATGATTATTGGACTATCGTCTGATTCGGTTTCATTACTTGACATTAGAACTACTGCCGATTTCTTGATACGTCCCCGACTTCTTTCTATTGGAGGAGTGGCACAAGTTCACGTTATTGGTGGTGATGTTAAGGAGTATCAGATTTTGTTAGATCCAAATAAGATGCGTCACTATGGTGTAAGCCTTGACGATGTCATGAGAGACGTAAGAGACCTTAATGAGAATGCTGCAGGTGGTATTATCTATCAATATGGAAACGAATATATAATCAGAGGTACAATATCTTCAAAGAGTGCCGATGATATGGGTGAGTGTTTGATAAAACGTACCGAAGGAGAACATATTCACCTCTACGATATTGCCGAAGTTAAGATAGGAGCTAAGGCTCCCAAATTGGGTTTGGCATCACTGAGAGGGAAACCTGCTGTATTAATTACTGTTACCAAACAGCCCGAAGCAGGGACTATGGAGTTGACTCAAAATATTGAGCGAGTAATGGATGATATTAAAGGGCAAATGCCCGAATCCATTGAGGTTGATACTAATATATTCCGACAATCTCGTTTTATTGAGAGTTCGATAAGCAATATACAAAAATCGCTCTACGAAGGTGGTATATTTGTCGTAATCATTCTGTTTTTATTTTTAATGAATGTTCGTACAACAATCATCTCCATTGTAACAATTCCTTTGGCTCTGCTTGTTTCAATTCTTACTCTCAAACTAATGGGGTTAACCATAAACACCATGAGTATAGGAGGTATGGCAATTGCAATTGGTTCGCTTGTTGACGATGCCATTGTGGATGTTGAAAACGTTTATAAACGATTGAAACAAAATAATGCAAAGGATGAGAACAATAGATTATCGACATTGAAAGTTGTTTTTGAAGCTTCGAAAGAGGTGCGTATGCCCATTCTAAACTCAACTTTGATTATTGTGGTAAGCTTCTTACCTCTATTCTTCCTTTCGGGCATGGAGGGTAAAATGTTGGTACCTCTTGGCATATCTTTTATTGTTGCTCTGTTTGCATCAACTGTTATTGCCCTTACACTTACTCCTGTAATGTGTAGCTATTTGTTGGGAGGAAAGAGTAATAAAAAAGAGGAGAAAGAGCCTATTGTTTCGCGATATTTAGGCAAGTGGTATAAACATGGGTTAGAGTGGACCTTGAATCATAAAAAAGCGGTTATTATTCCAACCATTATTCTTGTAATTGCAGCAATAGGAATATTTTTTACTTTAGGACGAAGCTTCTTACCTCAATTCAATGAAGGTTCATTTACTATAAATATCAGTTCAGTACCAGGTATTTCACTTGAAGAGAGTGACAAGGTTGGACGTTTGGCAGAAGAGATTTTGCTTACTGTACCCGAAATTAAAACCGTAGCTCGAAAAACAGGACGAGCTGAACTTGCCGAACACTCTTTTGGTGTTAATGCATCAGAGATTGAGGCTCCATTTGAACTTAAAGATAGAAGCAAAAAAGAGATGATTGCCGAGGTTAGAGAGAAACTTTCGGTTCTTCCGGGTGTGAACATTGAGATTGGGCAACCCATATCGCATCGCATCGACGCCATGTTGTCAGGAACAAGGGCTAACATTGCTATTAAGATTTTTGGCAAAGACCTTAAACAGATGTATAAAATTGGTAACGACATCAAACGATTAATTAATGATATTGATGGTATTGCCGATATTAATGTTGAACAACAAATTGAACGTCCTCAATTGAGAATTACCCCAAACAGAGAGTTATTGTCGGATTATGGTATCACTCTTGGCGAGTTTGGAGAGGCTATAAATATCCTATTGGCAGGAGAGGTTGTTTCGCAAGTTTATGACGGGAACAGCACTTTTGATGTTACAGTGAAACTTAATGACAACAAACGAACCTCAATCGATGATATTAAAAGCATGCTTATTGATTCGGGAGAAGATAAAATTCCTTTGCACTATGTTGCCAAAGTTGAATCTACTATGGGACCCAACACAATTAGCAGAGAGAATGCCGAACGAAAAATTGTTGTATCGGCAAATATGGTTGATGGAGATTTGCTTGGAGGTGTTAATGAGATAAAGAGACGTGTAAAAGAGAATATTGCTCTTCCAGAAGGATACCACATTGAATATGGAGGTCAGTTTGAAAGCGAGGCAGAGGCTTCGAAACGTTTGAGCATTATGTCGATGTTCTCCATTATAGTAATATTTCTATTATTGTATAATCAATTTAAGAACAGTATTCAGGCAGGAGTTATTCTTTTAAATCTTCCTTTGGCTCTTATTGGAGGAGTGTTTATTTTACGTTTTACAGATGGCATTATAAGCATACCTGCAATCATTGGTTTTATATCTCTGTTTGGCATTGCAACTCGTAATGGTATGCTATTGATAAGTAGATACAACTCATTGCGAGATGAAGGAAAGTGTTTAAAAGAGACAATCATTGAAGGCTCAATCGATAGATTAAATCCTATTATCATGACTGCACTTACATCAATGCTTGCTCTTATTCCTTTGGCTATTGGCGGTGAGTTACCAGGAAACGAGATTCAAAGCCCGATGGCAAAAGTTATTCTTGGTGGATTACTCTCTTCCACTCTACTGAATATGTTTGTTATACCTGTTGTTTATATGATTATAGAGAGAAAGAAAGGAGGAAACAGATTATGATTAAAAGATTCTATATACTTG
Organism: Muribaculaceae bacterium; assembly: GCA_017546805.1. Lineage (GTDB taxonomy): Bacteria > Bacteroidota > Bacteroidia > Bacteroidales > G3-4614 > Caccoplasma_A. Next base: position 1,357 of record JAFYRT010000067.1, on the reverse strand, counting down.
TTGCTTTAGTTTCAATATCTCTTGTCTCTTTGGCTCAAACAGGCACAATAGAGAGCGTTTTATCAGAGATTGAAACAAATAATCTTACTCTTAAATCATTAAGAGAATCGAACAATGCTCAAAAATACGCTAACAAAGAAGATATTACATTGTCTAATCCCGAAGTTGAATTCAACTATATTTGGGGAGCCAACTCTCCCACAAGGGGTAAAGGCATTACCGTAAGTCAAGAGTTTGATTTTCAAACCATACTCGGGTATAAAAGCGGAGTTGCAAACAAACAAAACCAACTTTTGGATATTGAGTACAAGAGAGAGAGAATAAATCTGTTACTCGAAGCCAAAACTCTATGCTATGACTTGATTTATCACAATGCTCTATACAAAGAGCTTAACGAGAGATTGGAGTTGGCAAAAGAGAATGTAACTCTGTTTAAAAAGAGATATGAGAATGGAGATGTATCTATTCTGGAGCTTAACAAAGCTAAACTTGATTTGGCATTGGCTAAAGGAGAATTGGCTATTGTTGTTGCAGACAAACAGGATATATTGTCTCAACTATCTATTCTAAACGGAGGTAAAGATATTACACTAAATGTTGAACGATTTGACGACATTGCTCCCCTACCTCTGTTTGACGTATGGTATACTGAGGCTGAATCCTTAAATCCTGTATTGGAATATGCAAGAAACGAGGTTGAATTATACGAAAAGGCAATTAAACTAAATCGCTCGGCATGGGCTCCAAAACTTTCGGCAGAATACTCTCGTGAATGGGAAGATGAGAATAAACTCAACGGTATTACAATAGGAATGAGCATACCTCTTTGGGCAGACATTAACAAAGTCAAGTCTGCCAAAGCAAACGCTATTGCATCTGAGAGTAGAAAAAAAGAGGCAGAGGTTAATTTCTATTACCAAATAAAAAACGACTACGAAAAGAGTGTTATTCTGCAAAGAAGTGCAGCAGAGACAAAAGCTGCTGTTGAACAATTGTCTAATATGACCTATTTGGGCAAAGCTCTTGAATGTGGAGAGATTACTATGCTTGACTACATTGTAGAGGTGCAGATGTATTACGATGCTCGCACAATGGCTTTAGATGCCGAAAGAGCATACTACATGAGCCTTGCAAAACTGAGTGCATATACCTTATAATATAATCTATTATATTACGGGAGTTATGGCGAGGAGAAATACCCTCGCCATATTTTTATATATTGGTGTCCGGTAAAAAAATATACAATAAATATATTTGATTGTCAATTAATACATTACGAATGTTCTTATTAAGTAGGGCTTGTACTATTATTAGAAATCAATATGATAGACACATTAGTCAGAAACTTATAATTTTT
>JAFYRT010000066.1 GCA_017546805.1 Muribaculaceae bacterium | reverse complement strand
GGCTATGATGGATTGTGGCAAAATGCTTAATTGAGGAAATTAAGAACTTAAATACGATAGCGGATAGACGGACTGCCGAAGTGTCGGGAGTTGGTCTATCCGCTATGCTGCTGTCATAGAATCAGCGACTATCTGTTTCGGCTGTTCGGAGCAGAAGTTTGACAGACGGATAAGTATTGGTCTGACAAACGGCAATGCAGAGGACAAGATCCGAGACGGGTAATCGCTTGGGGGTATTCTTATATAATATTGGTTACAATGTGATGTATGCTTAGAAATGTATCATCATATACATCTAAAAGCGCCACGAACTGTGCCACATACTGCAACAGACTCACCGTATGATTGAGGTGTGATTACTTATCTCTTTCTTTGCCCTCAGAAAACGAAACTGCGTATGAGAACAGAGGCTATCTCAATGGCTGATTATCGTATCTATGATGAAACGATATGACAAGCAATGACACCTATGGTTAGTGCCATTGAAGTATGAAAATCTCTTTCTTATTTAGCAGTGCGAACAAGAAAAACAAGTGAAATAATATAAAACAAAAGCGTATGGAATTGATAATTTTTGAGCGAAAGGCATTCGAGGAATTTGCCACGAAGGTTGAGCAGTTCATTCTGCGAGTATCAAACTCACCCGTTGTCAAGGGTAGCAAGAAAAAGACAAACAATTGGCTCGACCATCAGGATGTTTGTCAGAGATTGAAGATTAGCAAGCGTACATTACAGACCTTGCGTGATAATGGTACGCTTGCCTATACCAAAATCGGCAACCGCACCTACTACCTCCCCGAAGATGTGGATAGTATTATCACTAAGGTAGAGGACAGACGAAAAGAAGCCAAGTGGAGAGGGAGAGAAATCTAATCGATGTATAACAATAAATCCATTTGAACTATGTATCAAGAGATGCGAACCAAAGATGATGCGTGGATGCAGTCCATTCACGAGAGTATCGACCAACTATCTGAGATTCTCGATAGAATGCCAAAAGACGGTGTAGCCATACAGAACGATGATGAGTATCTATGCGACAAAGAAGTGGCATATATGCTTAAAGTCAGCCGAAGGACATTGAGCGAGTATCGAAGCAATGGAACATTGCCTTACTATGTTCTCGGTGGCAAAGTCCTGTATAAGCGAAGTGAGATTGAACAGGCATTGAAACGGGAGTACAACGGCAAGCACTTGATGAATGGCAGCGGATAACCCAACTATATTTTTGGAGGGAGTGAAATTTGCCGCTTGCCCTATATTCATCTGATGCAAAAAAACAGTGCCCCTATGGATTGAAACAAGAACAGCATACGATCTGGTTATCAGTTATTTAATCCGTTTGTATGCTGTCTGTTTATCTTTATCTACATTTTCGTCAGTCGTTCATTTCCGTTGCCGTCTGCATTTCTAAGTACAGCCATTGAAAGGGGAAAGGTTTTCGGGCTGAATACTCTCCATAGGAGGAAGATTCCGACCGAAACGGCTTGCCGCCCCGACCTTTCAACTTTCAATGGCTGATGTACTACCTTCGCAGACGAGCAAAGGAAAGGGGCGAATGACGGAATCGGGAAACTCATATATCGCAGATTGATGATAGACCAATTCTACTCTACAATAATGAAAAATGCACCGCCTTTTTGCTCGTTCATAAAAAAGTTGTACCTTTGTTCCAAGATGAGTTGTACATCAATGCAAATCACGCAAGTATGTAGAAATTAGAACAGTTGCCAACTCATTACCTCGTTCTTAAACTTTCCGCATAAACTTTTTATTCTTAGCGGATTATGAGATTATTCCAAAAATACGCATTATATTTTAAAAAGTGAAACAAATAAACTACCTTCGCAAAATAAAAGCAAATATTATGGAAGAGATGAGAACTCCCTATACTTTTGACCGAGTAGTCAGAATTATCATTATAGTAGCATCGTTGATTGGTGCTTATTACCTTTTGCATCTGCTTAAAGGTGTTCTTTTGCCATTCCTTATTGCGTGGCTTATGGCATATTTTACCCACCCATTGGTGCAATTTTTTCAGGTAAAATGTAAAATCAAGAACCGAGCTGCTTCGGTAGCCATGGCACTTGTGTCAATTCTTTTGGCAATTGTGGCTGTGGGTGCTTTGGTGTTTCCAATGATAATAAACGAGGTGGGTGCAGTAAAAGAGTTGATAAAGGGTTATGCCTCATCAATAAACTCGCTATCGTTTATCCCGGAGACTTGGAGAGGTTATATTGTGTCTGTTCTCAATTGGGAGAATATATCGCAAATTGCAACGCTTGAGAATATAAAATCGGTTCTAAACGGACTATTCACAGGTGGAATCTCAATAATATCGGGTACAACAACATTTGTAATGACTATTTTGGGATTGTTTGTTATTGTTCTCTATCTCATATTCATTCTGTTGGATTACCAAGAGGTGCAAGAGGGATTCCGCTCTTTGATACCCGATAAATATAAAACCTCGGTATTGACATTGATTGACGATATTGAGGATAGTATGAACACATATTTCAGAGGTCAGGCAACTGTTGCCTTTTGTGTGGGAATACTCTTTGCTATAGGTTTTTCTATTGTTGGAATGCCACTCGCAATTCTTTTGGGCTTGTTTATAGGTTTTCTTAATATTGTGCCATATCTACAAACCATAGGATTTGTTCCTGCAATACTGCTTACCATGTTGCAAGCGGCAGAGACAGGCGAAAACTTCTGGTGGCTCTTTATGTGGGTATTGGTGGTATTTGTTGTGGTGCAGATAATACAAGATATGTTTCTTGTCCCCAAAATAATGGGTAAAGCCGTAGGTCTTAATCCAGCCATAATACTTTTGTCTCTATCTATTTGGGGTACACTGTTAGGCTTTGTAGGATTGATTATTGCACTTCCTCTTACTTCACTTTGCATATCGTACTACCGCCGTTACGTTCTAAAAAAAGAGAAATAAGTTTTGTTGAATTAGGAATTAGAAATGGGAAATTAATTTCTAATTCCTAATTGTGACGAAGTCACGAACTAATTCCTAATTTCTAATTCCTAATTCCTAATTGTTTAAACTACTGTCTCTTAGACAGGTTCAACTGAACAGCAATACCGTAGCTTATATCGGTTGTTGGGTACGAAGTTGAAGATATAAGCGGTGTATTAATTTGGTGGTCGTAGAATGCTTTAACAGTAAGCATACGGCTTACAGCATAGTTTGCAGAAACTTTAATAGAGAATGTCTTTGCACCCGATGTCGCTTGAGTGAAATACTCCTCAATTTTACGAATAAGAGCAGTAGATGTTCTGTACGAAATATCTGCTTGTAGTTTAAGGTCGCTACTGAAACCTCCTGCATTACGAGAATTTCCTTTACCAAAGCTAAAGTTTACAAAGGTATAACCTGCACCAACTGAAAGCTCACGCGATGCCGATTCTACAATCTGTCCCGAAGATGGATTAAGAGTTGTTGTACGGCTATCTTTGTATGACGATCTTATAGATATGCTGTTTCTCAATGTCATATCTATACCCAATAGCGGGTTAAAACTCTCGGTAAGCACAACCGAACCAATATCGTATGGCGATGAGGGAAGGGGAGAACCTGTCTGTTCGTCTTTGACAAATCCGTAACCATCACCTGCGTCAGCCCAATTCAAGAACGATGTAAACGACCCTACGCTATAAACACAGCTGTAAGCATGTGTGAATGTGAAGCTCTTGAAATGCTCTTTCATCTTTTTGAGTTTCGATAATCCGTCATAGCTTACGCGCCAGTTAGGCAATATGCGCTTCATGCTTGGGAATGCTGTAAGCTCAATGGTGTTAACATCTCTACCTGTATATGCTGCCAAGAATGCAGGAATCATAACATCCGATGAGGTTTTCTTCACTCCTCCGTTTGCCGAGTTATATGGTTTGCCGTTCAGCATCTTTTCGTTTATGAATTTAGCCGAAGGATATTTAACTCCTGCGTAGGCACTCTCCATGCGTCCTGCAATTACGTTGCGGTATGCTATGAAGTTATCGAAGTTATCCGATTGATAACCTTTATCGGCATTCATACCTTTAAAGATGCCTTGCATACCTACTGTTGTCATTGAGAAACTTCCTCCACGAGTAGTAGGTCTTCCGTCAAACATAAACTGAATTTGGTTGTTGCTACTTTTTGAGTATGTTCCTGTAAGGGTAATTTTCAAACCTTTAAGAGGCTCAACAGTTGCATCAATCATCAAATCTTTCGATATCATTGATATTGCCGGTGACACCAACGACGAGTTGTTTGTTATCAGCCAACCTTTATCAATGGCTTTATCAATATAGCTCTCTCCGGGCATACCAAATGCAAAATCGAGTCCGGGCGATAACGAACTTGTAGCTGTGTTTTGTCCCAAAATATCGGATACTCCCGGTGTAAACGATGGGAGTGTCATTGAGCTTGTATATTTGTATTGAACGTTTACGTTGCGTAGCATCATTGCAAATCTTGCAAGATACTCTCCTGTCTTATACAATTTGCTATTCTCTTTGTTTGTTACAGGAACTGTACGGCTGATTTTAACTGTTATGTTGGCAGAGTCTAAGTTTTTGATTCTGATGCTGTTTTTGTTTATGGTCTTGTATTTGATTGTGTATAGTTTTCCCTCTTCGGTTCTACCCACGATTCTGAGTTTTTTAGTATCCAAGTTGTGTTTAACAACAACACCGCTGTCTTTCGACAAAATAACCTTCTGCTCGAAAGTGTTTTGGTTGGCACTCTTCTTTGACGAAGATGACGAGCGAGAAGAGCTTTTCTTTTTAGTGGTGCTTCTGCTGTTTTTTGACGAACTTGAGAATTTACGGTTAACCTCTTTCAAATACTTCGATTTGTTGTATAGTGTCTCAAAGTTGAACTTACCTGTAACTCCCAACTGTGCATTGTTGTTAATGGTGTTTCCGATAACAGTGTTTTCGTCGATGAAAGCACCTCTGTCCCAAGAGTATGTTGCCGCGTATGTTCCTTGAAGGTTAACCCAATCCAAAATAGGACTCTTTGAAAGTGGAAGGTTAAGCGATGCATTGAACGATTGGTTATATTTCCATGGAGTACCAAGTTTTAGAATACTCTCAGTAACAGTGTCTTTCCAAGCCTTGAATTCGTCGGGGAAGAGAGTTTTGTTAACCACGCCCGAAGGTTCATCAATGTGAGCATTTGTCATTGACGAGAACGACAAGTTTGTACAACGTAAAATGTTCCATTGAATGGCAAACTGTCTGTCCCAATAGAAGTTTTTGTTAACCGACACAGGAATTTGTGCCGAAGCATCATTCTCTATATTGCGCTCTTGTTGCTCGTTATACATACGCGAAATTGTGGTGCTGAATGTAATAGAGTTTGGAACGTAGTTTATAGCCATCTCCTTAAACGGATCGAGATGTTTCGATTTGCTTTTTATCTTAGCAAAGGGTTGCCAAGGTTTAACAAACGGAGTATAAGAGTAGTTTAAGTTAAATCTGCGGTCTCTGCTGTTCTCAAATTCGGTTGTGATTGATTGGTTATCTTGCTTGTTGCTCGAATAACTCATTGTTAAGTTTGCAGGGTCCCAAGGCATGGGATTCTTGCTCTGAATATCAAATTTAAATCCTGTAAGGCTGAAACTGCGAGTACGAGATCGGTCTAATACAATGTTCTTAATTGAATCTTTCTCAGCCTTTGTGGCACAAGCCTCCAATGCGTCATCCATCAATACATCTTCGTCTAATGGATTGTATTTAGGCATGTTTCTCTCCTCATAATATGAGTAGTATATTGGAGCCTTGAGTTTAGCTTTTTCTGGAAGGAATCTTCCGGCATCAACCATAAACGAGAAGTTGTATTGATAATAGTCTTCCATTCTTCTATCGTTCAAAGTTTGATCAACTCCTCCAAATCCTGCAGTCTCTATGTGTGTTCCTCCTGCAATTGTGGCAAGGTCCGAAACATTCAGGTTGGCATCAGCCTTAAATCCCCAACCTCCGTCTTGTTTGAATCCCGATAGGCGCATCTCGTTTACCCATACAATAATATCTTTTGTTGTGGCAGAGTTGTTTCTGACACCTATAACAACCGATTCCAAATTCGATACAGAGGGGTTACCAACAACTGTAACTTTATTGGTTTTCTTTTCGGGGTCGTATATAGAGTAGGGGTTGCCATACGATACTCCCGCTTCACCTCTCGATTTTGCACTGTTACGTTGCTTTTTAACCTCGGTTAAAAGCGATAGAGGGAAGTCAATCATATTGCTCTCGGGCCAAACAGCCTCTTGGTCGTTTGTATTGTATGTGTTATAGTTTCCTTCAGGAGTTAGGCGAACAGGTACCTCGTATTCGTAATAGTTCGAACGAATGTCGCTACCAACCCTAACGAAAACCGAAATTTCGCCATCTTTCAAACTTGTTTTGTCGTCAATCAGTTTTTCGGCATGGACAAACATTTGCAATCTCTCGTAGTTTCTTACGTCTAATCCCGAAGTTTTGTATATTGCGCGGGCATTTTTAGATGGAAGGTTTGTAACCTTCAACGAAATGGATTGCTCGTTAAGTTGAGTGATTTGAGATTGGTCGGGCGAGATAATACGTGTAACCCCCGGAGGAAGAACATAGTTCACAGGTTTTTGACCTGCATTCTCCTCAATGTTTACAACCGAAACATCCAAATCTCCTTCGGCAGGCAGTGTGGTGCCACCACTCTTATCGTCGTTGTGAAGTCTCAAATTATAACTGCGCCAATCTCCTCTGACAAGTTCCAAAGAGGCAAGGCGAAGATGCACCTCCTTCTTGAATCCTGTCATAAACATACGGGCAAAACGGATAGTTTTGAAGTCTTGAATTGAACCCACTGTTTCGCGAGGCATATGGCTTCCGTCACCAGTAACCTCTTTCAAAGGAATTTTAAATTGATACCATTTTACTGTGGCATTCTCTCCGTTGCGAAGCGATACAGAACTCTCTTGCTCGGCAGTAATATAGTTACGTCCCACAACAAGATCTTCGGGGGTAATCTTGATACCGTATTGGTAGTATCTCTCATACTCGTCCAAAGTGTTGTCTTGGTTTATGTCCTCAACATCGGGAACGCTCTTTGATGATTGATATTCCGAATCGGAAGCTTCATCGGGAGATATCGAGTTGCCCTCTGTTCCGTTATAGTGTTTGTAACGCTCTAAAATTGAAGCCTCTGCATCGTCATAATCGCTACCTCTGTAAAAATGGTAGTTGTCTCCTGCAGGGTCGTTAAAGGGTGAGAATTGGTCGTAGATGTATCTTTGTTGAGTCTCTTGCGAAAGAACATTGCGAAGCTGCTCAACATAGTTTTTGTACACTCCGAAGTTTTGCTCCTCTTCTGAAGATAATCCGTTCAAACCAACATCTTGTTTGGTACGAGCTGCAGAGTTGTTGTCAAAAGCATATGTAACCGATTGTTGGCGTGAAACTTTACCCCATACGGTGTTCTCTACCATATCTCCATTGTCATCTGTCGGAAGACCATTTTCAAACGACTTCTTTCCATCTTTAAGAATATCTTCCGATATTTCTCCAAAGTTGAAGTATAGATAACCTCCGTTGTCTTTGTCGTAAATGAATGGGTCGAGCATCCAGAATTGAAGATACTCTATGTTTGCCGATTCAAAATCGGTATTATCCATTTTTCGCATTATACCTCCCCAGCGCATCTCAGGGTTTTGCAACGAACCGTCAGGGTTAATGGCTGATGCATCCAACGAGTAAGGGCCACGTTCGGTAGGGTAGAACGATAGGTTAAGAACCTGCAACAACGATGACTCTCCGTAGCTTAACTCTCTGTTTGGGAACACCTCTGACGATTGCACCTCTCTGACATAGTGGTTTGAGAGTTGGTTAAGGTCGTTTTTAATATGCACAGGTGTTAAATTGGAGTTCTTTTGAGTAAATAGCCTGTCGATATAATACCATGCGAACAAGGCTCTGTTTTTGCCATAACCAACATCGTTTGTAAGTTTTGACTCCGCAAACATTGATGGGGTAGAGGCAAGGTTCCATGCGTATGGCAATCGAATATCGTTTTGCGATTGCGAATACTCAAAATCATCAATGTATGATACCGCTTTCGACTGTTTTGTAGATGGAATCAATTGCGCAAACTCAGCATTGATTGAAAATTTTGATGGTGCGGTGGCATTAACCATTGGAATTCGGTTAACCCAATTTGTAAGCCATTGGAATTCGGTTGAGTATGAGGTGTTTGCTCCCCAAATGGTGTTGTTTATAACCTCATTCCCTACTGTAAGCTTTTCGGTAAGAGCTTTTTCTCCCATATGCATAATGGTTGCTCCAACTCTGAAATTTTTGGTAAAATCATAGTTCAAGTCCAAACCAACCAATGTTTTCCGCTGCATGTTAAACATCTCTTGGCTCTCAAGCGAAACCTGAATGTTACTGCCTGCATCCGTGTAACTTTGGTTGATAATGGTAACAGTTCCCATTGTATAGTCCACCGTATAATCCACGTTCTCAACAAGAGTAACACCGCCGGCAGTGACTTTTACCGAACCTCTGGCAACGTTCATAGAGTTAAGCTGTATTGTATTTCCCGATGAAGCTTTGTACTCTCCTTGAAGAGTGAATTTGTTTTTATCGGTAAACTGTCTTGCAACTGTTTGTGTTGAGTCGTACAACTCTTGGTATATATACTTGTCTATATCAGGTACCGAACCTCCGATCATCTTCTTAAGATGCGAACCAAATGGCTCAAGAACGGGGAATATAATTCTGCCCTTTGATGATGTAACGGTATATCCCTCAACGTAGTCAAACACACCATCAGGATTAGGCTCCTCTTTTGAGTCCAATCTGTCAAGGTTCATTACTTTGATAAGCTGTTTGCCCTTAATGTCACCCAAGCTCATGTAGGTGACTTGAGTACCCGAAGTGTCGTTTCGGTAATATATTTGCAGTTTGAACTTCTCCTTTTGAATTTGGTATGCCTCAAGAGAGTAGATGTTCTTCATCATAAGGTCCCAGATGGGTTCAGATGTCATCACTGTGGTAGATTTCAACATCTTAACAATCAAACTTGATGATGCGTCACTTATATCTGCGGCAAATTCACCCACTTGAAAAACCTCTCCGTTTTTGGTGTATTCATAAGCGACAGCTATAACCTCGTCGGCATTAATACGTTGATTAAGCGAGATATAACCCAATTGAGTGTTTACAGAGTATTCGTTTGCCTCAAGACGTCTTGCACTCTCAATTTTAACAAAATCTTTACCTCCTGTAATGCCATAAGCCTCTAACGGAGCAAGAGCTTCACCCACAAGCGAAATATTACGGGCTTGTGGATATGAGTTTATAATCTCCTTGTAAAGGGTGTTTGCATCGTTGGCAGGCGATTTGTATCCTGTTGCACTCCAGTGGTTGTTTGATATGTGTTCTTGTTTCTCCTCTCCCAAGTCGGCAAAAGCTATAAGGTTTCGGGCATTGCCATAACTTCCCTTTTTGTTTGTAACCCATACCTCAATACGGTTAATTGTTACTCCTGACGAAATATATGGAAGTTTTGCCACGCTCTCCTCGTAGTTGTCGCGGAAGTTGTGAGCCATGAAGAAGTGTCTATTCTCATCATACTTATCAACACCCAAGGTAAATTCGGTAAGTTGCGAACCGTTCTTTGAATTTACCTTTTTCGATTCCGCCTCTTGTTGAGAAACAAGAGCGGTCATGGTAAGTTTTCCGAATTGCAATTTCGTTTTAATACCAAACAACGAAGTTCCTCCCTGAATAAGAGAAGAATTTGTGTTCATGCTTACGTTACCTGCCTCAATGCTCTTAATTATCTGGTCTTCTTCACCTTCGTATTTAAGATTAAGTTTTTGAGAATCAAAACTAAAGGTAGCATCGGTATTGTAGTTCATTGAGAAGTTTAGTTTATCTCCGACCGAAGCCTTTACATTGGCTTGAATCTTCTCGTCAAAATCGAAGTAGGTCTTTTTTCGTGCCTCCATCGAAAGGGCAGGGTTGTCGGTTTTATTTGTCTTTATGGACATTACCAACTCTGCCGAACCTTGTGTCGTGATTTTTACACCTCCGGGGCCGAAAACTTTATCCAAAGGACCAATGTTGAATTGCATATCAAAAATATCAAACTTCTTTTTGCCTCCTTTGATATTTTCGTTGTTCTTTTCGTGGTAATATGCCTGCATCGATTTTCTCAAAGAGTAGTCGTTATACTCCTTTGAGGTAAGCATCATTGGTGTGGATATATCCATTCCTGCAACTTGGGTTCGCATAATGTAACACCCTGTTGCATAGTCATATTCAATAACTGATTTTATATTTTCGGGAGTTTTTAGGTCAGCAGAATTTGCATGATTCAAATCGTTGTACTCCTCAATGGTGGTTTTTTTTACGGAGAATCGAGGTTTTTCCTCTTTTTTTGTCTGTTGCGAGTTCTTAACTGATATGGTATCGGTAGAGATAACATCCTGTATCTCCTTCACCTGATTATATGCAGCAAAAGCAGAATAGCCTCCTATTCCGCTTATTGCCAATATTGTGAATATAATCAGTATCCGAATTTGTTTCATTAATAACCGCTCTCTTTTGTTAAACTCTACAAAAGTGGAACGTGTTATCTATAAGGCTTTTAAAGCAATCTTTATAAGCTCTTCCACTTTGTAGTTTGGGTTCTCCTTTGCAAGTTTCTGTACCACCTTTTTTGCAGCTGCTTGGGCATATCCCAACATTACCAAGGCGGCAACAGTCTCCTCTTGAACCTCATTGCCCTCACGCGTACCTATAATAAACGTAGAGTCACCCACTTTTATTTTATCTTTGAGGTCAACAATTATTCTTTCTGCTGTTTTTGTGCCAATTCCTTTTACATTTTTAAGCAAACCAACATTACCCGAGGCAATTACATTTTCCAATTCATCGGGAGTGAAAGATGATAAAATAATGCGAGCAGTATTCGGACCTACGCCCGATACCGATATTAAAAGTACAAACAACTCTCTTTCGCGTTTATTTATAAAACCATAGAGTAGGTGAGCATCTTCTCTGATAGCCTCATAAATATACAATTTAGCATCTTCGCCCTCCTTTAAAAGAGAGTATGTCGTAAGCGAGATATTAACGTCATAACCGATACCGTAACATTCAATAACAGCATTTGTTGGTGATGTTTCGGTTATTTTACCTTTAATATATTCAATCATAATATGTCTTTTAAATCTGTATGCGAATATACTAAAAAAACAACAAAAGGTTGCATTATAGCAACCTTTTGTAAATAAAATCTATTTAGATTGAGATAAAAATTGCTCTCAATTAATTGTTAAGATAACACTCAATGCTTTCGGGTTTGAAATTTGCGATAAATAAGGCGTTTTTATTTGTTTCTGCCTCTCCGTAGCGAATGTAGTTCTCAGTTGAACGTCTGAACGACTCGTTACGCATAGTGTCTTGCAACAATAGGTAACCCATTATTATGTGACCTGCCATTTCAACCAAACGACGAGCATGGAAATCGATATATTGAGCATCCTTGTCGGCAGTAACAGTGGCGACACTCTTTTCGTATAATGCTGTCATATCCACCAATTTAGCTTTCAATTCTGCCAATTCTGCAGGAACCTCAACAGTTTCGTAATCTTTAATGATGTTAGAGTATGTTCCGCTACCAACATGGCGTATTGCGGCTACAACTTGAAGTTGAGTGGTACCCTCATAAATTGAAGTGATACGAGCATCGCGATAGATTCTTTCACAAGGATAATCCTTCATGAATCCCGAACCACCGTGAACCTGAACGCAGTCGTAAGCATTTTGATTACAGAATTCGCTACTCATTCCCTTAACCAATGGAGTAAGAGCATCTGCTTTGCGTTGGGCTTGTTTCATCTCCATACGCTCCTCTTTCTCCAATGTGCGCTCTTTTGCAATAGCCTCCAAAGTTTTGTATAGGTCTACATAACGAGTGGTTTCGTAAAGCAATGAACGTGAAGCATCAAGCTTAGCTTTCATGGTTGAGATAATCTCGCTTACAGATGGGAAATTGATAATTGGCTTACCAAATTGGAAACGCTCTTTTGCATATTGGATAGCCTCTCTGTATGCTGCTTCAGAAATACCAACCGATTGGGCTGCAATACCCAAACGTGCGCTGTTCATAAGAGCCATCACATATTTAATCAAACCAAGGCGTGTTTCTCCACAAAGTTCGGCTTTGGCATTTTTAAATACCAATTCGCAAGTAGGAGAGCCTTTAATACCCATTTTATTCTCGATGCGACGAACAACAACACCACCGTCGTTGCGGTCGTATATGAACATTGACAAACCTCTACCATCTTTTGAGCCCTCTTCCGAACGAGCCAAAACAAGATGAATATGTCCGTCACCGTTGGTGATAAAACGTTTAACTCCGTTCAATCTCCAAGTGCCGTCTTCTTCATTGAAAGAGGCTTTAAGCATAACTGCCTGAAGGTCAGAACCTGCATCTGGCTCTGTTAAGTCCATGGCCATGGTCTCACCTGCACAAACCCTTGGTAAGAAACGCATCTTTTGCTCCTCGCTTGCAAACTCGTTAATAGTTTCGGCGCAATCTTGCAATCCCCAAATATTAACAAAGCTGGCATCGGCACGGCTAACCATATCGGCAGCCATGATATAGGGGACAAGAGAGAAGTTCAAACCGTTGTATTGACGAGGAAGAGATATACCCATAAGTCCCGCTTTAATAAGAGCGTCGAGGTTTTTCTCTGTAGCCGATGCATATTTAACATGTCCGTTAATTACATGGGGACCTTCGTGGTCAACGCTTTCAGCATTAGGGGCAACAATCTCACCACTTATCTCTCCTGCAATTTCAAGAACCTTTTCGTAGCTATCCATAGCATCCTCAAAATCAAGAGGAGCATAGTCATATTTTTCAGCCTCAGTGAAGTTGCGTTCGTGCAACTCAACAAGGCGACGCATCATCGGGTGATTAAGATGATGTTTTAAATCCGCATTATCCGAATAGAAATTTGCCATATCGTTATTTGCTGTTTTTCTTGTAATATTTAATTAATTTAGGAAGTACCTCCTCAACGCTACCTGTGATAACATAGTCTGCAATAGCATTGATGGGAGCATCTGGGTCGGTATTTACCGAAATTATAATTGAACTCTCTTGCATACCTGCAATGTGTTGAATTTGTCCTGAAATACCACATGCAATATACAATTTAGGACGTACAGTAACTCCTGTTTGTCCGATTTGACGTTCATGTTCGGTATAGCCTGCATCCACAGCAGCACGCGAAGCACCAACCTCACCGCCTAAAACTGCAGCCAAATCATAAAGAAGGTTGAAATTCTCTTTTGAGCCAACGCCGTAGCCTCCTGCAACAACAACAGGCGCTCCTTTGATATTAATTTTTGATTTAGCAATCTCGCGATCAATTATTGAAACCACAAAATCCTCATCTTTAACATATTTGTTAACGTCAAGGTTTACAATTTCTCCTGTGTGGTCGGGGTTGTAGATTTCGCGTTTCATCACACCCTCTCTGACGGTAGCCATTTGAGGACGGCAGTCGGGGTTAACAATTGTAGCAACAATGTTACCACCAAAAGCGGGACGTATTTGATACAATAGGTTTTCGTAAGTTTTTCCACTCTTATTGTCGGTGTGAGGTCCAATCTCCAAAGATGTACAATCGGCAGTCAAACCACTATGAAGTGCCGATGATACACGTGGTCCCAAATCGCGACCTATGCAAGTTGCACCCATCAAACATATTTGAGGTTTAATCTCTTTAAACAAACCAATAAGAATAGAGGTGTGAGGAAGCGATGTGTATGGAGCAAGACGTTTATCGTCTGCCAAATAAATTCTGTCAGCGCCATAAGGGAATATCTGTTTCTCAACACCCGAAAGTTCCGAACCAATAACAAGAGCCTCAAGTTGGCAACCCAACTTATCTGCAAGAGAGCGACCTTTTGTCAATAGTTCCAAACTAACATCGGCCACAATGCCGTTTTCAATTTCGCAATATACAATTAAATTATTCATAATTAGCCGATGGTATGGTTAGTAATCAATTCTTTCATTAATTCGTCAATGTCTTCGTCTGCAGAAGTTAAACGTTTGCTCTCCTTTGCTTGGAAAACAACATTCTCGACCTGTTTAACTTTTGTAGGAGAACCGGCAAGACCTGTTTGAGAAAGATCTGCATCAACATCTGCCGCACTCCACTCTCCAAGGTTTAAGTAAGCTCTCTTTTCGTAAAGCGAAGTATCGGTGAGAGATGCCTTTTCCGATGGAGTTTTAGCGTACTTATTGCGTTGAAGCATTTTGGTGTTTCTTGGACGACACTCATCTGCCGAACCATTAACCGTAATCAACAAAGGAAGTTTGGCTTTTACGGTTTCAGTGCCATGTTCAAGGCGGCGAACAATAACTATTTCATTTCCCTCAACCGAAACAATCTTTTCGGCATATGTAACTTGAGGTATTCCAAGTTTCTCTGCAACTTGAGGCCCAACTTGAGCAGTATCTCCGTCAATAGCTTGGCGACCTGAAATAATAATGTCTGCATCACCAATTTTTTTGACAGCACAAGAAAGAGCATAAGATGTAGCCAAAGTATCAGCACCTGCAAAAGCTCTATCTGTTAAAAGAACACCGCCATCAGCACCTCTGTAAAGACCTTCGCGAATAATATCTGCTGCGCGAGGAGGTCCCATGGTGAGCAATGTGATTGTTGTTCCGGGATTTTTATCTTTGAGTTGTAATGCTTGTTCCAAAGCATTCAAGTCCTCGGGGTTGAAGATAGCAGGAAGAGCTGCACGGTTAACTGTTCCGTCCTCTTTCATAGCATCTTTTCCCACATTTCTTGTGTCGGGTACTTGTTTTGCAAGTACTACAATCTTTAATGCCATTTTTTTATTATTTTGTGTTTGTACTAATTATTCAAAAGCATATATCAATATTGCAAATATAACTCTTTTATGTAAAAGATTGCATCGGCAAATGTTATAAAAACTTCTGAAAAACAAAAATCTTCCAAATGTACTTAAAAATCTTCTTGTTGAGTTATTGAGGTAGGTATAAATAAAGTTAAAAAGAATGAATATTCTCAGAGAGACTTATTGGTACAAAAAAAGAGATTGACTCAAATCTGAGTCAATCTCTTTGTCCTATATATGTATAAAATATTATTCTTCGTCTTTTCTCTTTTTTGAGAATAGTCTAATGGCATAAGCACCACCTAATCCCAAAAGGCCAAGAATGCTCTCAATGATGGGAACAGTATCTCCCTCTTGTCCTGGGTTTGTCAATCCTGATTCGTTCTCCTTTTCGTTATCTCCATAACCCTTTGTTTGTGGAGTTGATACATAATCTCCTGCAAAAGAGCCTCCGTTGCTCTCGAATACCGAAGTGCTCTCATCTTCTGTTGCAACGCCAAAACCACCAAAAGAGGGGCGAGTAGCTGAGCTTGAAGGCCAGCTTTGTGCAAAAGCATTTACAGAAAATATAACTATAGAAATAAGAATTAATACCTTTTTCATAATCAAAATCTTGAATCTTGAATAACTTTATTACTGAATAGTAATAGAAAATGTTACATATGTTTTCAAGGTGCAAAATTAACATTAAAAAAAGTAAAAAACAAATTTAGATAAAAGAAAATTCTAAAAATCAATAAAATGAAAAAAACATATTGATATTTAGTTTGTTCATGCTATATTGTTTCCTTGTCTATTTTGCGTGTTTTTAGTTGCTTTACTCTTTTAGTTTGTCTATAAAAATAAAATCGTTACTTTCTAAAAAACAGTTTATAACTTCTCTGTTGGGTTTTCCTTTGAAAATGCCAAAAATAGAAGAGCCGGAGCCTGACATAGAGGCATATTCTGCCCCTGCCTCATATAGGGCATCCTTAATGGCTTTAAGTCTTGGATATTTAGGGAAAAGAGAATCTTCAAAATCGTTTTTTACAACACCTTTCCATTCATTGATGGGTAGTTTAAGAGTCTCTTTTAAATCGTAATTTGGATTGGCTGGAGTAACTCCTGAATATGCTTCGGCAGTTGAAATGGCTATATCGGGTTTTATTAAAACAATGTAATATCCCTTTAGCGACAAATCAATATCAGAGAACTCTGTACCAATGCCCTCGGCAAAAACAGGTTTGTTCTTTATAAAGAATGGAACGTCTGCACCAATACCTTTGCCAATTTCATGTAGCTCTTCGTCGCTAATGTTTTCGATAAACATCTCCGACAAAATTTTCAACATATATGCCGCATCTGCCGAGCCACCACCAAGCCCTGCAGCAAATGGAATGCACTTCTTTAAAACAACCTCTATCGGTGGAATCTCATATTTGTCAGATAAGGCTCTGTATGCCTTTTCCACTAAATTTGGTTTCCCATCGTCAGGTAGGTCGATAACCTCTATGCAAAAGGGTTTGTTGCTATTGTTTTTAGGGATAACCTCTAAAATATCAAACAGAGGAATGGGGTAGAATACACTCTCTATATTGTGATATCCGTCTTCTCGCTTCTTTACGATATTGAGGCCCAAGTTTATTTTTGCGTTAGGAAAAACAATCATATAAAGGACAAATATTTTAAATAATAATTCAAAGGTACAAAATAATTCCATATTATGTATTAAATTTGTGGTCGAATAAATTTTAGTAGCATGAAAGTATTATTGTTTTTTTACGAGATTTTTATAATGGCGCCGTTATTGTTGTTGATAACAATATTGACAACGTCAATGGTGATAGTAGGAGGCTTTTTGGGCGATGCTTCATTTTGGGGATATTATCCACCACGAATATGGTCAAAACTTTTTTGTATGATATCGTTGGTAAAAGTCGAAGTAAAAGGACGAGAGAACATAAAAGATAATGAGTCATATATATTTGTGGCGAATCATCAAGGAGCTTACGATATCTTTTTGATATACGGATACTTAAATCATAACTTCAAATGGGTGTTAAAACATACATTGAGAAAAGTTCCCATGGTAGGAAAAGCATGTGAAGCAGCAAAACATATCTTTGTTGACAGAACTAATCCAAAAGGGATAAAGCGTACAATTGAGGAGGCAAAAAATACGCTAAAAGATGGAATGTCTGTTGTGATATTTCCCGAGGGAACACGCTCTTCAGACGGTCAAATGAAAAAGTTCAAAAGAGGAGCCTTTCAACTTGCTGTGGATTTGAATATGCCTGTGGTTCCGATGACAATAAACGGTTCGTATAAAATATTGTCAAAAACATCATTTTTTGTAAATCCTGGTAAGCTTACATTAACTATACACAAGCCAATCATGCCACCAGCAGAGGGTTATGATATGGATACTCTTGTAGAGGAAAGCTATCAAAAAGTAGCATCAGCAATAGAAGATTAAACAAGTGAGAGTTAAGAGTTTTAATTAGTATCTAAACACTTAACTCTCTTTGCCTTTTAACTAACAACTAACAACTAACAACTACTGCCTGTCCATTGGTGTAATGGTAGCACTCCAGATTCTGGCTCTGTCAGTGGGGGTTCGAGTCCCTCATGGACAACAAAGAAAGCCTTCGGGCTTTTTTTGTTTCTATGCAACTTCTTAATTTTATGATTCTAACAAAAAAATAACATAGATTAAAAAAAGGTCTATAATGTAATATTTTTGCGAAAAAAATTCAATAATATAAATTATATCGCTATCTTTGCGACAGAGTATATACTAACCTAATATAAACTAAAAAAATTATGAGAAAAATTTTCCTTCTTGCGGCATTAGCCGTATTACCAATGTTGGCATTTTCTCAAGCTGCGCCACAGCACGAGCAATATGTTAAAATTGGTTCAGAAAATGTTTCTTGGGGAGATGCTTATAAGGCATGGAGCCCAGGAAAAGCATTTTATCAAGGTCTTGATGCGTTGGCTACAGAGAATGAGAACTTCAACATCTCTCGTATCAAACCTCGTAAAAGATTTACAAATGCTAACACTCAAGTAAGACCAGATCAAAACTCTGAGCGTAAGCTTTTGTGGTGGTGTCCTATTGGTGGTGACGGATGGAACGCACTTCCTTCTTACTTCTTCGGAGGTGAGGTATGGACAATGTGGAGTTACACTGATATTTGGGGTAACTGGACAGCTCCTTTGATGAGTATGCCTGCAGCAATGCTTGACGTATGTCACAAAAACGGTGTTCAAATCTCATGTCTTGCTCCAATTGCGTGGTCAGCTTACATCTATACTACTGACACAAGTGGTTATGGATACCTATTGAACAAGCTATTGACAGACACAGGAGGTGCTGACAAATTCTTGAAATTCTTGAAATATTACGGAATTGACGGAATGGGATTCAACTCTGAGTTCTCATGGCAAGGTACATTGAGTGGTGGTCCTTACTCAGGAAATGCATTCCACACAGGTATGAAAAAATTCTTGGGTGACTGTTACACTAAAGCATCATCATACGGAGTACCTTTCCACAACTGTTGGTATTCATTGACAGCTAACGAGGGTTACCTTGGTGGTGGAGCTGCATTGTCAAGTGCAAACAAAGATTGGTTCGACTATGAAGGCAAACCAACATCATCAGCATACTTTATGAACTACGGTGGTTCATTGAGTACTTCTCAAAATACAGTAGAGACATACTTCCCAAATCGTTCATCATACGATGTATTTATGGGAGTTGACTACCAAGCAGGAGGTTCTGCAAGCTGGACATCACTACCAAGTTACAAAATTTCTGCAGGTCTTTGGGGTGCTCACAACCGTAACCTAATTTATGAGACTCGTGGAGAGAGAGGTTCTGATCCAAAACAACAACAAAAAACATATCAAATGATATTGGAGAATGTATTTACAGGTTCAACTAAAAACCCTGTAAATCCTTGTGCAATATCAAATACAACACGTTTCAACTCAATGTCTGCAAACGCATATGGATGGGCACAACTTATCACTGCTCGTAGTACATTGATTGATCAAGATGGTGCTAACTTGGCTACAGATCCTTTTGTTACATACTTCAACTTGGGTAACGGTAGCTTCTTCAATGTAAAAGGAGTACGTAATGCAGATGTAGATTGGTACAATATCGGTATTCAAGACTATATGCCAACTTGGCGTTGGTGGTTTACTAAAAACTACATGGGAAGAAATGAGTCAGATGTATGTCCTGATTTGAAAGCTGAATTTACTTGGGACGATGCATATTTCGGAGGTTCATGTCTTCAAATTTCAGGAAAAACTCAAACTACATATGCTCAACTATTCAAAACTGAGTATGCAACAGCTAAAACAGGAGATTATTTGACAATCACATATAAAGTATTGTCTGGATCAGGATCTCTTGCTTGGGCATGTTCATCAAAAGGAACAGAGGGAACAGAGGTAAGCAAAGCAATCAACTCAAGCTTGTCTCCATCTACAGAGTGGGTAACAAAACAAATCGCAATTGGTGGACGTAGTGGTATCGATTTGGGAGAATCTACAATTGCACAAATTGGTTTGAAATTCACTAACACAAGCGAAGATTTCAAAATCTTGATTGGACAAATTGCGTTGACTCGCGGAAAAGTTGGTTCATACAGCGCACCTCAAAAACCTGTTGTTAGCATGAATAAAGTTCTTGCTCGCAATTATAAAGGTGTTGATATGAAGATTTCATACGATATGAACAATGCATATACAGGAGCAGCAAAAGCAGCTTACGAACCTGTATACAACAACGATGTAAAAACTTCACACTTCCGTATCTATACTCAACAAGAGGGAATGGATGCAAAAGTATTTACAGCAACTACATCTTGGGCTGCTTACGTAGTAGGTGCACCATATGATAGTGAAAAAGGTGGAAAAATCCGTATTGGTGTTGCTGCAGTAAGTTTGGATGGAGACAGTGAGTCTGAAATTGCTTGGGGAGAATGGCAAGATTTGTCAGGTATCGCTCCTACAATCGTAGAGGGTACAGTAATTGACAAACCAATCATCAAAGCAGGTGAGGAGTTCACATTGCGTTATATCGATACAAACCACGCACCTGCAACTTGGGAAATCTTGAATGCTCAAACAGGAGCAAGTGTTAAAACTGTCTCAAATACAACTTCAATAACAATGTCGTTGGCAACAGAAGGTTCATACGATATCAAGATTACTAACCCTAACGGATCAGTAGCTTATACTCGTGGTATTATTCAAGTATCACCAGATGGAACAGGAGCAATACCAACAATTGCAACATTGACATCAGATAAAGCAGAAGTAGAAGAGGGAGAGAATATCACATTGAGCTATACAGCATCTCGTCTTGGTGAGGGTGCAGTATCGCGTGCAGTAAAAGTAGAGGACCCCAACTTGTTGCGTTTCCCAGAGGTTGTAGGTTCACGTCCTTACACATATATGATGTGGTTCAAGGTTGATAAATTCACTCACGGAAGTGAGGGTACAAACCTTATCGATAAGAGAAGCTTCAGTGATGTATGGCCACACAATAACTGGGGTGATATTTGGGTGACAATTCGTTCGTATCCACAAGATGGAGGAGCATATCCTCGTAAAGAGACATCTGCTTCAAGTACATCACAAGATACTCCTCACCCAGCAAATGAGATTTCATTCAACACTTACGGATGGACAGAGCACGATGCTCCTAACTCTGGTATGATGTCAAATTCTCACAGTGTAAACGAAGGACAATGGACACACATTGCAGTAACATTTGGTACAGATAACAAACAAAAAATGTACTTCAATGGTAAAAAAGTTGCAGAAACTACAATTCAACACATTACTTCAAACGGTGTTCGTAAAGCAGGTTGTCCTGTATACGTAGGAGGTACAAGCGTTTATAAAGGTGGATTCAACGGTTGGGTAGATGAGTTCCAAGTTTGGGGTCGTGTATTGACTGACGGAGAGATTTTGACAGCAATGAAAGGATTCTCTGAGGCTCCAGCAGATCTTCAAGGATACTGGACATTTGAGGAAACTACACTTGATTCTGAAGGAAACAATGTATTCCCCAACAAAGGTAAAAAAGGAGCTTCGTACACTGCAGCATTGATTTCAACTGTAGGACAAAAAGGAGAGAATACATCAGAGGTTGTTGAAACTGTAATCAATACATCAAATGATGAGTTGGGTAACCCAATGATTAGCGGTTCATACCAAGTAACTACTTCTGCAGAGTGGAATACTCCTGATGCAACAGCAGTATCAACAGGTGCAACATCAAAAACTGTTTCTTACAATGCAGCAGGAACATACACAGCAGGATTGACTCTTAAAAACATGTGGGGAAGCGACAACAAAACTATCGACTATGTTGTTGTGCCTTCAGGAACAGGAATTGAGGAGTCAGTAGTTGAAATGGCAGGTGTATATCCTAACCCATTCACAGACTTTGTAAATCTATACTTTGCAGAAGAGGGTAACTATACAATCGATATAGTAGCTCTTGACGGTAGAACAATAGAGAGCAAAGCTGTAGCTGCAAATGCAGGAGAGGGTGTTCGCGTTGACATTAACGGAGAAAAAGGAATGTATATCATCAAAGTTAAAAACGCAAACAATACAGCTGTTAAAACATTGAAAGTTATCAAAAAATAAGATAACCAGATATTAAACCGTAGCGAGGCAGGTTGACTTGGTCAATCTGCCTCGTTTCTTTTTAAAAAGAGATGAGAATTGTTAATATAAATAAAAAAAATGGTTATATTTGCGGATGAAGAGTTTTAATGCCGAGATTATTCGTTTATTGAAATTTAATATTAACAACATATACTATTATGAAAAAATTATTACTTCCGTTGTTTGCAATATTGCCAATGTTGGCATATTCGCAAGCATCACCACAACACGAACAATATGTAAAAATAGGTTCGGAGAGTGTAATGTGGGGCGATGCCTATAAGGCATGGAGTCCAGGTAGAACATTTTATCAAGGTCTTGATGCGGAGGCAGATGAAAATGAGAATTTTAATATCTCTCGTATCAAACCTCGCAAAAGATTTGTAAACTCAAACACACAAGTAAGAACAGATCAAAGTCCCGACCGTAAACTGCTTTGGTGGTGTCCTATAGGTGGAGACGGATGGAATGCACTTCCCTCGTACTACTTTGGAGGCGAGGTATGGACAATGTGGAACTACACCGATATTTGGGGTAACTGGACAGCTCCTTTGATGAGTATGCCTGCAGCAATGCTTGATGTTTGTCATAAAAATGGAGTACAAATATCATGTTTGGCACCTGTTGCATTTGCAGCATCAATTTATACAACAGATGCAAGTGGCTATGGGCATCTGATGAACAAAATAATAACAGATGAGGGTGGAGCGCATAAGTTCTTGAAATTCTTGAAATATTACGGAATCGATGGATTAGGTTTCAACTCAGAGTTTAGCTGGAGAGGAGATGTAACTTCAGGAAATTATAGCGGTTATCCTTTCCATACAGCAATGAAAAAATTCTTGGGAGACTGTTATGTGAATGCCTCTACCTACGGAGTGCCATTCCACAACTGTTGGTATTCTCTAACAAACAATGACGGAGGAATGGGTGGCTCGAGTGCCTTGAATGCCAATAATAAAGATTGGTTCGATTACGAAGGCAAACCAACATCATCGGCATACTTTACCAATTACTATGCGGTACCATCATATTCTCAAAGCACAGTAGAGCAGTACTTCCCAAATCGTTCGTCATACGATGTCTACATGGGAGTTGATTATCAAGCAGGATACTCTCTGCAAACATGGTCAAGCCTATACAACAGCCGTATATCATTAGGATTGTGGGGAGCGCACAACCGCAACATGTTGTACGAGCAAAGAGGAGAGAACGGATCATCGCCAATAACAATGCAAGAGACATATCAACAACTATTAGAGAATGTCTTCACAGGTTCAACACGCAACCCTTTAAATCCTCCCCCAATCACAGAGAAAACAAAATTCTCATCACAAGAGGAGGGAGCATATGGATGGGCTCAATATATTGTTGCAAAATCAACATTGATGCCACAAGAGGGTGAAACTTTGGCATCAGACCCATTTGTTACCTATTTCAATTTAGGAAATGGTATGTTCTTTAACGTAAAAGGAGAGAGACAATCAAATGTAGAGTGGTATAATATAGGTATGCAAGATTATATGCCATCATGGCGTTGGTGGTTTACAAATACCTATATGGGAAGAGAAGTATTTGATGAAAACGGAATAAAAATAGTAAAAGCATCAGAGGTTGTCAGTCCGGACTTAAAGGCTAAATTTACATGGGATGACGCATATTTCGGAGGTTCATGTCTTCAAATTTCAGGAGCAACAGAATTAACATATGCGCAACTATTCAAAACAAAGTATCCCACATCAAAATCGGGAGACTATTTGACAATAACCTATAAGGTATTATCAGGAAGCGGTTCAATCTCTTGGGCATGTTCATCAGAAGGAACAGAGTCTACAGTGGTTGAAAAAGAGATAAAAGGCGCATTATATCCCTCAGATGAATGGATTACAGTATCGACATCAATTGGTGGTCGTTCAGGTATAAAACTTGAGGATACAACAATTGCACAAATTGGATTGAAGTTTACCAATACAAGCGATGACTTCAAAATCTTGATTGGACAAATAGCTCTTACCGACGGAAAACTTGGAGCAGCACCAACACCATCGGCACCTGTGGTTGAGAAATCAAAAATGATGGCTCGTACCTACAAAGGAGTAGATATGAAGATTATCTTTAATATGAATAGCGCTTATACAGGAGATGCAAAAGAGGCATATGAACCTGTATATAATGCAGAGGTTGATACATGGTATTTTAAAATCTATACACAACAACAAGGCTTTGAAGAGAAACTATTTACTGCAACAACATCATGGGCATCATATGTAGTAGGTGCACCATATGATACTGAGGCAGGAGGAAAAATCAGAATTGGAGTTGCTGCAGTAAGTAAAGATGGAGAGAATGAATCTGAAATAGCTTGGGGAGAATGGATTGATCCAATGTCAGTAGAAGCAACAATTGTAGAGGGAACAGAGATTGACAAACCAATTATCAAAGCAAATGAGGAGTTTACATTGCGTTATATCGATACAAATCACCCTGCAGCAACATGGGAAGTTATAAACTCATTGACAGGAGAGAGTGTTAAAGTATTCCCAAATACAACATCAATCACCATGTCTTTGTCTACAATAGGTTCATACGACGTAAAAGTAACAAACTCAAATGGTACAGTAGCATATACTCGTGGTATTATTCAAGTATCACCCGATGCAACAGGTGCAATTCCAACTCTATCAGACCTTACAGTAAGTGATAACGAGGTATACACCGACGAGGAAGTAAC
Organism: Muribaculaceae bacterium; assembly: GCA_017546805.1. GTDB lineage: Bacteria > Bacteroidota > Bacteroidia > Bacteroidales > G3-4614 > Caccoplasma_A. The sequence continues at coordinate 16,770 of JAFYRT010000066.1, read as the reverse complement.
ATTAACTTGTTCTGTTGTGAGACAAGGAGAGGGAACAGTATCACGTTCTGTAAAAGTAGAAGACCCTTGTATGTTGCGATTCCCAATGGTTGTGCCATCACGTCCATATACATATATGATGTGGTTCAAGGTAGATAACATAAACCACGGTTCACAAGGAACAAACCTTATAGATAAACGCGAGGTTAATGATACGTGGCCACACAATAACTGGGGAGACTTGTGGGTAACAATACGTCCTCAAATGATGGCAAATTACGAGGTTGGCGGTTCAACATACAATGACAAAGAACACGCAGCAAATGAAATCTCGTTCAATACTTACGGTTGGACAGAGCATGATTTGCCACACTCAAACATGATGTCTACCGACCACTCTGTTACTCCCGGACAATGGACTCACCTTGCAGTAACATTTGGAACAGACAATAAACAAAAAATGTACTTCAATGGTAAAAAAGTTGCAGAGGTAACAACCAACAAGATAACATCAAATGCAGTTCGTAACCAAGCAAGTCCTGTATATGTTGGAGGAACAAGTACATATAAGAGTGGATTTAACGGTTGGGTAGATGAGTTCCAAGTATGGGATCGCGTATTGACAGATTCAGAGATTCAAACAGCCATGCAAGGATACACCACTGCTCCAAGTGGATTGCAAGGATATTGGACGTTTGAAAATACTGTAACCGATGCATCAGGAATGAAAGTATTCCCCAACCTCGGACAAAAAGGAAGCAACTATACAGCAGCCTATATTATGATGGAGGAGCAAAACGATAACAAAGTTGAAAAAATTCTTGACGGACAAAATGGAGAGTTGGGCAACCCAATGATTGCAGGAAGTTTGCAAGTAAAAACAACAAAAGAGTGGAATTTGCCTTCTGCAACAATCCAAGAGGCATCGGCAAACTCATACACAATATCGTACAATGCTTCAGGAACATATACGGCAGGTTTGACTCTAAAAAACATGTGGGGAAGCGACTCAAAAGTAGCAGATATTCTTGTTGTGTATCCACAAGGAATAGAGGAGTCTGAAGTTGATATGATGGGAGTATATCCAAATCCATTTACCGACTTTGTAAACCTATCATTTGCAAAAGAGGGTACATATACTATTGAAATATTAGCAATGGACGGTAAATTAATTGAGAGCAAACAACTTGCAACTCAAACAAATGAGATTGTACGCGTTGATATAGACGGAGCTAAAGGACTTTATCTCATAAAAGTTCGTAACTCAGAAAATGCAACAGTTCGCACAATTAAAATTATGAAAAAATAGATTTATAATTTATTTTTAACTATAAGAGAGCCAATGGGTTAAACCCGTTGGCTCTCTTGTGTAAAACCATGAAATTATTCTAAAATATAAAAACATACCTCCAATAACTCTTATTTTCTTTGAAACAACCTATAAAGATATTATATTTGCAAAAATAAAGTTATATTAGCGGAAGAGTGTAGATAGTAAACATACATTAATCTATATAAATAAAATCAATGAAAAAGTTAGGGTTATTGGCATTTGCCGTAGTGCTATGTATTGGAAATGCATTTGCACAAACTGTTCCTTCTCACGACAGATACGTTGAGATGGGAAGTACTATACCTTGGTATCAAGCATACCAAAATTGGCAGCCCGGAACACCATTGTTCAATGGTGATTCAAAAGCGGCTGAAAACGATCAATTCTTTATCTCACGTGTAAAACCTCGTAAGCGTTTTACATTCATGGAGACTCAAGTAAAAGAGGACCTGAATCCTGATCGTAAAGTATTATGGTGGTGTCCTATAAATGAGTCATCATGGAATGCATTGCCATCATATTTCTTTAATGGTGAGGCATATTCAATGTGGAACTATACCGATACATACGGAAACTGGACTGCTCCTTTGATTCAAGTACCAGCAGCATTCCTTGATGTATGTCACAAAAATGGTGTTCGTTCAGGATGTGTTGCATCAGTTCCTTTTGGAGCTGGACCTACACCAAATGACGGAGGACATGGTTCAAACATTAATGCTCTTGTAACAGGCGGATATGAGAAACTTCTTAAATATCTTCGTTATTACGGAGTAGATGGTATCGGATTCAACTCTGAGTTCTCATGGGGTTCATTAAATCCAACAGGATTTAAAACAATGATGGGAAATTGCTACGCAAATGCAGAAGCATATGGAGTTCCATTTAACAATGCGTGGTATTCATTTACTGCAAATGGCGGAAGTTATGGCGATTACAGTGAGCTTAACAGCAATTGTGTTCAATGGTTCCACTATCAAGGTAAAAAAGTATCAGATGCATACTTCTTGAACTACAACTGGGGTTCATCACAACTTGCAACATCAGAAAATACAGCTGTTGGACAAGGACGTTCAGGATTTGATGTATATGGAGGTATGGACTTCCAAGGACGTTCTGCTGCTTCTTGGGTTGCTCTTAAGAACTACGATATCTCATTTGGTATTTGGGGAGCACACAACACAAATATGATTTACATCAATCAAGGAGAGAATGGTTCAACACCTGTTCAAAAACAGTTGACATACCAAAAAATCAGTGAGAACGTATTTACAGGAGCATCATATAACCCAGTAAACACACCTCAAGTAACAGACCTATTGTGTCACACATCAAAATCAACAACTTTCCACGGATTCTCAAGCTTCATTACAGCACGTAGTACATTGATGCCGCAATATGGAGATGGAACACTTAAAGACGACCCATTTGTAACTTACTTCAATATGGGTAACGGACAATTCTGGAAAGAGGATGGCGTTACTGCATACGACGGAGTATGGTATAACCTTGGTATGCAAGACCAACTACCTTCATGGCGTTGGTGGTGGACTAAAAACTTTATGGGTAAAAATGCAAGCGATGCAACAACTGAAATGGAGGCTCTATTCAACTGGGAAGATTCTTGGTTTGGAGGTACATCTCTTGAGGTTAAAGGAGAAACAGATATTGCATATTTGCAACTATTCAAAACAAAATATGCTACAGCTAGTTCAGGAGACTATTTGACAATCCGTTACAAAGTATTGTCAGGAACAGGTAAAGTATCTTGGGCATGTTCAAAAGAGTCTGCTCCAAAAACAGCAGTAGAGGCATCTATTGCAACAATTAACTCTTCAACAGAGATTGGTAAATGGGTAGAGAAACAAATACAGATAACAAGCGGACGTAATGGAATCAAACTACAAAATGATGTAGTATGTTTGTTGGGATTGAAATTTGAGGATACTTCATCAGACTTCAAAATTCTTATTGGAGAGATTGCTTTAACACGTGGAAAACCAGGTAATGTCACAACACCATCAGCACCAAAAATTTTGTCATCAAAAGTTATGTCATATAACTATAAAGGAGCTGACGTTAAAGTATTCTTTGATATGACACAAAACGATAAAAATTCAGCAGGACGTCAGTCATATCAAACAATCTATAATAGCGATGTAAACACTTGGTTCTACAAAATATATGTACGTCAAACAGGAGGAGAACCCAAACTTTGCACAGCTACAACATCATGGGCATCATATGTGGTTGCAGCACCATACGATGCAGAATTGGGTGGAAAAATCCAAGTTGGAGTAAGTGCTGTAAGCATGGACGGACGTACTGAGTCTGATATAGCATGGGGACAAGAGCTAACATTGCCTTCTCCTGTTATTGTTGAGGGAACAGAGATTGACAAACCTGTTATCAAGCCAAACGAGGAGTTCTCTGTAAAATTCCAAGATCCCAACCATCCAACAGCAACATGGGAAATTATTAACTCAGCATCAGGGGTAACTGTTAAATCAGTATCAAATGCTAAAGGAGTAACAACATCTCTTTCAGAGATTGGAATGTACGATGTTAAAATCACATCAGGATCAACAGTGTCATACACTCGCGGATTAATTCAAGTCTCTCCCGAAAGCACAGGAACACTACCTCAAATAGCTTCTTTGACAGTAGATAAAACAGAGGCTGAAGTTGATGAAAAAATAAACTTGTCATATATAGCATCTCGTTTAGGAGAAGGAAAAGTTTCACGTTCGGTAAAAGTTGACGACCCATATATGTTGTGCTTCCCATCATTGAAAGCAACAGCGCCATATACATATATGATGTGGTTCAAAGCAGAGTCAATTTCGCACGATACACAAGGAACAAACCTTATTAGCAAAACAACATTCACCGATGTATGGCCACATGATAACTGGGGAGATTTCTGGGTACAAATTCGTCCTGAGGTTACAGCAAGTGTCTATTCATATGCACAAGGAAGCTTGCATGCAGAGAATGAGATTTCGTTTAACGTATATGGTTGGGATGAGCACGACAAACCAAGAGATGGTATGATGTCAACAGGATATAGTGTAAATCTTGACCAATGGACTCACCTTGCCATTACATTGGATACTGATAATACCGAAAAGATGTACTTCAACGGACGTTTGGTTGCTTCATCTAAAGACAACGAAGTTTCTAATAACGGACAAAGAATGAATGGAGATGTATACATTGGTGGAGCAGGTGTCTATAAAGCAGGATTCACAGGTTGGGTAGATGACTTCCAAGTATGGGATCGTGTGTTGACCGATTCAGAGGTTAAAACATCTATGAATGGATATGCACAAGGAGCAACCATCCCAAGCGGATTGATAGGATTCTGGGATTTTGAAACTCTCGATGCAGACGGAACATCATTCTCTAACCGTGGAACAGCAGGAGCAGATAAAAAAGCTAAATATGTTGAGAAGATTACAGGAAATGGTCCAACATATTGCGAGACAAGAGCTGTAAATAACGATCAATTAGGTATGCCTATCCTTTCAGGTTCATTGGATGTTAAAACAACAGCTAAATGGGATGTAGCTCCCGGAACAGTTGTTGAAAAAGGAGGAACAGTTGCAGCAGGAACAGCAAAAGTTTCGTACTCGGTAACAGGTGAATATACTCCAAAATTGACACTTGAGAACATGTGGGGAAGCGATAGCAAAACAATAGACTTTATTACAGTTGTTCCCAAAGGAACAGGTTTGGAAGAGAGTGTAGTAGAGGAGATGGGAGTATATCCTAACCCATTCACTGACTTTGTAAACATAATGTTTACACAAGAGGGTGTTTACACAGCACAAATCGTTGCACTTGACGGACGTATCGTTGAGGACAAAGTAATGTCTGTTGCAGCTAACGAAGGAGTACGTATCGATATTAACGGAGAGCAAGGAACATACATCTTGCGTATCCTTGATGCCGACGGAGTAGCAGTTCGTACAATGAAATTGATTAAGAAATAGTCTATAATAAAACTGTTTGAAAGAGAGAGATCTTCATTTTCGAAGGTCTCTTTTTTTTTGTATGGTTATCAAAAGTTGTAATATGTAAAAAAATATTATCTTTGTGCATAAACTAAAACTCCTATAAGATATGAAAAAACAACTATTGGCTATAGCGGCAATACTGTTTCCTATGGCAATAATGGCTCAATCGTCACCACAACACGAAAAATATGTATCTATTGGTTCAGAAACAACCACATGGACACAAGCATATGCAAATTGGAATCCCGATAACGTAAAGGCACTTTATGAGGGGCTTGATGATGGGGCGGCAGAGAATGAAAACTTTTTCATATCGCGTGTAAAGCCCAGAGTAAGATTCCAAAATGCAATGACGCAGGTTAGAACAGAACAAGATTCAGAGCGTAAATTGTTATGGTGGTGTCCTATAGGAGGAGACGGTTGGAATGCTCTTCCCTCATACTATTTTGGGGGAGAGGTATGGACAATGTGGAGTTATACCGATATCTGGGGAAACTGGACTGCTCCTTTTGTATCGATACCAGCCTCAATGTTGGACATATGCCACAAGAATGGAGTAAAGATATCGTGTGTTGCACCAATAGCATTCAATGCAATAATCACTCCATCATCATCGGGTTATGGTCAGATGTTTAATAGATTGCTGGTTGATGGAGCAGAAAAATTTATCAAGTATCTTAAATATTACGGAGTTGATGGAATAGGTTGGAACTCGGAATTCTCTTTTAGCAAAGACAATATATCAGCAGGAAAGTATTCAGGAAAAGAGTTCCACACAGCAGCAAAACTATTCTTTGGCGACTGCTATGAGGCTGCCGAACAATATGGAGTTCCATTCCATAACTGTTGGTATTCAATGATGCATAATTTGGGAACAATGCCCGCATCGTCAAACCTTGACGGAACAAATAAAGATTGGTTCCATTACAATGGCAAACCAACATCAACAGCATATTTTACAAATTACGGTTCCGATTTGGCAACATCACAACGAACAGTAACACTAAACTTTACAAATCGTTCATCGTATGATGTATATTTTGGAGTAGATTATCAGGCAGGAAGTGCACTTTCTCAATGGAAAGAGATGAACAACTACAAAATATCACTTGGAATATGGGGTGCTCATAATAGAAACCAAATATATGAGCAGAGAGGAGAGAGAGGTTCCGACCCGTTAGAGATGCAAAAAACATATCAAGCATTGTTGGAAACAGTCTTTACCGGCTCATCAAAAAATCCTGTAAACCCACCACAAATAAACAGCTACACAAAATTTGGAACAACAGCAACAAATGCTTACGGATGGGCTCAATTTATAGTAGCAAAAAGTGCGTTGACACCACAAGATGGAGGCGATTTATCAACCGATCCGTTTGTTACCTATTTCAATTTAGGAAACGGTCGTTTCTTTAATATCGCAGGAGAACGTCAAGCCACAACCGAATGGTACAATATAGGAATGCAAGACTATATGCCCACATGGCGTTGGTGGTTTACAAAAAACTATATGGGAAGAACCGAAGCAGAGGTTAGCACCGATCTTAAAGCAGAGTTCACTTGGGATGATGCTTGGTTTGGAGGCTCATGTTTGCAAATCAGTGGAGAAACAGAGCAAACATATCTTCAACTCTTTAAGACAAAATATGCTATACCATCAAGCGGTGTATATCTTACAATCCGATATAAAGTACTATCAGGAACAGGAAATATGGCATGGGCATGTTCAAAAGAGGGAACAGAAGCAGCTGTAGTAGAAAAAGATATTAAAAACGGATTGCAACCTACAGAAAAGTGGGAGATGCTACAACTTACAGTAGGAGGTCGTAGCGGAATAAAAATTGAAAATTCAACCGTGGCTCAAATAGGATTGAAATTTACCAAAACAAGCGACGATTTCAAAATACTTATAGGACAAATATCTTTAACAAAAGGTAAATTAGGAACAGCCACTACTCCCGAAAAACCTGAGGTTGAAAAGGTTAAAATGATGTCGCGTAACTACAAAGGAGTTGATATGAAGATAATATTCAATATGAACAGTGCCTTTGAAGGAACAAAAGAGTCATACGAACCCATCTATAACTCCGATGTAAAAACATGGTATTACAAAATATATACCCAACAAGAGGGCGAAGAGGAGAAGGTGTTTACAGCAACAACCTCATGGGCAGCCTATGTGGTAAGTGTACCATATAACGAATCAATAGGAGGTAAATTAAGAATTGGAGTTGCCGCAGTTGCTTTGGACGGAGAGAGCGAATCTGCAATATCATGGGGCGAATGGTTTAATCCACAAGCTATGGAGCCTGTTATCGTAGAGGGAACTGAGATTGACAAACCAATCATAAAAGCAAACGAAGAGTTTACAATAAAATATATCGATCCCAATCACCCTGCAGCAACATGGGAGATAATAAATTCGGCAACAGGAGCCAGCATAAAGACTTTCGCAAACACAACAACAGTAACAATGTCGTTGCCAACCGAAGGTTCGTACGATGTTAAAATAACCAATGCCGACAATACCGTTGCATACACACGTGGAATCATACAAATTTCACCATCGGCAACAGGAGCAATACCAACAATATCTTCGCTAACAGCAAGTAGTAACGAGGTATACAAAGAGGATGAGGTGGTATTGAATTATGAAATCTCTCGCAAAGGAGAGGGCTCGGTATCACGCGCAGTAAAAGTTGAAGATCCCAATATGTTGCGCTTCCCCGAGGTAGTTGGAACTCGTCCATATACATATATGATGTGGTTTAAAACCGAAAAGTTAAACCATAGCAGCCAAGGAACAAACCTTATCGACAAGAGAAATCTTAACGATACATGGCCTCATAATAACTGGGGAGATTTCTGGGTAACAATTCGTCCTGAGATAATGGCACGCAAGGAGACAGGAAAAACCTCAACAACCAACGATCGTGTTCACCCCGAAAACGAAATCTCGTTCAATACATACGGGTGGACAGAACACGACCAACCAAACTCTTGGGTAATGACAGATGACCACTCTGTAAAAGAGGGACAATGGACACACATTGCAGTAACATACGGAACAAATAATGTTCAGGCAATCTACTTCAATGGAAAAAAAGTAGCAGAGGCAACAGTTCAACATATCACAAACAATGCTGTAAGATCAGAGGGAAGTAGTGTTTATGTAGGAGGAACAAGCGTCTATAAGAGTGGATTTACAGGTTGGATAGATGAATTCCAAGTATGGGATAGAGTATTGACCGCATCAGAGATTCAAACCGCAATGAAGGGTTACACTACAGCACCAAGCGGATTGCAAGGATATTGGACATTTGAAACATCGCAAGAGAACTCAGATGGTAAAAATGTATTCCCCAACTTAGGACATAAGGGAAGCACCTATGTAGCAGAGATGATTTCTACATTAGGAGCAGAAAATGATGGTGATAGCGGAATAACAGAGACAGTTCTTGACGGTTCAAATGATGAATTAGGCAACCCAATGATAACAGGAAGTTATAACGTGACCACCACTTCAGAGTGGAACCTTCCCGAAGCACAAGTAAAATCTGCAACAAATAAACAGGCAACAGTATCATACAATGCCGTAGGAAACTATACTGCAGGATTGACACTTAAAAACATGTGGGGAAGCAATACAAAGAGTGTGGAGATAGTAGTTGTTCCATATCCACAAGGAGTAGAGGAGTCGGAAGTTGAGATGATGGGAGTATATCCCAATCCATTTACCGATTATGTAAACCTATCGTTTACAAAAGATGGTGTGTACACAATAGAAATAGTTGCTATGGACGGCAAACTAATTGAGAGCAAATCTCTATCAGTTACTGCAAATGAGATAGTTAAAGTCGATGTAAATGGAGACAAAGGAATCTATTTTGTAAGAGTCGTAGCAAGTAACGGCACAAACGTCAGAACGGTAAAAGTAATGAAGAAATAGTTTGGATGAGCTATGAAAAGAGTTGTAATAGTTGGAGCAACATCCGGAATAGGATATGAGAGTGCAAAGATATTTTTGCAACAAGGTTATGTTGTAGGTTTGGCAGGACGTAGAACAGATAACCTTAAACCCCTAATGGAGGAGTTCCCTCAAACAACCTATTCAAAGCAGATTGATATAACACAGCCCGAAGCACCTAAACTTCTATCAGAATTAATCAAGGAGATGGGAGGAATGGATATATATCTGCATGTATCCGGCATAGGGTATCAAAACATCACCCTTGATCAGCAAATAGAGATAGATACCGTTAAAACAAACTGTTTAGGCTTAACGCAAATGGCAACAACAGCATATCACCATCTGTCTCAAAATGGAGGAGGACAAATAGCCGTTGTGTCGTCAATAGCCGGAACAAAAGGTTTGGGCATAGCACCCTCATATTCTGCAACAAAACGCTATCAAAGCACCTATTTGCAATGCCTGACACAGCTTTCAAGAATGAGAAACGATAATATCTCATTCACCGATATACGTCCGGGCTTTGTAGATACACCACTTCTCAGAAAAGCCAACTATCCGATGAAGATGAAAGCCGACTATGTTGCCAAAAAACTATATAAAGCAGTTGTGACAAAAAAGAGAGTGGCAATTATCGATTGGAAATTTTCTCTAATCGTATTCTTTTGGCGTCTAATCCCCACCTTTTTGTGGGAACGACTAAAGATTGTGAAGAACTGATTCTCAGTTGTTAGTTGTCGTATATCAAAACTAAAAACTAAGGAGTCGTATATTACACAGCCATATCGTCTGAAGGACGTGGAAATATAAACCGCCATAGGTTCAACTGAGCCTATGGCGGTTATAATATCTAACAACTAAAAACTAAGGAGCGAAGCACCGTACATTAACTCTCTACTTTTTTGCTGTGTCTGTGAACGTGTGAGTGTCGGCGTGAAATTTTACCACTTTTCTTTGAACTTTTATATCCTGTAATGGTAAAATATATACCAATGATAATAAACGGAACACTCAACAATTGTCCCATATTCATACCAATTCGCTCAATAAGTTCAAGTTCAAAAAGCTCTTGAGGAAGTTTTAAGAACTCAATGATAAATCTTGAACCGAATACCCATAACATAAATACGCCAAACAATAATCCCTGTTTGCTACCGGCCTCTCTTTTCCAGTACATCCACATTAATACACAGAATAGAGATAGGTATGATAACGACTCATATATTTGAGTAGGGTGCGAAGTGGGCGAATATTGAGGAGCTGCACCGTTTTTCCATTCGGCAATATTGGTTATAAAGTTAAATCCCCAAGGCATAATTGTTTGAGAACCGTATATCTCGTGGTTCATCAAATTACCCAATCTTATCATTGCGGCAACCAATGCCACAGGAATTACCAAACGGTCGAATACCCACATAGCGTTTCTGTGCGTAACCTTTTTGGCAAAAATAAGAACTGCGATAATATTGGCTATGGTTCCACCGTGACTTGCAAGTCCTCCTTCCCAAATCTTAAATATCTCAATAGGGTTATTTGAGTAATAATCCCAATCGTAGAAGAAGCAGTGTCCTAACCTTGCACCAATAATGGTTGCGATAATAACATAGATAAAAAGTTTATCGCACCACTCTTCTGGAGCTTTATCATTTTTGAATATTTTAGCCTCAATATAATATCCTACTAAAAAACCTATGGCAAACAACAGACCATACCATCTTATCTCCATTCCAAAGAATGAAAATATAGCAGGGTCGACGTTCCAAACAACAGAATTAAGCATTACAAGTGATTGTGATTAATTTTAAATTTTTTAAACCAAATGAGCAATCCACTCCTCTCTATCTCCGGGTAAAAGGTCAATTACAGGAACCTCGGGTAAAGTGTAGCAACCTGCATTTTGACGGAATGTTGCACGAGCTGCATTAACCAACATTTGAGCAGTTAGAGCAGGGTTGTTTATTCTCATATTGAACTCAAACAATTGGTTTTGAGTTTTACCCGATACACCTTTTCGGCACATCATTACACCATGGCCCATATCCAAAAGGTTATCAACACACTCAACTTGCATAACGTGAGTTTCGTCGTTAACAAAGTATGCATCGGCTTTAATTGCTTTAGCAACCTCTTCAAACTTATAGCCCTCTTTAACTTCAATATATACCATACGGCGGTGAATTCCTGTACCAACAGGTATTGTCATCGATAGAGCTGCTTTAACACCCTCAATAGCCTTTACTGCAACAGTGTGTCCCATACTCATACCAGGACCAAAGTTTGTATATGTAATACCTTTTGGCGCAGCAGCCTCCATAAGAGTACGCACAACCGAGTCGCTACCCGGATCCCAACCTGCCGAAATAATGGCAACCGAGCCATTCTCTTTTGCCACTTTGTCAAGATTTGCTCTCAATTGAGTAATTCCTGAGTGAATATCATAGCTGTCGGCAGTGTTAATACCCATTGCCAAAATCTCTTTTGCATACTCCTCAACCTTACGGGTTGGAGTGGCAAGAATGGCAACATCAACACCTTCAAGCTCTTTAATATCGCTAACTACTTTATATTTTTTTATCTCTTCAGGAATGTCGTTTATATTACGTCTTACAATTCCTGCAATCTCCATGTCGCACGAAGCCTCAATGGCTTCTACTGTAAATTTTCCAATATTGCCATATCCAACAACGGCAACTCTTTTCTTTTCCATTTTCAATTAAAATTTTTGATACGCAAAAATAATATATTGTCGTTAAAAAACAGCGACAATTATATATTTTTCACAATCCATTTTTTAGCTTCACTTTCATCGAAACCTCTCTTTTTACAATACTCTTTTCGTTGGGTTTCGTCAATGGTTACCATAAAATATTTTGCATTGGGATTAGCTATCATAATACCGCATACCGATGAGTTCGGATACATAGCTCCGTTTTCAGTTACCACTATTCCCAATTTGTCAAAATTTATAAGGTTTTTAATCTCAAAAATAAGAGATTGGTCGGGTAGGGAAGGATATCCTATAGCAGGTCTTATTCCCACGCAGTTGCCCTTGATTATTTTTGCAGGGTTCTTCTCCTCAGTAGAGTATCCCCATAAATCGGTTCTAACAATATAGTGTGTGTATGCAGTAGCGGCTTCAGCCAATCTGTCGGCAATAGATTGCAACAGCACCGATTTATACTCGTCGCCACTTGCTTTCAACTCTTCAATACGCGATTGAATCTCTTTGCCAACGGTAACTGCAAAAGTTGCAATATAATCATCCTTTCCTGTTGAGGATGGTAAAATAAAATCCGACAAGGCGAGGTATCCCTCTTCATTGTTTTCCTTCTTTTTTTGTTGGCGTAGAGTTGGTATTGAAACCTCTTTATCTCCTTTTATAACAATTGAGTTGTTTTGAGAATTTGCTTTGTAGAAGGCAACAGTGGCATTTATCATTGGGTTTAATTGCTCCGAAATCTCTTTGATAAGTCTCATGCAATCTTTGTGAAGTTGCATAGCTTCCGAAGCCTCTTTCCTTTCGCTCACCTCAAACGAAGCAAGCCACGAAGCTTTGCAATGGTCGCAACCATGCAGGTACGCAATAGAGGCAAACTTCCCGCTCAATTTCCATACGTTAAATAGTTGTCCCCAATTAATAAAATCAAGAAGTTGCGTTATGCTATACGATAAATTAATCTCTTTGTTCAACTCTTTAGGTTGAGTAGGGGTGTAACCATTGCAACAATTTTTATCTCTCAATCCTTCAGCAATGGCAAACGATACAGTATCGTTACATTTGACACTCTCTCTTAAAAGTTGCTGACGCTCTTTAACTTCCTTGATATACTCCTCTCTAATCTTATCATTGGTTAGTTTGGCTATGATAATTGGGTCTTGCGATGCATCTTTGACATGCACAACCAAACCGCTGTATAGAGGAGCAATTTTAACAGCAGTGTGTAACTCCGATGTTGTTGCTCCACCAATAAGCAGAGGAATATTCAATCCTCTCTTTTCAAGTTCTCGAGCAACGTTGCACATTTCGTTTAGAGATGGAGTAATAAGTCCGCTGACACCAATAATGTCGGCATTTGTCTCAACGGCCTTCTCAACTATTGTCTCGGCAGAAACCATAACCCCGAGGTCGATAACCTCATAATTGTTACAACCTAAAACAACCGAAACAATGTTCTTCCCAATATCGTGAACATCGCCCTTTACTGTGGCCAAAACAACTTTTCCTGCACTGCATGTCGAAGTTTCGTTCTCTTTTTCAATATATGGTTGAAGAATCTCAACAGCACACTTCATCGTGCGTGCGCTTTTAACCACTTGTGGTAAAAACATCTTGCCCTCACCAAACAATGCACCCACTCTGTTCATACCAGCCATAAGCGGTCCTTCAATAACAGCAACGGCGCTGTTGTATAGGTTCAAAGCCTCTTTTATATCCTTTTCTAAATTATCGGCATATCCTTTAACAAGAGCATTGCTTAATCTCTCATCAATAGGAGAATTTTCGTCGTTGTTTGAAGATTCTGTTTTGCTTCCAACCTTAATCTCTTTAACACTCTCTGCAACCTCAACCAATCTCTCGGTTGCATCATCTCTACGGTTAAGAATAACATCTTCAACAGCCTCTAAAATATTCTCCGGAATATCGTTGTAATTAACACAAGTTGCCGGGTTAAGAATGGCCATATCCATACCTGCATTAATTGCATGGTAAAGAAATACCGAGTGCATAACCTCTCTTATATAGTTATTCCCTCTAAAAGAGAAAGAGAGGTTGCTGACCCCACCGCTAACCTTTGCATGTGGTAGATATTCCTTAATCCAGCGTGTTGCTTCAATAAAATCTTTTGCATAGTTTTTATGCTCATCAATGCCTGTGGCAACAGCCAAAATATTGGGGTCGAAAATTATATCTTCCGCTGCAAAATCACACTCTTTGGTAAGAATATCGTAGGCTCTCTTGCAAACCTCGGTTTTGCGACTGAATGTGTCTGCCTGACCCTCTTCGTCAAAAGCCATTACAACAACTGCCGCCCCCATCTCTTTAATGCGAATAGCTCTCTTTTTGAATATATCTTCTCCCTCTTTCAAACTGATAGAGTTTACAATGGCTTTACCCTGAACGCATTTAAGACCTGCCTCTATAACATCCCAATCCGAAGAGTCTATCATAAAGGGTACTTTGCAAATTTCGGGTTCCGAGGCAAGAAGTCGCAAAAACATAACCATCTCCTCTTTGGCATTCAACATGCCATCGTCCATATTAATATCAATGATTTGTGCGCCATCTTCAACCTGTTTAAGAGCAATGGAGAGAGCTTCGTTGTAACTCTTTTCGTTAATCAAACGCAGGAACTTGCGAGAACCGGCAACGTTGCATCTTTCTCCCACGTTTACAAAATTGTTCTCTTTGCAAATAGTCAGAGGTTCAAGTCCTGCCAAAACAAGTTGTTTCTCGCTTTTAGTAGGAGTATGGGGTTTATAATCCATTACAAGTTCTGCAATAGATTTTATATGATTTGGAGTTGTTCCACAACAACCACCCATAATGTTTACAAGTTGTTCATTGAGATAAGGTTTCATATTTGCCGCCATAGTTTCAGGAGTTTCGTCATACTCACCAAAACGATTTGGTAGTCCGGCATTTGGATGTACCGAAATATAGAAAGGCGCAATCTCTGACAATCTACGTAAGAAGGGTAGGATATCTTTAGCCCCAAATGAACAGTTGATTCCAATCGATGTTATCGGAGCATGAGAAATAGAGGAAACGAAAGCCTCAAGAGTCTGTCCCGAAAGAGTTCTTCCTGCATTGTCGGCAATAGTCACCGATACCATTAGAGGAAGTTCAATACCCTTTTGTTTAAACAGAGTTTCAGTAACGTCAATTGCACACTTAAGGTTCAATGTGTCAAAGACAGTCTCTAATAGAATAATATCTACACCCTCATCAATAAGAACCTCAATTTGTTCGTAGTAGGCTTTATACAACTCGTCGTATGTAATTGCTCTTGCCGCGGGATTATTCACGTCGGGCGAGATAGAGCAACTCTTGTTTGTAGGGCCAACGCTACCTGCTACAAAACGAGGTTTGTCGTAGGTCGAAAACTCCCTTGCAGCCTCCTTTGCAACCCTTACGGCAGCCCTGTTTATATCTGTCACATATCCTTCCAATCCATAATCGCTCATCGATACTGCCGAAGCATTGAAACTGTTTGTCTCAATAATATCGGCACCTGCATTAAGGTATGCTCTGTGTATGTTTTTTATTATTTCAGGTTGGGTAAGAACCAATATATCGTTATTTCCCTTCAACTCTTTTGAGCTATTTGCGAACAACTCGCCCCTGAAATCGTTTTCGGTAAGGTTGAGTTTCTGTATTTCCGTACCCATTGCACCATCTAAAACGAGGATGCGATTGTTTAAAAGTTGAGAAAAATCATATTTAGTCATGGCTGAGAATCAATTAAATTATTTTGTCGGGATTTTTTGCAATAAACTCCTTCCAGCTTTTGCATCCTTTCTCTGTAATAGGAGACTTCATCTGATAGAAGTGGCATAATGCTGCAGCCACAGCATCTGTGGCATCGAGTTGGGGAGCCATCTTCTCTTCCGGAATATGTAAAATACGTTTAAGCATATCGGCAACCTGTTCTTTCGATGCGGCACCATTACCTGTTACAGACATTTTGATTTTTAGAGGAGCATACTCTGTTATAGGCAGTTCGTGATGAATTGCAGCGGCCATTGCAACACCTTGTGCTCTACCAAGTTTCAACATAGATTGCACATTTTTTCCAAAGAAAGGAGCCTCGATAGCCAACTCAGAGGGAGAGTATTGGGAGATTAATCCCGAAACACGTTCGTATATCCTGTTCAATCTCATATAATGATTCTCAAACTTACTGAGTTTAAGTGTTCCCATAACAACCAATTGAGGATTTTTGCCATCACAATCAATGATGCCATATCCCATAACATTTGTACCGGGGTCTATACCTAAAATTCTCTTTTTTGAACTCATTATATCTGAATTGAACGCAAAATATATATTACTACAAAAATACAAGAAACAAGCGACATAATCTCACTATTTGATGTAAAAAAGACTATTGCTGTCCGATAAAAATCAAAAAGAGAAATAAAGACGTATTTGAGTCAGAGTAATATTAAAAATTAATCGCACCATTATAAAACAGAGTATAAGCCCTGAAGTTTGCAGGATTAAGTGTGAGGCATTTTAAGGCATTTGTGAAACAAATATGATTGACTAAATGTCAATCAGTGCATTAAAATGGTGAGTGCAGTGCTCTGCACGAAGGTGGCATGTTTGAGCATTAGCGAGTTCCGCAACACCCTGCAAACAAAGGAATAGCAGTAACGGCAAATGAAAATTGACTGAGGGATGTTCGAAGAACTCCCGAACAAAAATTTGAATGACTGTTTTATATCAGGTGCGAGAGTTTTTGTAACTT
>JAFYRT010000065.1 GCA_017546805.1 Muribaculaceae bacterium | reverse complement strand
GAGCAAAATAATATCAAGTTTACTTGAATATTTTACAGCGAGCAAGAGTATCTTCGGCGTTTACGCCAAAGATAGAAGAATAAGCGAGCAAAATAATATCAAGTTTACTTGAATATTTTACAGCGAGCAAGAGTATCTTCGAGGTTAAACCTCAAAGATACTTATAAAATGTCAAATAGCTCTTATCCTCCCTCTTAAAAAGTTTTAATATAAACTTTGGCTTCAACAGGTTTGGTTTGTTCATAAAAAACTAACAACTAACAACTAACAACTAAAAAAAATATATTAACTTCGCTTTCGTAAAAAAAAATAAAGGAATGATAACAATAGAACAACTAAAAGAGACAGAAGAACGCAAGTTGGCGTTGAGGAGGTATCTTTGACCCCGACGGCAAGAAAATAGAGTTGGAAGAGGAGGAGTTGCGTACACACGTTCCCGATTTTTGGAACGATCGCGACAAAGCCGAGTTGCAAATGAAAAAGATAAAAGAGCTGAAGTATTGGATTGATGGATACAATCAGGTAGCTGCGGCAGTAGAGGAGTTGCAACTTGCATATGAATTTGTAAAAGAGGGCATTGTTGAAGAGAGTGATGTTGATAAAGCATACGAACGTGCCATAAATCTGGTATCTGAATTGGAGCTTCGCAATATGCTACGTCGCGAAGAGGATAAGATGGATGCCGTAATAAAGATAAACTCGGGTGCAGGTGGAACCGAGAGCCAAGATTGGGCTGAGATGCTTATGCGAATGTATTCGCGCTGGTGTGAGGCAAAGGGCTACAAACTTGCCATAGATCACTTAATTGAAGGCGATGAGGCAGGAATAAAAACCGTAACAATGCATGCCGAAGGAGCATTTGCCTACGGCTATCTAAAAGGCGAAAACGGAGTACACCGTTTAGTCAGAGTATCGCCCTACAATGCACAAGGAAAGAGAATGACCTCATTTGCATCGGTATTTATAACACCGCTTGTAGATGATTCAATAGAGGTAAAAGTTGATATGGCGGCAGTATCGTGGGATACATTCCGTTCGGGTGGAGCAGGAGGACAGAACGTGAACAAAGTAGAATCGGGAGTTCGCCTACGTTATAATTTCAAAGATCCATACACAGGCGAGGAGGAGGAGATTTTGATTGAGAACACCGAAACTCGCGACCAACCAAAGAACCGCGAAAATGCGATGCGACAACTTCGTTCAATCCTATACGATAAAGAGTTGAAGCACCGCATGGAGGAGCAAGCAAAAGTAGAAGCAGGAAAGAAAAAGATAGAGTGGGGTTCACAAATACGCAGTTATGTATTCGATGACCGTCGTGTCAAAGACCACCGCACCAACTACCAAACATCCGATGTCGGCGGAGTAATGGATGGAGATTTAGACCAATTCATCAAGTCGTACCTAATGGAGTTTGGAGGAGAGTAATAACTTATTAAAGTAAGAACTATGGAACAATTAAAAGTAATAAAAGTAGGAGGAAAAATAGTAGAGGAGAACGATACCCTTAATCTATTATTAAACGACTATGTAAAGGTCGAAGGTCGTAAAATATTGGTACATGGAGGAGGCCGTTCGGCAACAAAAATATCGGCTCAACTTGGAATCGAAACCCAAATGATTGACGGACGTCGTGTAACCGATGCCGAAACTCTAAAGGTGGTAACAATGGTTTATGCAGGATTGGTAAACAAAACCATAGTAGCATCGCTACAATCACGAGGAATAAATGCCATTGGAGTATGCGGAGCAGATGCCGGAATAATCCTTTCGAACAAACGCCCTGCTTCTCCAATTGATTACGGATATGTAGGAGACGTGGTAAAAGTAGACGGAGAGATGTTGGCAAGCTTGCTTAACGGAGGAACATATCCTGTTGTGGCGCCAATCACACACGACGGAGCAGGAAACCTTCTAAACACCAATGCCGATACCATTGCTAGTGAAGTGGCAAAAGGAGTGGCAGAGAAATTTGAAGTAACCCTAATCTATTGCTTCGAGAAACCTGGTGTATTGATGGATGAGAACGACGATAACTCTGTAATACCTCTAATTGATAAAGCAAAATTTGAAGAGTTGAAAGCATCGGGAGTAGTATCAGGTGGAATGTTGCCAAAACTGCAAAGTGCTTTCAAAGCATTAGAGTCAGGAGTAAAAGAGGTGGTTATCACTCACGCATCAGCCATTGGTAACCCCAACGCAGGAACACACATTGTACTTTAAAAGTTGATTGCAAATAAACAAAACAAATATACTATGTTGAAAATTAAATTTTTATCACTTATGTTGGGCGCTCTTGTGTTAATGAGCTGTACCAATGAATTGAAAGTGCGAATAAATCCTACACCTCAAAAAATTGAGATGCAGAAAAAAGGTGCTTTAAACATCGAAAAAGGATTTATTGTAGAGGGCGAATCAGAAGCGGTTGCACAATCGTTAATCTATTTGAACGTTACCCAAGAAGGAGTACCTGTCTCATTTATGATTGACAAAGCTATAGCAGAAACTGATAGTGCTTTAAGTATGAGCGGATCATACATTCTTGACATAAATAAAGAGGGAATCTTTATCACTGCATACGATATGCGTGGAGCTTTCTATGCAATACAAACACTTAAACAACTCGCAGTAGAGAATGAGATTCCATTTATGACAATTACCGACTATCCCGATATGCCGTATCGAGGAGTGGTAGAGGGATTCTATGGAACACCATGGTCGCACGAAACACGTGTCTCTTTGCTCGATTTTTACGGTAAGTTCAAAATGAACTCATACCTATACGGTCCAAAAGATGACCCATACCACAGCTCACCCTATTGGCGTTTGCCTTACCCTGAGGAGGAGGCTAAAAAAATCAAAGATTTAGTTGAAGCATCAACTCGCAACTATGTCGATTTCATCTGGGCAATTCACCCGGGAAAAGATATTCAATGGACCGAGAGCGATTACCAAAAATTGTATGCTAAATTCGAATCGATGTACGATTTGGGTATTCGTTCATTTGCGTTGTTCTTCGACGATATCGAAGGAATAGGAACACGTCCCGATATGCAAGCACAACTACTTAACCGTTTGCACGAGGAGTTTGTAGAGGTTAAAGGCGATGTTGCACCTCTTATTATATGTCCAACAGACTATACAAAACTTTGGGCAAACCCTGCACCCGACGGATATTTGGCATTGTTGGGTAAAGTGTTGCACCCATCAATACATGTTATGTGGACAGGAGACTTTGTTTGTGGCGATATTACACCCGAGACACTTGATTGGGTAAGTGAACGCATCAAACGCCCATCGTTTATCTGGTGGAACTATCCTGTTACCGACTATGTTCGCAACCTAATACTTCAAGGACCTGTTTATGGATTGGATAGCACAGCAACAACTGCAACAATGGCAGGATTTGTAAGCAACCCCATGGAGCATGGCGAAGCCTCAAAATTGGCTCTATACGGAGTAGCCGATTACACATGGAACATAAAAGGCTATGAGCCTATGGCTAATTGGGAGGCAGGATTGGAGGAGTTGATGCCTTCGGCAAAAGAGGCATACCGCACATTTGCAATCCACTCTTGCGATACCGAAACAGGTTATCGTCGTGACGAGTCATGGGAGACAGAAACATTCTCTGTTGACGAATATACACAAATTCAATTTGATGCTCTAATGGCAGAGTTCAAGAGAATTGAAGCAGCACCTGCAACAATCGACTCATTATGCGATAACAGAGCATTGGCAAACGAACTACACCCATGGTTGGTTGAGTTTGAGAAATTGGGTATCAGAGGACAAAAAACTCTTGAACTTATTAAACTATATGAGGCAGGAGAGTATGAGAAATTCTGGAACTTGTTTGAGGAGAACCGTATGGATTTCGACGAGCAAGCTGCGTACCTTGCACACAAATCTGGAACACTGAAACTACAACCATTCATCGAGAATGCAACCGATGCATTGGCAAACAAATACTATTCAACAGTATCAGGCACACCACTTGCAGTACGCAAAGCAATTGGAACATTTGCAAACCTTGCAACAATACAGGTTAAACCAATGTTCGATGGCGACAAAAACAGCTTCTATACATCGGGCGATGCACAAAAAGATGGAAGCTGGATAGGTATGGACTTGGGCGAGGTTACAGAGGTTAAAACAATCATCATTAACCAAGGACGTAACGTACCCAACGATGTCGATTACTTCGATATGGCACGATTGGAGTACTCACTTGACGGAGAAAATTGGCAACTGTTGCGTGACGAGATAAACGGAGTATATGATGTAATTTGGGAGGGAACACCCGTACAAGCACGTTATGTACGTTTGGCTCGCAACGATGCATCAGAGCGTCAAAATTGGGTAGCAGTTCGTTCATTTGAGGTAAACCCTGTAAAACGCGATGCTTCAATCTATACAAACGTAGAGCGTTTGGTTAATAACCGAGTAACAACATTCAAAGATCAAATAGTTGTAAAACGAGTATTGGAGGTAATAACACTTAACCCGGGTGAGTATGTAGGAGTAGAGTTGCCTTACATTGCAACAATAACAAATGTTGAAACACAATTCAACGCACCTCTTACAGCAGAGTATTCACAAGATGGCATGAAGTGGAGCACAACACCTGCACCATGTCGTTACATCCGTTACATCAACAACTCATCTTCTGCAGTAGGCATGAAGATGGATAAATTTGACCTAACAGCCGACCTGTCAGGAGCTAACGGAACAGAGAACGTATTCGACAAAAACTTCGAAACAACATATACTCCAACAGAGGAGGCAACAATCATCCTTCCCGACGGAGTAAAAGAGTGCACAATACTTATGCGCTCAGCAAACGGAGTAAAAGTAAAACAACTATCAGCGACAGGTAAGGAGTTGGCAATGGGCGAAGCAACCTCGTTGTACTACTCATTCGCTCCCTCAGCAGATGTTAAGAAAATTGCAATATCAGGCAATCCCGAAATCTGCGAGATAGTTTATAAGTATTAGTTGATAGTTATTAGTTGTTAGATAATCGTAAATGCCAAAGTACTTTGGCATTTACTTTAAAAACAATAAAAAATGAACTATATAAAACATTATACCCATATCATAATAGGGCTGATAATATTAATATCAGTTAGTTTAATATCGTGTAATCCAAATTTTGACCCCACATTAGGAACATACACCATATCATTTGAGATAATGGAATACGGAACAGCCGAAGTAGATAAATCACAAGTAGGCTATAACGGAGAAGTAACCTTAACCGCCACCCCACAAGATGGCTACCGTTTTGTAAATTGGACAGTGGAAGGTAAAGAGGTTTCAAAAGAAAACCCATATACAGCACAAATAATTCGCAATACACAATTTAGAGCAAACTTTAAAAAAATATCTGAATACGTAGACCTTGGCTTATCAGTAAAATGGGCAACCTGCAATGTAGGAGCAACTACACCCGAGGAGTATGGAGATTACTTCGCATGGGGAGAAACTCAACCAAAAGATTGTTACGTCTGGAGCACTTACAAATACTGTAATGGCTCAAGGAATACAATGACCAAATATTGTATAGATCCAGATTATGGCACAGTAGATAATAAAACCACCCTTGAACTCACAGACGATGCAGCGCGAGTAAATTGGGGAGGCAAATGGCGAATGCCCACAAAAGCAGAATATGATGAATTAATGAATACCACAAATTGCACTTGGACCTGGACAACACAAAACGGAGTAAAAGGCTATAAAGTAACAAGTAAAAAGAACGGAAACTCCATTTTTCTTCCTGCTGCGGGCTATCGCTACGTCTACGGTCTCTACTATGCGGGCAGTTACGGCTACTACTGGTCGAGTTCGCTCAACACGAGCTACAGCGGCGACGCTTACGGCGTGTACTTCAATTCGGACCGCGTAGGTTGGGACAGCAACTACCGTTACTACGGGCACTCTGTGCGTGCGGTTTGCCCTTAGTCGGTTCGCTCCAATTAGAAATTTAGAAACAACATAAATAGTAAAAATCTCTACCGATATTTTTTCGGTAGAGATTTTTTGCAAAATTTCGGACACACGATCGTGTCTCCCTACAGCCGAGTCAACTTTTTTTTGGGGGAAAGACACCGTGCCAAAATTACTTTTGACCCTGCCTCTTTTTATTAGACCAATTAGTCTTATTAGTCCAATTAGACCAATAGAACTAATTTTTGCGAGCAAAAAGATAAACCATATAAACACAACAAAAGCGAGGCAGTTGCCTCGCTTTTGCTATATGGTATAGTAAATAGTCATTTCTAACAACTACATAACCCCATCACGGCGAAGTTTCTCTTGCCATTTCCAAGCCGAAGCAAGAGTATCTTCCAAATTCTCTTTAGCAACCCAACCAAGAACGTTGTTTGCGCGGTCTGGGTTAGCCCAAACTTTTTCGATATCACCTTCGCGGCGACCAACAATCTTGTAGTTAAGTTTAACACCTGTTGCAGCTTCAAATGCGTTGATAAGTTCAAGAACCGAAACACCACGTCCTGTACCAAGGTTGAAGATTTCAACGTTCTCTTCGCTCTTGTTAGTCAACATTCTGTCAACAGCAATAACGTGAGCTTTTGCAAGGTCAACAACGTTGATGTAGTCGCGGATACATGAACCGTCGGGAGTATCATAATCGTCACCAAATACGCTCAACTCTTTGCGAATACCCATTGCTGTTTGAGTAACAAATGGAACAAGGTTTTGAGGTACTCCGTTAGGTAACTCACCAATCTCTGCAGTTGGGTGAGCGCCAATTGGGTTAAAGTAACGCAAGATGATAGCTTTGTAAGGTACACCTGAATATATGGCATCACGAATAATCTCTTCGTTAACTTGTTTAGTGTTTCCGTAAGGCGAAAGAGCCGGTTTGATAGGAGCTGTTTCGTCAACAGGAAGAATATCGGGTTGTCCGTAAACTGTACATGAAGATGAGAATACAATACCCTCAACACCGTATTCAGGCATAAGCTCCATAAGAGTCATCAATGAGTCTAAGTTGTTGCGGTAGTACATCAAAGGTTTTTGAACACTCTCACCAACAGCTTTGCTTGCAGCAAAGTGAATAATTCCTTTAATACCATTATTGTTTTCAAAAACATCTTTCATTGCATCTTTATCGTTGCAATCAACTTGATAAAATGCAGGGCGAGTACCTGTAATGCGTTCAATACCGTCAATCATGCCTGCATTAGAGTTTGACAAGTTGTCAACAATAACAACCTCATATCCGGCATTTTGTAACTCAACTGTAGTGTGCGAACCAATATATCCTGCACCACCGGTAACCAAAATTTTTCCTTTGCTCATAGCGTTTATATGTTTAATTAATATTTGTTTATTTGTAGATTTATGCAAAGTTAAATAAACGCAACCATTTTTCAAATAAAAACAGATATGTTTTTAAAAATTTATAACTTTGCCTTTATGAAAAATAGTAATACCATAAATAGGGTGGCATTGGCAATAGAAGCAATAAAAAAATATATTGCAGGAGTTGTGTTTGTAGGAGCACTCTTATTTCTATCGGCAGGTAGTCTCTTCTATATCGAAGCATGGTTGTTAATGGCATTACTCTTTATTCCCATGCTTGTTTTGGGTATAATTATGCTGGTATATTCCCCTCAACTGTTACAACAAAGATTAAGTGCCAAGGAGAAGCGCGAACCTCAAAAGTTGGTAACTTTACTCACTTCGTTGATGTTTGTTGCAGGGTTTGTTGTTGCAGGGCTTGATTACCGTTTTTCGTTAACTCAAATGCCAAGTTGGTTAATAGTTGTGGCATCAATAATGTTTTTATTATCATATCTTTTGTATGCCGAGGTTGTTCGCGAAAACCAATGGCTGTCTCGAACAATCGATGTAAAAGATAATCAAAAGGTGGTAAAAGATGGGTTATATAGTATAGTGCGTCATCCAATGTATACGGCAACTATTGTAATGTTTATCTCAATACCTTTGCTATTAGGTTCGTTGTGGGCATTACCTTTATTCCTTGTTTATTTGCCTATAATTGTAGTTCGTATTAAGGATGAAGAGAAACTGTTGCGTGAAACTCTCGATGGTTATAACGACTATTGCGCTCAAGTACGTTGGAGACTGATACCTTTTATTTGGTAATCAATATTTCTTTTTTAACTCTTTAATTAAGTGCCTTATGGCATCAATAGGGTAGTGGAGTAACATTCTCGGGCCTGCATATCGCATAACCTCCCTAATTCTCTCCCTCATTTCGGGCTTATAACAGTGAATTTTGCAATGCTTACAACTCCCTTTCTTCTCTCCGTACGGACAACTCGAGAGTCTGCAAAGAGCATACTCCTTAAGCTCCTCGCAATTACGACATAAAACTCTATTGCCTTCCTTATATCGGCAATAGAGTTTTATCATTCTTTCAACTGTTTGTTTTTCTCTTTCTATCTCAGTCATCTAACAACTAACAACTATTCCTCCTCAATCTCTCTACCTCCTCCAAGAGCATGGTAAAGCGAAGTTATAGCATTAAGTTTTTTAAGTTGGTCATCAGTTTTGGTAAGTTGAGCCGAAAGGAAAGATTGTTGAGCATCCAACACCTCTATATATGTCGAAGAACCCAAAGTCAATAACTCTTTGGTATATCTCACAGCATTCGAAAGTTTTTCAATTTGAATAGCTCTTTGGCTCTCTTTCTTTAGCTCTGCATTGTAAACAGCCAACGCATTGCTCACCTCTCTACCTGCATCCAATAGAGTCTGTTTAAATGTTAGCTTAGCTTGCTCCTCTTGAGCTTTAGCAATCTTAAGTTTTGTAACATTTGCTCCACGATTGAATATTGGTTGAGTAAGCGAGGCAAGAGCCGACATAATAAGACTTCCGGGATTTGTAATTGCTGCACCTATTGAGTTTGTCCAACCTACGCTACCGCCAATTGATAATTGTGGATAAAACGAGCTACGAGCTATGTTTGTATTGTAGAACATTGCTGCTAATTGATACTCTGCATTCTTAACGTCTGGGCGATTCGAAAGTAATTCAACAGGAACACCAATCTCAAGAGGAATGTCGCATTTTTGAGCATCTATTGAGTTCCTTGCAATAGCTCTTGGAAAATCTCCAAGTAGAGTTGCAAGAGCATTCTCTTGTTTCATTATTTCAGCCTTTACGTCAGGAATTGCAGCGGCAATGGAAGCATGGTAAGCCTCATATTGAGCAACTGCGGCTTCGGTGGTCATACCACCCTCTTTCATATCTTTAATTGTCTTAACGCTCTCTGCCCAACTTTGTTCTGTAATGGTATAAATAACAAGTTGTTTATCCAAAGCCGTAAGAGTAAAGTAGTAGTCGGCAATTGTTGCAATAAGTTGTGTGCGAACAGCCTGTTTGTACTCTTTGTTTTGCAATAAAGCAATTTGAGCCTTACGTTTTGAATTAAGGAGTTTGCCGAATAAGTCTATCTCCCAACTTGCACTTGCCGAAGCATTATAGCTCCATGATACAGAACTGTTTTCAAAACCGCTTGCGCTGATTTCAGGAGTAAGAGAGATAGAGGGTAAAAACGACAATCTTGCAGATGTAAGCGATGCTTTTGCTTCGTTAATCTTCTCTACGGCTATAAGCAAGTCGGTGTTGTTCGACAGACCATAATTTATTAAATCCTGAAGCTTTTGGTCGGTATATATATCGGTCCAAGCCAAGTTTCCAATATTTTTTTCCGAAGGAGAGTTGCTTATGCCCTCGGGGGTACGATATGCCGAAGCAACATTTATATCCTCGGGACGTTCATATTTATTATAAACACGACATCCACATAAAATAATCGCACTGATGGTTATATATAAAAATTTTCTCATCATCTTGTATAAACTAATTATTCAACCACTGCTTCACTTTTATTAAACTCAACGGGTTTAAACTTCTCCTGAATTTTTTCAAATACAATAAACAGAGAAGGAACCACCAATACTTGGCAAATCATACCAATAAGCATACCACCGATAGCACCCGAACCTAATGCACTGTTACCGTTGGCGCCAACTCCTGATGCAAACATCATTGGCAACAGACCAATAATCATAGCCAACGAGGTCATCAAAATAGGACGTAGACGAGCAACCGCGGCATCAATGGCCGATTCAACAATTGTCATTCCTGCCTGACGGCGTTCAAGAGCAAACTCTGTAATAAGAATAGAGTTTTTAGCCAAAAGACCAATAAGCATGATAAGCGCAATTTGTAGATATATGTTATTGTCAATTCCCATTATCCAAGCAAATATGAATGTTCCTGCAAGTCCAAACGGAATTGATAGAATAACTACTAAAGGCAATATATAGCTTTCGTATTGTGCGCTTAACAGCAAGTATACAAATATTATACAAATAGCCAAAATCATACCCAATCCACCACTTTGGCTTTGCTCCTCGCGAGTCATTCCCGAGTATTCAAAAGCATAACCTTGAGGAAGATACTCTTTAGCTGTCTCTTCAATGGCTTTGATAGCCTCTCCCGAACTGTATCCGGGAGCAGGATTACCGTTTACAAGAATAGATGTAAATAGGTTGAAACGTTTAATGTTGTCAGGACCATAAACTCTCTTCAAATCCATAAATTGAGTAATAGGACTCATTTCTCCATTAGTCTTAATCATAATGCTGTTGAGCGACTCCTTATCAATTCTCAATTCTGGACGAGCTTGAACCATAACTCTGTAAAGTTTTCCAAAGCGGTTGAAGTTCGAAGCATACAGACCACCCAAATAACCTTGAAGTGCCGACAATACATCAGAAGGTGCAAGTCCTGCTTGTTTGCATTTTGCTGCATCAACCTCTACAACATATTGAGGATAAGTGGGGTTGAAGCTTGTTTGAGCCGAACTGATTTCGGGACGTTCGTTAAGTTTTGCCAAGAATTGTTGCGAAACTTCATAGAACGACTCTATTGTTCCTCCTGTTTTATCCTGAAGGTTAAACTCAAAACCGTTCGATACACTATAACCTGTAATCATAGGCATAGAGAAGGTTAAAACTCTACCATCTTTAACCAGCTCCTGAGCTTGTTTGAAAATTGTAGCATTAACCATATCGGCACTTTGAGTTTCGTCTCGTTCTTCCCAATCGTGAAGTTTACATATGAACGAACCATATGAACTACCTTGAGCCGAACTCAACATGCTGAAACCAGAAATTGCTGTATAAGTTTTTATGGCAGGGTTGGCATCGATAAGCTTTTGAACCTTTGCCATGCTCTCTTTTGTTCTGTCTAAAGATGTACCGGGAGGCATGTCAAGCGTTACGAATATTGTACCTGTATCCTCATTGGGAACCAATCCTGTTGGAGTAACAGCCATTAGATATACTAATAGTGCGCAACCTGCAATAATTGAACCAAAAGCCACAACTTTGTGCTTGATAAAGAACGATACGCCTTTTGTGTATTTCTTTAAAGTAGCATCGTATGCCGCATTAAATGCAATATGAAAACGCTCTATAAAAGATTTTTTCTTCTCTCCATCTTCGTGAGCATGAGGTTTAAGGAACATGGCACACAAAGCAGGAGATAGGGTAAGAGCATTAATAGCCGAAAAGGCTATGGCAATAGCCATTGTCAAACCAAATTGTTGGTAGAAAACACCTGTGATTCCCGACATAAAGCTAACGGGGATAAACACAGCCATCATTACCAAAGTAATAGAAATCAAAGCACCTGAAATCTCGCCCATAGCCTCTATTGCCGCAGCCTTTGCACTTTTTGCACCTTCTTCCAATTTTGCGTGGACGGCCTCTACCACCACAATGGCATCGTCCACCACAATGGCTATGGCAAGTACCAGGGCGCAAAGAGTAAGAAGGTTAATGCTGAAGCCAATAAGTTTAAGTACAAAGAAAGTACCTATCAAGGCAACAGGAATGGCAATTGCAGGAATAAGAGTTGAGCGGAAATCTTGTAGGAATATATAAACCACAAGGAATACAAGTATAAACGCCTCGATAAGAGTTTTCAATACCTCGTGGATTGACGCAAACAAGAAGTCGTTTGTGTTAAGTAACACATCATAAACCATTCCTGTAGGGAACTCCTCAGACTCTTTATCCAACAATGCAGTAATTTCATTGATGATTTGAGTTGCGTTAGAGCCTGCACTTTGGTAAATCATGGTAGTAATACCCTCGTGTCCGTTCGATTTTGTATCAAGAGCATAGCTCAACGAGCCCATTTCAATATTAGCAATGGTTTTTAAGTAAAGAACTTCTCCGTTTTTATCGGCTCTGATAACAATGTTTTCAAACTCCTCGGGAGTTTGTAGACGTCCTTTATATTTTAACATATATTGGAACGAAACATTCTTAGCATTCTCTCCCAATTGACCAGGGGCAGCCTCAATGTTTTGTTCGTTCAAAGCATTAACCACGTCCTGAGGCATAAGTCCGTATTGAGCCATAACATCAGGCTTCAACCAAATTCTCATTGAGTATTCCGAACCCAGGATAAATGCATCTCCAACACCACCAACGCGTTTAATCTGAGGAATAAGATTAATTTTAAGATAGTTGTAAATGAAGTTTTGGTCGTAGCTGTCATCTTCGCTATAAACAGTAAATGCCAACAGCATACTCGATTGCTTTTTGCTTGTGGTAACACCTGCTTTTGTAACCTCAGAAGGTAAGAAACCTTGTGCTTTTGAAACCCTGTTTTGTACGTTTACCGCAGCCATATCGGGGTCGCAACCAGGTTTAAAATATATGGTGATTGTTGCATCACCTGTATTTGTTGCTGTAGAGGTCATATATGTCATATCCTCCACACCGTTAATCTCCTCTTCCAAAGGAGCAATAACACTGTTTACCACAGTTTGTGCGTTAGCACCCTGATACGAAGCCTTTACCTCAACGGTTGGAGGAGCAATATCGGGATATTGCAAAATAGGCAACGACATAAGTCCTATAATACCGAGAATAACTATAAGAATAGATATTACGGTCGAAAGTACAGGACGCTCAATGAATTTATCTAATTTCATAATGAATAATTTCTAATTAGTTTAGTGCATGAAATCATAAATAGCTAACAACTAAAAACTAACAACTATTTCTTAGTGATAGCATTAAGTTTAGCCTCAGATTGCTCTTTTGTAATAGGAGTAACCTTCATATTGTTTTTAACCGATGAACCAACACCCTCAATAACAACTTTATCGCCAACTTTCAAACCTTTTGTGACTATATATTGTTGGTCGAAAGTTAAAGGTTCAACCTCAATTTGACGGTTTACGGTAACATTACTGTCGTTAAGAACATAAACAAACTTTTTGTCTTGAAGCTCGTATGTTGCAGTTTGAGGAACAAGAAGTGCGTTGTTTATTGTTTTGGGAATAAGCACACTTGCTGTGTTGCCACTACGTAAAAGTAATTTTGGATTCTCGAACATAACGCTCATTTTAGCCGAACCGGTTCTTGAGTCCATCACACCGCTGATAGTCTCAACAACACCCTTCTCGTCATATATATCACCTGTGGCAAGTTTAAGTTCAACCTTAGGCATATATTTTAAAATATCGTTCACTCCACCACGTTGAGTGTAGAATAACATATATTTCTCGTCGATAGAGAAGTTTGCATAAACCCTATTGATTTCAGATATAATGGTTAATGGTTCTGCTGTAGAGGGAGATGCCAAGTTTCCTAAACTTGCCGATATGTTGCCTACTACTCCATTTGATGGGCTTTTTATATAGGTATAGTCGAGATTGGTTCTGGCATTTTCCAACATTGCACGAGCTTGCTCCATTTCTGCTTCGGCTTGAGCCAAAGAGTTGTCGGCAAGTTTCTTTTCATAGTCGCTTATAATGCCTTTTTGAGCAAGGTTTGCTTTGTTTTGAGCAGTAAGACGAGCTGTCTTAACTTTTGTCTCTGCAACATGGAGTTGTGCCAACGATGTATTGTATTGCGATTGGTAAACATCGTGGTCTACCTCAAAAAGAACATCGCCTTTTTTTACGATATCACCCTCGCTGACATTTATCTTAACGATAAATCCCGAAACGTTGCTTCTGATTTCAGTATCTGAGTTTCCGCAAATTGTAGCCGGAAACGAGTGTTTTACTGTAACACTATCCTCTTTGATTGTGATAGTTGCATACTCTGGAGGAGTTTGAACTTTAGCCTCATCTTTACATGCCGAAGCACCTACTACAATAGAAAGTGCGAGTGCCGCTTTAAATAAGTTTTTGAATTTCATTATGGTATAAATTTTGTTTTTAATTACAATTAAAAAGGTTTTCATTAGATGCAAAGATAAATTATTTATTTTACAATTTTAACAACCGAAGAAAAAAATAAAGAATAAAAACAAACTCAAAGGTTAAAAAAATAAAATATAATTACTCTTTTTTGTGCGTAGTTTTACTTTTTTTAGGTAAAACAAATTAAAATAGCTATCTTTGCAAGGATTTTTTGACCTTTTAAATTAAGACGGTTTTTTATATATATACATGTTATGTCAGAGAGTGTAGCTCCTAAAAAAAATAAAATTCTATGGATATTGATATTGCAAGGATTTACAATGTTCCTTGTGGTATTGGGCCACAGCGACTTAGCTCAACGTGGAAATATACAGTGGTTGGGTGCGATGTATGATTTCTTCAGACCATTTCGTATGCCATTGTTCCTGCTTGTGTCAGGATTCTTATTCTATATAACCCGTATAGCTAAGGATAAAAAATATGGCTTTGTGATGGGCGATAAACTTAAACGCTTAGGAATTCCATTGGTTTGTTTTACTATAGTGGGTGTAATTTTCAAACTATTGGCATCTACGTCGGTTAAAAACCCCGTAGAATTCAATGGAGTTCAGGATATATTACTAATGCTTTTGGGCTTAAAACCAAATGCTTTGGGAGCCATGTGGTTTTTGCAAATAACCCTTTTGTATATGGCTTTTTATCCGCTATATCGTCTCATTTTTAAAAATCATATAGCAACAATATTTGTATTATTGCTATTCGTTTTAGCATACTACTTTTTCCCCGAAGGAATAGATTTTCTTTTAATATCAAAGGCAATGGGGTTGGGAGTCTTTTTCTTTGCGGGTATGGTTATAGGTCGTTATAGATTTGATAAATATATATCATCTAAACCATTACACCTATCAATTATGGTGGCTCTCTATGTTACATTGTATAAATTGGGGCTCAGTGGATTACCTCTATCAATTGTCGGAATAGTAATGGCTATGACATTTGCTAAATTTGCAGAACAAGTCATACCATCAATATTCAGTAGCTTTAGAAATAACACATATCAAATATATATTCTTTCCATATTTCCACAAATGGCAATAGAAATCATATTCCGTAAAATGGGTTGTGAATATTTTATGCCGTTCTTTATCATAAATGTAATTGTCGGATTGTACTTCCCTATACTTGTGGTAAAACTTGTCCAAAAATTAGATTGGAAATGGTTGAAGATGTGCTTGGGAATGTCGTAAATAATAGATGATTAAAAAAAGTATAAGATTAAAGCATAAAATTTCGACTCCTTAATGCTTTGATATTCCGAATCTTATTATTTTTGTTTGGTAAGAAAAATATTTTAATTGCATTTATTATACAATAAATGTTGCATCAAACACGTTAACCTTTTAAGGTTAACAAACTTTATTTTGAATTTAAAACACATAAAAGATATGACAGATACTGAAAACAAGAAAAAGGTTGATGACGGAGATATAATGATTGATGTTATGACCACCATCAAAAAAATCTGGGATATAAGAAAAAAACTGATTAAAATAGGAATCATTTCATTTGTAGCGGCATGCATTTTGGTTTTGATGTTCCCTAAAACATACACAACAATGGTGACATTGGCTCCTGAGGCAGGACAAAACGGAGAAGGGGTGTTGTCTGGAGTTGCATCAATGTTAGGTATGGGTGGATTGAATATGGGTGAGGATGCAGATGCATTGAATGTAGCTCTCTATCCCGATATTGTGGCTTCAACACCCTTTATGTTGGATATTTTGGATACCAAAGTAAGGATGTTGAAAAATCCTCAAGAGGAGATGACATTCGATGAGTATCTTGAAAATCACACAGGATCAGTATTTACAAAAATCTTGGCTCTTCCCGGTAAAGGAATAAAAGCTCTGAAAGAGATGTTGTCTTCAGAAGAGACCGAAGAGAACAGATATAATGAATATCACCTTACAAAAGATGAGGCAAGCAAATTAAAATCACTCCGTAATTTGGTGGTAACTTATGTGAGTAATAAAACAGGAGTGACAAATATTGAAGTAACCACAGAAGATCCATTGGTAACTGCAATATTGGCTGATACAGTAGTGGCAAAACTAAAAGAGAGTATTATAGATTATCGTATTGCAAAGGTTTCGGAAGATTGCAAATATTGGGAACATATATACGAAGAACGAAAAGCCGATTATTATACCAAACAAGATGAGTTTGCTCGTTATGTGGATGCAAATAAAAATCTTGTTCTTCAAACAGTTATAACCGAACGCGACAGATTGAATAATGAGACAATTTTAGCTTATCAATTGTATAGCAATGTGGCTACTCAACTTCAGTTGGTAAAGGCTAAAGTTCAAGAAGCAAAACCTGCATTTGCAGTGGTTGAACCGGCAACAGTTCCTGTAAAAGCTTCTGGTTTGGGACGTAGTATAAAGGTTGTATTGTTGGTGTTTTTAACAGAAATATTCTCTATATTATGGATTATATGGGGAAAAGATATGTTTGTTTCGTTTAAAAAATATCTATTACAAAACAATCAAGAGGTTAAAGAAGAGAAAAAGAAGTAGTTATTAAGATATAATCGCAAATAAAATGCTCTCCATAAACAGATTATATTTTGTGATTTTTCTGCTAATGCTTTTGGCTGGAATGTACTTTAATCACGTCGTTACAGCCTTTTCGTTTGTAGATGAATTATTGTCATGGCTGTTGGTTGGAGTGGCACTGTTGGTTGCGGTAGCAAAGAATCTCTATTCTCGCTTTAAACAATTATGGGTGTTGTTGGTCATATCAGGGTTCTACCTTTTTTATAGTATAACGGTAACACAATATAATACAACTACAGCTGCTATAAGCGATTTAATAGTGGAGTTGAAACCATATGTTGCGTTTTTTGTGACATTGGCAATAGCTCCTCAGTTTACACCCAAACAAAAAACGTGGTTGAGATACATATCCATGGCATTGCTGTTGCTGATGTTGATGTTGTTTCTCATTCCGGGAGATTTTTGGGAGATAGTATATTTCCACCCTGCATATTTGGGTATAAATTCGATTATCTTATCAATGATATATTACTACTGTTCAGAAGGTAGTAAACGAGATAAAATAATAACCATAATGATGTTGTCTATGGGATTTTGTGGCGCACGCTCAAAGTTCTATGGATTTTTTGTTGTAGCACTATTCATGCTCTTTATCTTCAAGAGGGAGATGCTGAGCAGAGTGAAAATAAAATACATCATAGGAGGAATTTTTATAATCCTGCTAATGCTATTGGTAGCATGGCACAAGATAAATTATTACTTTATTGCCGGAGGAGAATTTTCAACAGACGAAATTTCAGACTCTATGGCAAGAGCAGCGTTGTATGTATATACTCCTGAGATATTGGCAGACCATCCATTCTTTGGAACAGGTTTTGCATCTTATGGTACATACTTCTCAGCACATCCATACTCATCGTTATACGGACTGTACGAAATGGATAAAATCTGGGGATTGTCAGAAGCAAAACCCGATTTTGTGGCAGATACATACTATCCGGTAATGGTACAATTTGGATATGTAGGAGTGTTGTTGTTTATTATATTTGTTCGATCGGTATTCAAGAGGATAAAGAGATTATCGAAGAGCTTTGAATTGTCCGATAAAAACATACATATCGCCACGCTGTGTATGATATTTGTCTTGATTGAGAATATTGCAAGTGCAGTGTTTACACAAGGAGGAGGAATAGTGGCAATAATGCTTTGTGCAATAGCCTTGGGCGATGTTGTAAAACAAAAAGAATTGGAATATGCCAACTAAAAAAGATTTTTTGAAAAAATTCTCGATATATGCGGTAGGGAATATAAGTTCAAAACTTATAATGTTCCTATTGTATCCCGTAATGACATTCTATCTTCTCCCTGAGGAGTTGGGAAAATTTGATGTCTTGTTGACAATCGTTATATGGTTGGGAGCATTGGCTATGCTTAATATGCGAGATGGAGCGTTCCGTTTTGTGATGACCGATAATGAAAATGTTTTCCGCACAGTCTTGAAACTCTTTATAAGAATATTAATCTACAATATTCTGATATTGGGAGTGGGAGCAACCGTTGTATATTTAATGGGAGTGGATTTATATTTCAATCCATACCTAATAGCTCTATTCTTTTTATCGTTCAACTTCTTTGAGGTATATCAACAGATAATAAGAGGAAGAGGAAAAACAAAACTATATGTGACAATAAATGTGATATCGGCATTTTTAATAGCCATTATCACAATGTTGCTTCTAAAAACCACAGATTTGAAAGCTAACAGTTTGATAATTGCTTATACAGTATCAAAATTGTTGGCTGCACTCTATGCCGAAATTGTATATCCTATACTATTCAAAAAAAGAGATAAAATAGTTTCAACAATCACCGACGAGAATGGTTATTCCATAAAACAAATTTTAACCTACTCACTTTTCCTATTGCCTGCGAATTTGGCAATAATGGGAATAAACAATTGGGGAAAACTCTTTTTCCTATATTTCGACTATGACTATATACTTGGTATATATGCAATAGTTGTAAAGTTCAGTAATATATTTTTGGTTATAACAACAATTTATCAACAAACTTGGCAAGAGTTTGCAATCAGAGACTATAATACAGAAAACAGAAGTCAATACTTTACCAAATATTTTAATAACTATCTTCTATTCCTTGCTTTATTGGTTACAGCAATAACAGTGGGAGTGGGAATTTTCTATAAAATATTGATAGCTCCGGAATATTATGAGAGTCTTGTGTATATCCCGTTCCAGCTTCTGACAGTGGTGTTCTTGGCTTTATCGTTCTTTTTAAATTTAGCTTATGAATGCTCTTTTGAGGCAAAACGAGCCATTCATTCAGCTCTATTGGCAACAGTAGTATCATTCATCCTTAACCTTATTCTTATACCAAAGTACGGAATTCAAGGAGGAATAATTGCCAATATCGTAGCATCAAGCACAATGTTTATCTACAGATTAATAGATGTAAGAAGATATTTTGTCCTTAAATTAAACAAAAAAGGATGGTTGGCGATATTATTGACTATTTTACTATTTGCAGGAGTCGTAATATTAAGTATTAAATAAAATATACTAAAAGCAATTTACTCATAAAATTATATAAAAGTAAATATGAAAAAACAAAAAATACTACTTGTAAACAAGTTCTACTATAACAGAGGAGGAGATTGTATTCAAACAATCAATCTTCGAAAAATATTGGAAGCCAATGGTCACGAGGTAGCG
The DNA here is from genome assembly GCA_017546805.1 of Muribaculaceae bacterium. GTDB lineage: Bacteria > Bacteroidota > Bacteroidia > Bacteroidales > G3-4614 > Caccoplasma_A. Next base: position 11,610 of record JAFYRT010000065.1, on the reverse strand, counting down.
GTGTTCTCAATGCAATATCCTCAAAACATAGAGTCGGGATACGATAAATATTACCCATCTCAAGTCGATTTTTCAGGAGGAGTAAAGGCAAAACTAAATGCAGCATCGCGTATATTTGGAATAGGAGATGTAAAAACACAATTTGCAAAATTGTTAAAAGATTTTGCTCCCGATGCAGTTCACCTACATAATATCCACTCATATATATCGCCAGTAGTTGCAAAAATGGCAAAGAAGAGTGGATGCAAGGTTGTTTGGACAATGCACGACTATAAACTCTCTTGCCCATCGTATTCATGTTTGCACAACAATAAACCTTGCGAATTGTGCTTGTCTGATAAAACAGCAGTTTTAAAAACTCGCTGTATGAAAGGAAGTATGGTGGCAAGTCTCTTGGCATACCTCGAAGCTCGATATTGGAATTTAAAAAAATTGGTGAAATATACCGATACCTTTATATGCCCAAGTGAGTTTATGGGACAAATGATGATGAAGGCAGGAGTTCCTCAAGATAAGATATTTGTTAAAAACAATCCTATTTTGGAGAGAAAAGATATATCGGAACAAAAAAAACGAGTATCAGATTACTATTGCTACGTAGGACGATTATCAACAGAGAAAGGTATTGAAACATTGCTTAAAGCAGCATCAGAACTACCATATAAACTTAAAGTAGCAGGAGGTGGACCATTGGAAGAGGAGTTGAGAAAAAAATACACTTCGGACAATATCGAATTTTTAGGTCAAATTTCTCGCGAAGCGGTGGTGGATTTATTCTCAAATGCAATGTTCTCTGTAGCTCCATCAGAGTGTTACGATAACAATCCCGGAAGTGTGATAGAGTCGTTGTGTATGGGAACTCCGTTGATTGGAGCAAAAATAGGAGGAATTCCGGAACTTATATCTGAAAAAGATGGAATCCTATATGAGCCATTTAATAAGGATTCGTTAAAGGAGGCAATCTCTTTAATGGCAACAAAATATACAGAGTATGATGGAGTATCTATCAGCAAGTCTGCAAACGAAAGATTCTCATCGCAAAATTATTACAAAGAAATAGCATCTCTTTACGGTGTATAAATATTGTTATATAATATTGTTGGTACTGTTTATATCTTGTTCTCAAGATAATGACGTGAAGATTGAAGGGCGTTGGCAAGCAACTTCAATAGAGTCTCCACGCCATTCTCTTTATACAGATTCTCTCTATTGGAGTTTCGATAAAGGAGTGTGTGAGATACAGACACTATTGGCTTCAAATGCACACTTCACTGAGCAGATATTTGCCAATTATGTTACATATTCCGATTCGATAAAAATTTCTGTCACAGACACATATTTCCCTGCTGCAAAGAAAAATCGTTATCTTGATTGGAATACACCTCAACGTAAATTTGCTATAAGAGAGTTGACGACAAAATCCCTGAAATTATCGGTTAACGATACAATCTATTCATTCCGTAAATATTATTGATGATGAAGCGTAATTTATTGTTCTTTATATTGACGCTATCATTAATGTTTACAGCGTCTGCAAAAGATTTTAACCTCTCATATAATGCAGAGGCAAACATAATCTGTGGTGGCGGTGAATATGCACCCTTCTGGATGATGAATAACACAGGGGGAGTTGTGTCAGATAAGAACAATAGCGGATATCTGAGATTGGGCATATATAAGAGTGTTGCAGAAGATAAGAAATTCTCATACTCTTTCGGTTTGGATGTTGTAGGAGCATATCGAAACGAAGCCCCAATATATTTGCAACAAGCCTATATTGATGCAAAGCTAAAAAATTGGAGCATATTTGCAGGAGCAAGAGAGGAGAAGTCTATGATGTGGGATAAAGAGCTGAGCAGCGGAGGTATGCTATATAGCAATAATGCTCGCCCAATACCACAAATATATGTAGGGCTTCCTCAATTTACATTAGTACCTTTTACAAAAGGGTGGTTATATGTTCGTGGAGGAGTATCGTATGGTTGGTTTGTGGATAATTGCTACCAGAAAAACTTTAAAACAGAAGGTATGCAATACACCGAGAATCTGCTATATCATCGAAAGAATATTATCTTCAAAATAGGACAAGAGACAAAACCTCTATATGGAATCATTGGAATAGATATGGCAACTCAATTTGGAGGGACGGTGTATGACTACAAAGGTAGTAAAACCATAAAATTCCCTTCAGGAGTAAAGGAGTATCTTAAGGTCTTTATCCCTCTTGCAGGAGGAGATGACTCTCCCGCTATAGACCAAGTAAATGTGTCGGGAAACCATTTGGGTATATATATCCTTGCACTCGGATATAAAAAGCCGGGTTGGGAGGTGAAGGCATATTACGAGCATTTTTTTGACGACCATTCGGGAATGACGTTCCGTAACAAGTTTGATGGACTTTGGGGATTGTCGTTTCGCAAGAATAAGAAATTCTTTGTGGAAGGGGTAACTTTTGAGGTGATGAATGCGACAAATCAGAGTGGTCCGTTTCTTTGGGATAAAAACTCAGAAATCCCCGTACAAGTGAGTGCGGGAGATAATTACTATGGTCATATTGTCTATAATGGCTGGACACACAGAGGACATACAATGGGAACACCATTTATAACCTCGCCACTTTATAATAAAGATGGATATTTAGGATTTGTGAATAATATAACACGAGCATTTTATGGCGGTGTTGACGGAACTATTGTTGATGGATTAAGATATAAATTATTGCTTTCGCATCAAAGAGGGTGGGGAACGTCATATGCCCCATTCACAGACATAAAGCATCAATTTTCAACAATGTTGCAGTTGAGTTATACCCACTCAAAAATAAAAGGTTGGAACTTTTCTCTTGCAGGGGCATTTGATAAGGGAAATCTTATAGGAGATAATTGGGCCATACAAGTTGGTGTCCGAAAATGTGGAATAATAGTTGATAAAAATAAATAATAAATATATAATAGATATGGGACTTATAAATCGTTCAAAAGTAAAGCAGTTTTTAATATCGGGATGTTATGATACTCCTGAGAATTACTTGCGTAAACATGGTGTTAAAGTAGGAAAAGAGTGCTTTATTTCGCCATGCCACTTATCTACATCAGAAGGCTTTTTAATTGAAATAGGCGATTATTGCAGAATAGCAAAAGATACCGAATTTTTCACACATGGTATGTTGCATAGTATGAGAAAGTACTATAACGATTATGATTTAGATTGGTTCGGTAAAATAAAAATAGGGAACTATGTATCAATAGGCGAAGGTTGTAAAATAATGGCAGGAGTAACTATCGGAGATAATGTTATTATTGGAGCAGGTTCTGTTGTTACAAAAAGTATCCCATCAGGATATATGGTTGCAGGAAACCCAGTCAGACATATTGGCTATACAGACGACACATATAAAAAATTAAAAGAGTTTGATTTAAAAACTGGTCGTATGAATTTTGTGGAAAAAGAGAAATATCTATTATCTTTGTCTGATGATAAGTTTGTAAGTAAACCTTATATCAAATGTAAAGACAAATAACCCAAAACGACCAAAAGAATAAAAGAAATCAAAGATTATGGCAACAGTACAACAACCAACGGATATGTGTATCATTGTGACATATCGTTGTCCAATGAAGTGCCAGATGTGTAACATCTGGAAGAATCCAACAGAAAAACAAGAGGAGATAACAATAGAGCAAATAAAAAAACTCCCAAATGTTAAATTCATAAACATAACAGGAGGAGAACCTTTTGTAAGAGAAGATTTGGAAGATATCATAGAGGTATGTTTTCAAAAATCTCCTCGTGTCGTAATATCTACCTCAGGATGGTTTGAGGATAGAGTAATAAAAATGGCAAAACGTTTCCCCAATATCGGTATAAGAATAAGCATTGAGGGATTGTCACAAAAGAACGATGAGTTACGCGGACGTCAAGGAGGATTCGACAAAGGATTAAGAACCCTATTGACATTGAAAAATATGGGAATAAAAGATATTGGTTTTGGAATAACCGTATCAAATCACAACTCAGCCGATATGCTATCGTTGTACAAATTGTCAAAATCGTTGGGAATGGAGTTTGCTACAGCAGCATTCCATAACTCATACTATTTCCACAAAGACGACAACCAAATTACCAACAAAGAGGAGGTTTGTGGTAACTTCAAAACTCTTATGGAGTGGCAATTGAAAGAGAATAGTCCCAAATCATGGTTCAGAGCATACTTTAACATGGGACTTATCAACTACATCCATGGCAATAAACGATTGTTACCATGTGAGGCAGGTCTTGTAAACTTCTTTGTTGATCCATTTGGAGAGGTATATCCATGTAATGGAATGGAGGATAAACATTGGAAAGAGAGCATGGGTAATATTAAAGATGTTCAAACATTCGACGAGATTTGGCAAAGCGAGCAAGCAAATAAAATTCGCGAAAAGGTTAGAAATTGTCCAAAGAACTGTTGGATGGTAGGAACAGCATCGCCTGTGATGAAAAAATATATTGCAACACCAATGAAATGGGTTGTGAAAAACAAATGGAATACCATAACAGGAAAACCTATATCAATAGAACTTAACGATAAATGAAAATTGTAGTTACAGGAACTCGAGGAATACCCGGAATTCAAGGTGGTGTTGAATCGCATTGCGAAGAGTTGTATCCGCTTTTGAAAGATGAAAATCACGAAGTGATTGTCGTCCGTCGCAAGGAGTATATATCTAAAGGTTTTGAAACTAATGAATATAAGGGAGTAAAAATAAAAGATATAACTTGCTTAAAAAGCAAACATTTCGAGGCTGTTATACATACAGTCTTAGCAATATTGTATGCTCGTTTCATTAACGCCGATGTCGTTCACATACATGCCATAGGACCGTCAATCGTAGTGCCATTTGCACGATTGTTGGGATTAAAAGTTGTGACAACACACCATGGACCCGATTACGATCGTCAAAAATGGGGTAAATTCTCAAAAGCGATTTTGCGCTTGGGTGAGAGATGGGGTGCTAAATTCTCAAACAGAGTAATAGTAATATCAAAACACATTAAGGGTATTATAAATACAAAATATCCATCTCAAAAACATGTTCATTTAATTCATAATGGAGTGAATTTGAGTTGTGCAACAAACTCTACGGAGTACATCAAGAGTTTAGGCATAGAGAAAAAATCCTATATATTGGCAGTAGGTCGATTCGTAGAGGAAAAGGGATTTGACCTTTTGATTGAAGCATGTAAAAATATAGGATGCAAAGAGAAATTGGTTATAGCAGGAGGTGCCGACCATGAATCAAAATACTCTTTGAAGCTAAAAGAGATGGCTAAAGAAAACGGAGTAATTCTTACAGGATTTATCCAAAAAGACAAACTCTCGGAGCTATATTCAAACGCAAAATTATTTGTTTTGCCATCATATCACGAAGGATTGCCAATTGCTTTATTGGAGGCTATGAACTCAAAAGCCGATGTATTGGTAAGCGATATACCTGCCAATGCAGAGGTAGGATTGGCAGAGGATTGCTACTTTGAGTGCGGAAAGGTTGCTTCATTGGAGAAACAACTCAAGGAAAAGCTATCAAAAGAATCAGGGGCTGTTGAGTATGATATGTCAAAATATAATTGGACCTATATCGCCCAACAGGTAAAAGATGTATATGACTCATTAATGTAGATATCTGTCGAAAATGAATATAGCAGTAGTTGGAACAGGATATGTAGGATTGGTAAGCGGAACATGCTTTTCGGAGATGGGAGTCAATGTTACCTGTGTTGATGTGGATAGAGATAAAATTGAAGCATTACAAAATGGTAGAGTACCCATCTATGAGCCGGGATTATCAGAAATGGTAATTCGCAATCAACGAGAAGGACGCTTGTCGTTTACAACTTCATTGGCAGATTGCATCGATAACGTTGAGGTGGTGTTCAGTGCAGTAGGAACTCCGCCCGATGAAGATGGAAGTGCCGATTTGAAGTATGTTTTAGCTGTTGCAAAAACATTTGGAGAGACAATAAAGAAATATACAGTACTTGTAACAAAATCAACAGTTCCCGTTGGTACAGCGCAAAAGGTTAAGGCTGTAATAGAGGAAGAGTTGGCAAAGAGAGGAGAAGATATCCCATTTGATGTTGCAAGTAACCCCGAGTTTCTAAAGGAGGGTGCAGCCATAAAAGATTTTATGAGCCCCGACAGGGTGGTTGTGGGAGTAGAGAGCGAGAGAGCCAAAGAGTTGATGACAAAGCTATACCGCCCATTCCTGTTGAATAACTTCAGAGTTATCTTTACCGACATTCCAAGTGCCGAGATGATAAAATATGCGGCAAACTCAATGCTCGCAACCCGTATCAGCTTTATGAACGATATTGCAAACCTATGCGAATTGGTGGGTGCAGACGTAAATATGGTTCGTAAAGGAATAGGCAGTGATTCTCGCATAGGAACAAAATTCCTCTATCCAGGTTGCGGATATGGAGGAAGCTGTTTCCCTAAAGATGTAAAAGCCCTTATCAAAACAGCGGAGAGTAAAGGTTACTCTATGGATGTGTTGAAGGCTGTTGAGAGTGTAAATGATAAGCAAAAATTGGTGCTTTTCAATAAACTGAACAGATATTTTGGCGGAGAATTGCAAGGCAAACGCATAGCGCTTTGGGGATTGTCGTTTAAACCCGAAACAGACGATATGCGCGAGGCAACATCTCTTGTAACCATATCCCTACTAAAACAAGCAGGAGCAAAAGTAAAGGTATTTGACCCTGTGGCAATGGAAGAGTGTCGCCGTCGCTTAGGAGATGAAGTAGAGTATGCAACGGATATGTATGATACACTGTTGGATGCTGATGCATTGCTTATTTTAACCGAGTGGAAACAATTCCGTCTACCAAATTGGCAAGTAGTAAAAAAAGTTATGTCAAATCCCCTAATAATTGATGGCAGAAACATATATGATAACGAAGAGCTATCTTCGCTTGGATTCGAGTATTACTGCATAGGGAAATGATAATTATATACAAAATTTAAAATCATATTATGCTTTTTAATTCGATACAGTTTTTACTGTTCTTTCCTATTGTATCTATTTTATATTGGTTGTTACCCCAAAAATTCAGAAATGTAATGCTCTTGGTAGCAAGTTACTATTTCTATATGAATTGGGAACCCATATATGCTATATTGATAGCCATAACAACTATTACAACTTGGTATTGTGGCTATAAGTTGGAGGAGGGTAAACATAAGAAAACATACCTCTCTATCGTCTTGATATTTAATTTCTCCATACTTTTTGTATACAAATATCTGAATTTTGTAACTGAGTCAGTCTTCTTTGGCTTGGAGTATTTGGGTATAAAGATGGATGTCCCTCATTTCGATTTATTACTCCCTGTCGGAATATCATTCTATACATTCCAGGCCGTTGGATATATAATAGATGTATACCGAGGAACCCTTCCTGCAGAGAAGAATCTTGCAACATATGCGCTATTCGTTAGTTTCTTCCCTCAGTTGGTGGCAGGTCCTATAGAACGTGCCAAAAACCTATTACCTCAATTCTATGAGAAGCATAGATTTAATGGCGACATCTTTATTGAAGGTCTTAAATTAATGGTATGGGGATATTTTATGAAGTTGGGCATTGCCGAAAATGTAGCACCGTATGTTGATGCAGTATATAACAATATGGCACAACACAATGGAACAAGTGTCCTTTTCGCAACGTTCCTTTTTACATTTCAGATTTTTTGTGACTTTGGAGGTTATTCACTTATAGCCATAGGAGCAGCAAAATGTATGGGCTTCGATTTGGTGCAGAACTTTAAAAGACCTTATTTGGCAAGATCAATGAGAGACTTTTGGCGTAGATGGCATATCTCATTGTCTTCGTGGTTCGCAGATTATTTATATATACCCATGGGAGGAAGCAGATGCTCTACGTTGAAGCATCAAAGAAACATATTCTTTACTATGTTTGTTTCAGGTATATGGCATGGTGCTAATTGGACATTCATTCTTTGGGGAATATACCATGGTATACTACAAGTATTAAATATAATCAAACGAAAAATATCATTCCTTGATTATGGAGAAGGAGGTCCGATCATAAAGGTATTGGAAGTTATTTTTATATTTATCCTATCAATGTTTGGATGGATATTCTTTAGAGCTAATAGTGTGGGAGATGTGTGGTTGGCATTCGAAAAGATATTTACTCAACCCGGATTATTATACAACGGAGAAGGCAAGCCAAGTATGTTTATGTTCTTAAGCCTGATAGCCATATTGATGTTTAAGGAGTTGAAGGATGAATTGAATTTGAAGATTAATTTTATCCACAACAAAAATTTTGTGATATCATCAATATCAACAGCACTAATGATTATATTGATTTTGTTATGTGCAAAGTTTGAAGGTGGACAGTTTATATATTTCCAATTCTAATACCCATGAAAAGATTAATCTTATTTATAGCAATAATCATATCTGCGATTTTTGTAGTAGATATTTTATTTGGTGTATTTAGTCGTTATTACGTTAAAAATTACCAAATCCCAGGAGATTATAGGACTATCGACTATCTAATCAAGGAGACAAAAGACGATGTCATAATTGTAGGAAGTAGTGTTGCATTAAACAGTACAATATCGTCTGTTTTGGAAGATTCGTTGAATATGTCGGTATGGAATGGAGCTTGTAATGGACAAGGATTGCCATATTTTGAGACAATATTAGAAGTTGTTTTTTCTCATCACACTCCAAAGGCAATTATATGGGGAATGCGAGAAAATGAATTGAACTATTATACTAAAGGAAACCGATATAAAATGCTTGCTCCGTATTATGGGTTTGGCTATAAGACTTTAGATAAATATATAGAAGAGGGTGAATTGGTTGATAAGCTAATGGCAAAATCAAGCCTATACCGAAATAATACAATATGGGTGAGAATACTGCTATATAATTTTATTGAACCAGGCGAAAAAGGCGAAAAAGGATTCGTCGCAAAAGGTATACCGCCATATTATCCTAATATTATAGAAGTTGAAGGAACTAACGAGATTGACGAGCAAGGAGTAGAGGCATTTAATAGAATAGTAAAAAAGTGCAGAGATAATAATGTGAAATTAATATGCTATTATCCACCTGTATATAAGAAGTATGTAAATGTTACAAGTGAAGCTGTTAAAATAACAGAACAATTATGCAAAGAGAATAATATCGAAATTTATAATGCATTGCAAGATCCTGCTTTTATGGCAGATTCAACTCTCTTCTATGATAATGACCATTTAAATAAAAATGGAGCAGAAATATTCTCAAGAGACCTGTCTGGCTTCTTGAAGGATGTAATTACTGAATAATAATTTTCTCAATGAAGTTAAGAGTATTCATATTATTGATTGCTGTTTTTGTTTTTAGTGGTTGTTCCGATAAAGATGAAAATTGGTTGTCGTTTGTAGGCGATTCTCAAATTGCAAGATGGGATTTGCAGGTATATTTCCCATCTAAATTAACAGAAAATATGGGGGTCTCAGGCTCGGGTATAGAATATCTAAAGAGTCTGGCAAACAGCATGACAGGAAAGAGTGCGGTAATCTTATCGGGAACAAACGATTTGTATAAACTAAAAAGTGAGAGCGATATAGATTCATATGCATATGAATTTATAACATCCGTTTCAGCATTAAATGCCGAAAAAATATATATCTATTCAATACTTCCTCGACATTTTAATAACGAAAATAAAAATGTAAATAAAAAAATAGCTGATTTAAATCTTCATATTAAGGAAGAGGCAGAAAAGCATAATATTGTTTATATCGACGTCTTTAGTAAGTTGTTAAAAGATGATGCTATCAACATGCAGTATTCGTATGACGGATTGCACTTAAATAATTACGGGTACGAAATAATATCATATGAACTAAAAAGATATTTAGAATGAAAAATTTTTTAATAAAGATATTCTTCTTAAGTAGTTTTATTCTTTTATTTGCCAATAGCATACAGGCACAATTAAAAGTTGGCTTGAGAGATAATACATATGCACAAATAGCATACGAATTTAAGAACGATTGGGAAGCAAAATTAGAGCACTCTATATATCTCGAGAAGTTTGGGTTTCAAAAAGTGAGAGCATATATGGGGTATAACCATATGTGGGGAAATTTTAAATTAGATGCAAATGTCTACGGAAGTACATTGTGGAATGCAAGCTACCAAGATTTTGGAGCTGTTGTTACTGCAGGATATAGAATCTTAAAACCATGGAGAATAGAGGCAACCATTAATCCTCACTATGATACACAATATGGATATAAGACCTGTTATGCCGCATCGACAGATGTTCAAATAGTTGAACACTTTGGAGTTATGGCACAATATACAACTATACCTGAGTATCGACTATCTGAAAAGAGAGTAAGAGCAGGATTTATATTCTCATATAAAGAGCTACAAGTAACGCCTATGCTTTCAATTCCGGTAGGGGAGGAGATAAAGTCAATGAGAATATTGTGTAGCTTCCAATATAAGTTCCTATTTAAGAAGAATAAGGAATGAAAAAATATCTCATTTTAATAGTACTCCTTCTCTTAATAATTGAGGTAAAAGCCAAATCGTTTTATACTATAATAGATGATGACGCATCATCTGCAGAGAGTATAACAACGATAAAAAATATCTGCGATAATAAGGATATAAAAATATCTTTTGCTGTAATAGCTCGCAATTTACAATTAAATAAGGAGGTGAAAGACTCTTTAATCTCTTTTCAAAAGCAGGGATTTCATATTTGTAACCACTCGCTAACGCATAGTAAAGATGTGTGGAACGAAGGTAATTATGCCTTAATCAATGCCGAATTAAAAGATTCCCAACATATATTAGATTCATTAGGCTTCGTTAACAACAACTATTTTGTCTATCCCTATGGGCGATTTTCGGAAGAGAAATATCTGAAAATATTGCCATATATAAAAGAACATAATTACAAATTGGCATTTAATAGCAGGGGGGATGAGTGTAATAAAGATGATTTTAATAAATTCTATATTAACAGATTTCCGATAAGACGACACGAAAATATTTCGGTTGTAAAGTATAAAATAGACAGAGCAATAGAAAATAACAGTTGGATTGTATTTCTTACTCACAGCGCTATGAGTAGAGATTTCTCATCAGAATATTTATCAGAGGTAATAGATTACTGTAAAGAAAGGAATTTGCCATGTCTGACAGTGGATGAAGCATATAAATATATCTCTCAAAAAGGAGAAAACAATAAAATACATGAATGGAGAAATATAGATGAACTCTATTTGTTGGTAGAGATGCATATAATCTATATACTTCTCTTGTTAATTGTTGTGATTATAATAGCTTCAATATTTATATACAGAGGAAGAAGAGCAGAAAATAATCCTTGACCATTAAGCCTCTTATTATGGCTGTTTTTTATCTGTTAAACCAAGTATTATATGGGCTCAGTAGCAAAAAGGTGTGGGTAAATAAAAAAAATATTATCTTTGTTTCTATGGATACAAAAATATTAGAACAATTAGCAAGCATTGTCCTTCCCAAAGAAATCCTTGAGCGCTTTGCGATAGTCAAAATTGATACAG
>JAFYRT010000064.1 GCA_017546805.1 Muribaculaceae bacterium | reverse complement strand
AGTGCAACGCATTGGCGAAAGTGAATCCACCCTTGCTGATATTCTTTGTGCGGATCTGCCCAGCAAACTCGTATAACCCACCAAATAGGTATGCGTGTATCTGTTGTAAACACTTAATACTACCTGGTTCCAAACTATTCAGCATACCACTTTCAAACAACGAATATGCCTTCTTACGGCTCTGACCATCAATGGTGTTGTCGCTGTATGTAAACCAATCGAGAAAATCAGTACTGCGCTTGCTTGGAATTGCTTTTACCAATTCGGTTATATCGTCTTGTATAAAGCAGTCTGTGGCATATTTCTTACCATCAGCAGCTGTTAGTTTCAGTTGACTACATTTTGTAGTCAACTCGTTATTGTCTTTCTTTAGTCTGGTTTTCAATACGCTCCAATACTTTCTCGGATTGGGGCTATCGGTGATGGCAGCCACAATATCAACCGCAGAGAACCACCATTTGGACTTTTCCTCATCCCAAATGGCTCGTACCTCACGGTCATTATAGAATCGAATGGATATTTTATTCATTATCATTGGCATTTAGTGATATCTGAGGAAGAGGAATACATAAAGTTTTATTTACTACTCTGTCCCTCATAAGTTTCATGTTCGTAAAATTTCGATTTATATTTTGTATTATGTCAAAATAGTTGTCTGTACCATCTTCTTTTTTGTAGTAGAATGGCTTTATTGAAACACAATTCTTATGTTCAAATAAAGTATTTAATAAAGTTCTATCTGAATTGCCGCAAGAATGCCCCATAATATATATTTGATATGGAGCAGATTCAATAAATGCAAGCATATTTCGATAGTTGTTTGTTTCCATATATTTTACAGACTTTATATTTCTTAAATATTCATTATTATTACATTTGAGAATGTCTTTATAATCATCATCAAGTTCATCTCCATAACCAAAAATTATTTTGTCTTGTTCTGACAATTCGCCATGTATATAATTTGAGTAACCAATGCCAGTTTTAGTATACATGTTAGTTAATAACGTGTAGTTAAAACTTAATAGCATAATACTTTCTGGCCTAATAAGGTATTTAGGAAATGCATTAAAATCATATATAAAAGTACTCCCATCGATCATTTTACAAGTATGTTTTTCTTTGAATTGCTGTACATCTATTGATGAAAAGCCATTGTTTATTCCGTACCTATCAATAAATTCAAACCATTCGCGATCCCCCAATCCAGCCCATTTTGTACAATGTTCTCGGAAATACTGCATTCCAGATATAGATACATCGTCTGCATTAATAGGTTCGTATATGTATTTGAGTATATCTGGAATAATTTTTATATCCGCTCCATTAAAAGATAACAAATATTCTATAAGCAATGATTGAATCTTTCTTAATTGCTCATTTATCATTTCTGGAGTAACCCCAATTTTATCAGGGGTAGTTATCGATTGTTTCAGTAGTTGATAATATTCATTTTCTATATCTACCCATTTTCTATCCTTTATAGCTTTATTTATAGCAAATAATAAATGTGATTGTATAACTTCAAATGATTGATTATTGTCTAGGATCCAATTTACAACTTCAAAACCTTTGGGAGGATTGATAATGCTTATTCGCTCCCAAAGGGAACTATGCCATGTTCCCTCCGTTTCTTTTAATGTAAAAGTACATAAGCCATCTGTTTCACTTTTTTTATGGCATACTCTTAGTATATAGAACCACTTTTCCCAATACCAATTTATGAAATCTTCGTATCTGGTAGCCAATCCGTGTGCTAGGTCAAAACCATTTCCTATAATAATAATGCGATTCATATGGATTGAATAATTTCGTTATTTGCAGAGTATAAAATTTCATATAGTTCTAAAAAAGACCTATACGAATCATCTGCATAATCTAATTTTAGGTAGGAATGCATCATAAATCTATTTATGACGATTGATATTTGGCATATTCTGCACTATTTCGCCTTGCAATAGTTTGCCGTTTATCTTCTTGTTACCTTTTATGCCTTCTTTACTCCAAGTTCCCCATTGTTTAAAAAAGAAAGGAATGTTATTAGCATCGGCTTGTCTTTTTATATTAAGCACCCATTCTTCTTTCATAGGCCGAGCTTGTGAGCCACTTTCCCCTCCTACAATTATCCAATTTATACCATTAAGATTTAGCTCTTCCAAATCTCCTAATAGTGGTTCGCATGAAAGGAATTTGATAGTTGCATCTAAATGTCTAATATGATTTATTCTATACTTGGTTTCTTTATTTTCTACCGTAACACCAATCCAAGCATTTTGAGGTATATTACGAATTTTAAAATACTCTGCCATACGCTCTGCGCGCTTTGTCAAAATCTGGTAATTGTGTTGTGGAGTCTCTTCAATTACTCTAAAAACCTTATCTATAAACTCAAAGGGCACATCTTTATGGAACAAGTCGCTCATAGAGCAAACAAATATTGTTGAGGGCTTTTTCCAATTAAACGGCTCTTTCAATGCCTCATGATGAATTGTGGATTTAAAACCATTCGCATATTTAGGATTCCCCATTGCACATAGTCTACGAGACATAACCTCAGCGTAACAATGCGCACAACCTTCTGAAAATTTAGTGCAACCAGTTACGGGGTTCCATGTGTGTTCTGTCCACTCTATCTTAGTAGTCTTCATTTTAGTATAATATGATATTCAGAAGCTCTATGTATATTACTTGATGTCCTATTAAAAGTACCATCAATTTCCACTATATTTTGAGCTATCAATTCTTTTACAATATCTACAAAAAGTTTAGGCTCGCACCCGAGGGATAAGACAAACTTAAGCCCTTCTATATTACTTGTTATTTCTTTATTGAGAATTTTGCTTTTTACTATATTAGAAACATCTCGTTTCTTGTTAGAAGAAGTAGGGTTATAAAACAACGATCCTATTTCATAATCATTGTTAATATTACAATTTGATTCCCCCGCTAGTGGATCTTCCGACCAACATACTTTTAAGAATTTCTCCATGCCAAGTGTGTGATTGGAACCAAATATTAATCCATAGTAATTACTTCCTTTTTGTATCGTAAAACTATGTAGATAATATTCCTTATCAGTGGGAATCAAACTTTTAAAATAATCTGTAATTGCGCGATGACATTCTTTTGGCTTAGACTCATCAAATACAATACTATTATCATGAAAATATGTGGTTACGGCGCCGAGCGTCTTAAATCTTCTGATAAAAGATGATGCTATAAAAAATATAAAATCTGTCTTAGGAGAGTTAATCAGTTTAAGAAAAACCTCATCGTTAATTTGCTTAAATCCATATTGATCTAATAATACAAATTTACCATAGGATTTATTACTAAGAACATTATTTACTTGTTCATTTTGTATTAACTCTTGAAAATCGTATGCCCCTACATGAATATTATTTATAAATGGGCATGATGAATATTCGCAATGCTCTTGACATGCAGATTGCTCTGCTTTAATATTTTGTTGTAGTTCGATAGACTTGTCTCGTATTTTCTCATTAAAACCAAATACAACAATAGGTTTTCCTACATTGTATAGATGTTTACAATGTTGCTTGTTTTCGCCTCTAGCCTCTTGTAATAGAATCAGAGGAGAACCATAATTGCCTATAGCGTCTTTACCACTGCCAGCAAACATATCGTATATAAAAAGATGAGTTATATGAGGTGCATGCAAAAATACAGGATACCATTCTCTAAAACATTTGCGAAAAATATCCAATTTGAGCATTGTTTCTTCTGTATACTCGGAACTATTAATATTCTTAGCCATAATCAATGTATTATGTTTTGACAATCAATATTACTTATTATTCTCCACCTCTACCATCAATTTAGGTCTTATTTCTCGGATTCATACATCCGCAAGACATCATTGGTTGATATTACCTCGCCAGGGCGCATAATGCTGTATATATTGACCCACTCTGTGCCGACATTTATATAATCACCTAATTTGAGTTTCAAGCATGGATAATCTATTCCATTATCTTTATATGTGGCAAAGTATAGTTTCTCAACCTTATAATAACCATCAATACAACCACCTACCATCGGTAAGAAATATTCCACATCCATAAGGTTAACAGAAGGAATCTTCTGCATAGTGTAAATACTTGCTTGGTGCTCAATGAATATTGAGAAATCTTTATCTGATTTACGCACAACTCCTGTCAATACATTTTTGACTTCGCGCTTTGGAAGTTCTTCTAAAGATCCGATATTGTCAATTGGGTCTACATGGAAATCAGTTTCTAGTTCAAAAGGACTGCTTATATAGAAATGTGATTGTAAGGAATCCAACAGTTCTTTGTTGTTGCTAACTTCTTTTTTCACATTTCCAGTCTTGATGTGGAGCTGTTCCCATATTTCAAGTTCTTCATCTTTCATCAATGCCAATACCAAATAGTTACTATCTGTTTTTGGACGGTATATTTTGCCATTTAGCAGATGAAAATTTTTATGTATGAATCCATAACAATCCATACCTTCACGAGGCTGCAATGTTCTGAAAGTGTATAAACGGTTCAGAGTTCTCTGGATTTTATTACGGAACTCTTTTCGAACATAGTCTCGCCAAGATGATTGTGCGCTCTTGTTATTTCGACCATATAACGATGCAATGTATAGAAAATTCACATCGTAGTGGCACAACAGCAAGGTGTCTCGGTCAAATAGTCGATTCTCGAATTGCCTATTTAATTGTACATCATTCTCTTGTACTTTTATCTCCTTGTCATCAAATGACAAGAATTTTTGACCACCCGATTCCTTATTAGGTATTCTTGCACTAATAAAGAAGTTAGGTATAGGGTTGTATCCTTCTGTGAGGGTATCTCTTAGCTGAGGCTGTTCATCATTGTTGTCACCACCCAAGAATAGATTCATATTCCATTGGATGACATTTCTTGCGTAGGTATACTGTTTATATATGGACTTATCCCCAAGATGCGTTCGGTCGTTCCTTGTGCGTTTGTAGTATTTACTATCGCCTATGTAGTATGTAAGTTCTGATGAGAGATCCGACTGCTCAATAAGTCCCTGACCTACGAACATATGATCCACTAACTTGCCATCTTTCTGCTCGGTAAGCTCCTTTGGCAGGTCATGTTTGTCGCTACCACTTATCAAGGTATCTATCATAACCTCGAAGATATGCTCAAAGTTCTTGGCAAGCAGATAGTCTTCAGCCTGCCTATTCATCGAGATCTTATACTCTCTATCGAAGAAAGCATAACACAAATCCCATATTCTTAGGGCTTGATCCGAGAAATACTTATATTTTATCTGCCTCAGCCTACGACAACCAAGATTCTTGTCAATATATGCTTTTTTCAACCTATCTGGGTTGATAAGTTGGTAGTGAAGATTTATTTCGAACGAGAAACCGTGCACCTCTCGGATATAATTCAAAATAGAGAAATAGATAATAAGCAACTCCTCGTCGAAGTTCACCATCTTTTTCTTATTGACAGGGTTGATATAGATAGGTGTTCCCTGTTGGATGATGGCTTGCGATGAATTGATCGTCTTACTCCAATTGATCTTGTTATATCCCGAGTGGATGTTTTTAACTATAAAGGTAAAATAGTCTTGGTTGTTTTTGTTAAAGTCTCGTAGGGCTATAATCACATCAAGTAGAGTGTTGTGCTTTTGCTTTTTGCCTCTACTCTCCGCCTGATACTCTTTGCACTCTAAGATATTGTTATTGTGAGTCTGCTTATAGACACTTATAACGCGGTAAATCCAAATTGAGAGTGTTGAGAGAAACTCTTTGTACTCTTTGCTACCATCCTCTGTAAATTTAGATTTCACAGTATCCGATTCGAAGTCGATAATCTCTTGTGGAGAGGCTCCGAATATCGTATCGCTGTTTTTATCTTCATCTTGTTCACCAGTCAAAACTACCTTTGGCAAGAAGAAAATCACATCTGCAGCAGCTTTGCTATAGCAATAGCCTACATACTCGACAGCGTAAGTGTCGTCCTTTACGGGTAGCGACACCACATCTGCGAGTACTTTCCTTATGGTCAAGCCCTCTCTAACCTCTCGATTAAGGTCGTATGGATATCCTTCTATAAATAGTAGCATATAAAATTTATTCTACTTTTTCGATGATTACACCTAGTTGCTCCTTGGCATTACGAATAAATGTTTGGAATATCTCTTCTGTCCATCCTCTAGTCACCCATACAGACTTGTCTCCCCACTTAATTTCCGAGCGTCTCTTATTAGCAAATGGTTGTTTGTCATTAGGCGATGGAGCCCAAGAGTCAACCAAACAATCATTCCTCTCAGATATACCATTCCAAAGATCAATCATTTCTTGGACAGACTTCCCTTGGTTTTGTTCTGCATATTCTTGAATTACATGACAGACTGTTTCGGGCGTTGAATAGCTGTCTTTACTATTATTTATTGAGTATTTTGGATTCTTGCGTTTACTAGGTTCTTTTGCGTCCGTATCCTCAACGATTTCCTGCACCTTTAAGTATTTCATCATTGCAATAAGCTTGTCTTTACCGCCATCACTATGTAGGTCTGAGAATGTTACATCCTCGTTGTCAGCGGTTTTGAATATATCGCCTTCGCCATCTTTGCACACATCATTCCATAGGTAGAAGAGAATCTTATTGAGCAATATCTTCTCTGTGATAACGCCATCTGTAGGGTTCACGAAGTAGTCTCCCAACATTTTATCTTCGGAATTGGTAGCATCGAATATTCTCTTGTTGATCTCACGCTGGAATGATGTCCATAGATACTTGCTACCCTCAATATCAATTACCCAATTGATATTTTTATACTTAATCGGCTCATATTCCCAATCCCAACGGCGCTTAAAGGCAGAGTCAATAGGGAAGAGGCTTTGGTCGCTAGTGTTCATTGTTGCCCAAATGTACAGGTTGTTTGGGAGTAAAAGAATCTCTCCCGATAGAACTTTTGCCACAACATCATCTTCTTTCGGATACAGTGAATTAATTGCATCCTTGTGAGAATCCTTAATAAGATAATCCTTAAAGGCATTTGATAAATGCTTTTGCATATCCTTATCTGCGTGGATAAAGTATTCAGAGAAACCACTATCATTTCTATCCAACAATTGGAATAAGTCTCCAAATATTTGTGCACAGTTACCTCTATTTATCTCTTCGATAATTAGGAATTGTTTCTTGGGATCAACTCCGTCTTCAGCCTCTACATAGAATTTCCAAGCTTTGATATAAGCTTGCAAAAATGCTTGGTCAACGAATTGATAAATAATACGATTTTCTGTTACAGGTTGGCCGTGTTCTATTATGACTTTACCTGTAACATCGCGCATTTCAATCTCCTTTGTTGTTGGCTTGTAGCATCCAACAAAAGTTGAATAGTCACTATCGGGGTGGAATGTTGTACGGACAACACTCTCTCCTTCGGTATGTCTCTTTACAGTATGTGATTTACCTGTACCCGGCGCACCATAGTAAATTTGTTGAAGACTTTCATCTACTTTCTTATTATTTAGTTTATGTGGTTTATTCAATTCAATCACATAATAAGGTGTATTTGCTGTGTCCATATAGCTTATATATTCTTTATTTGACAAGTTAAAATCTTCAATATTTGAAGGGTACCATACTTTATCGTAGCTGATAACATTGTTTATAAAAGTAATATCATCTGTTGATGTTGGTATAACAAACGAAAGAGTCCCACTACGATTTTTAAATACACTACTAGCATATTGTAGCACTGTCATCATCTCTCTGAGCTGTCGCTCATATTGATTCCATTTGATTTTTGCTCTAACACTAGAAGTTATGTCGTATGGATTATTTCTATAACAGACAATACTATTTATTAGCTCGTCTACATCAAAACTAGGATTAGTACAAACATCTGAATTACAGAAAAAGAAGAACAATATCTCATCATGAGTTAAATAACTAGTATTGCCTTCATTAAGAGCAAGCTTGTATAAAACAGAAATAATAGCCCTATAAGGCGCAAAAAGAATTTTGTCATTTAGTGTGTTCCTAAATGATTCCAATGTTCTTGTGTTCGGAAATTGAAATTTAAGAATAAAGTTTCGAATAACATCTAATGTCGCATCTTTTCCTTTTATAAGAGTCTCTGTATTATCTTGAAGATTAAAATAAAATTGAATAGTTGCGCCATTATTGCCAAAACTTTTATCCACTTGATATGGCTCCATACCAGACAGCAAAATCTCACTAACTCTTTTTATGGAGTCAGGTAAATCGCTGATGCGCATGTCATTTGTATAAAGATAATTATACATACTTATCTGATTTATATTTTTTCAACAAATCTACGACAGCGAAGGCTAGAGCCTTTGCTAATTGAGGTGGAACAGCATTTCCAATCATTTCATATACACTACCACGAGAGCCAATAAACTCATAATCCATGTCAAAACTTTGCAGCAAACCGGCCTCTCGAGGAGTAATCGTTCTAGCCTGTTTTGAATCATAGTGTATGAACCTATTTCCATCCTTATGCAAATGGGCTATGATGGTTGTACTTGGTAGATCTGGATTAAGTACATGGTAACGATGAATTGGAGATTTTGATCCAACTTTTTCCTCATACAACTCTGCAATTTTTTTACTATCGTATACAGGAGATCCTGATTCAATATCTTGCGCTAGGAGTTGAAAAGTCTCCATATCTCTTGTATTATTGTATCTTGGTTCATGCCATGTAGCATCACAGATTGGAGTTGAATGAGAAACCCTTTTAGAATGATGTGCCTCATCCCAATAAGGCTCTAATGGAGGCATTACCCCAATAGCATCCCTTACTGTAAGAGCTTTATGACCCTTATATGATGGTAAAATGTTGGAATAAAAGTCATCAAGCATTTCTTGAATATCAATATGTTTAAAAGATTCTTCTCTAACCCCTACCATGATTATTCGCTTTCTATTCTGAGGGACATTATAATCCGAAGCATTAACTAATGCTTGAGATAAATCATGGGTTATTATGTATCCCTTCTTTGCAAATTCGCGAGGAATTACTTCAGATACTCTGACGCCATTCGGGCATGCACTCAGAATACCAGGAACATTCTCGAAAATAAAAATATCTGGTTGATACCTATCAACAATGGATAAGTAGTGTTCAAACAGGTAGTTTCTATAGTCATCATGCATTCCATTCTCATCACGAACTCTACCCGCAACGGAGTATGCTTGACATGGAGGACCTCCGATTATAATATCAATACCATTAGCCTTATCAACATAATAATCTAAACCTTTGCTTGTTCCAAATACTGCATCTTCTGACCATCCACAGAACAGTTCTTCTTCTCGCTGGATATCAAAATGCAGTATACTTTCTTCGGCATCGCGCTTTCCCCACTTTGTGGATAGGCGATGACGAAGTGTAGAAACTTGAGGTTCTTTCCACTCTACAGCCGCAACATCTGTAAAGCACCGTGTTTGCATAAAACCATCTGTTAGACCTCCACATCCAGCAAAGAGGTCTAACATTTTTATTTTCTTCTTTATTTTAGTTGCCATTCTTTTTTAACCATTTAAAAATCTCTGTTGCGATAGCTTTACCAAGTAATGGAGGAACTGCATTTCCTACTTGTCTATATTGCTGAGTTTTGTTGCCAAAAAACACAAAATTATCCGCAAACGACTGCAATCTTGCACTTTCTCTAACCGTTGGGATCCTATCCCACTTATAGTGAAAATGTGAGCGATGTCCAGTATTAATGGTTGGAGATGGCTTTTTACTATGATATCGCGTCAAAGCCTCGTGATATTTATAAATGCCGGCGTATTCTGCTGGTAACGCTCTATAATTTTTGCCTTCTGGAACCATTCGAATAAATTTCTTTGTTTTAGCATCATGAATAGTTCCTTCATGATTGTATATAGCACCAGATCCAGATCGCATTGTTTGTTGATACACAGACATAGGATCGCACGGATATGGTTGAACTTTTTCACCTACAATATCAACAAGTGCTGGTAGATCTCCAATTGCTTGCTCACATGTAATATACTCCTCCGGCTTTAGAATTGGGATAGGATATGAGAATTCCTCTATGGCTCCCAATAAGCCCACAAAAACAACCCTTTTTCTTATTTGTGGCACGCCATAATCAGGTGCATAGAGAATTTTAGGCTCTCCCATTTTATATCCTAGAGCCGTAAAGTCGCTAATAATTTTATCTTTTACTAATCCTCCATGAAGTTGAATCATGCCTGGGACATTCTCTAATACAACAACTCGTGGTCGTAGGATTCGAGCTGTCATAACCATTGCTTGGTACAACTTATTTCTGGAATCATCTATTTGTCTTGGCCCTGCCAAAGAAAAGCCCTGACAAGGAGGCCCTCCAACTAAGACATCTAGTTTATAGTTGTTTTTATCAAAGAAATCTTGTATTACATTAACATTATCTAGATTGAATAAATCTAATTTTAATGCTGTTGCCCCTTCGTGATTTGCCTCAAATGTTTTAAGTGCAGCATCATCAAAGTCTACGCCTAATTTTACAGAGAACCCAGCATCAATAAAGCCTCTAGATAAGCCTCCTGCTCCACAAAATAAGTCTAGTACAATAGGTTTATCTTTCATGGCTTTCTATTAGCTCTTTAGGATCCACATTCAATATCTTTGCTATTTCAAATAGCACATCAAGGCTTGGTTGGCGACGATTGCAAACATAGGAGTTCACTATGCAGAAACTCTTGCCAAGTCGCTCAGCAAGCCAAGTTTGTTTGATTCCGCGCTCTTCGAGCACCTCTTTTATGCGATTCATTGGTAATCTGTTATATATAGAGATATAATTTTATTATACTAAATGTGTTGGAGCGGTATTATCGTTAGCACGTTTTGCCTGCTCTTCATGTATAATTCGTGTGGCAAATTCTCGTATTTTGTTACATATCCACATAGATGCCGTTGTATTGTCTGTATAATCAGCCTCTGCGAACATGTCGATTCGTCCATCTTCTCTAAGTCTTTCTACTTGTTCAAAAGCTTTTTGATGACCTTTGGGATATATCGCAAAGGTAGCTCCACCTCTACCTTTGACAACTGAAAATGCAGGCACATCACTTGGACCATCAGCAATGTAAATCATATTTCTAAAATCTACACGTCTTTGCGCGTCTGTAAGTTTGCTATTAACATTAATTCCAGGTCCCTTGTTTATTTCGAATAAAGCACGTGTTTTTGTTGTATTATCAATAGTATAACCAATTTCTCCAAGTTCTTTATTTCCATCTTCTGTCTCGTGCTCGATTAATTCACATCCCCAAATTTCTTTTACATATTTCATTATGGATGTTCCTCTAATGACTTCTGCAAAACCTGTACTGACGATGTAATGTTCTACGCGAATATTATATTCCTTACAGACAGGATCATCATTTAGTAATTCGCTAGTAGTTTTAAAAATATCAGGAATTCCAGGGTAAAACTTCTGCATGTCTCCATAACTTTTCAACTTAGCATTGTTTAAACCTTTAAAAATACCTTTTCTAACATAGTTTATAAAATGGTTAAGGTAGATTGTATCCGTGTTAATTTTTACCCCTTCTTCTCTATATTTTCCTGGTAAAGTATTTACTTCTTTCCAGAAGTCAGATGCGTTTACATTATATTCCTTGAAAATGGGATCTTGCATATAACCATCAACCAAAGTCTTGTCAAAATCCCATATAATAGCTATAATATTTTGCATATCCTTACATTATTAACGATTTTGAAACAAAGATATATAATATTATGCAATAAAAAGATGTTATAAGAAGAAAATTGGGCACACCAGATGAAAATAGTGGTCATTTCCATATTGGAAACAACCAACCACAAATGCTTACTTATTATCAAATAGCAACAGTAATTCCTAAAATGGCATTTGTCCGACTCTCAAGGCAAATAGACAAAATGTAGAATACGCGATGCATAAAACAAAAAAGCCGCTGAAATTCAGCGACTTCCTTATAGTTGACTCTAAATAGTTACAGTCGTTTACAACAAATCATTTGCCGATGCAAAACTTTGAGAAGATGGTTTGTAGTAGGTCGGTAGTGCTGATTTGTCCTGTTATTTCACCTATGTAGTGCATTGCCTCGCGGATGTCTTGAGCAAGGAGGTCGCCAGGGATGTTCATCTCCAATCCGTTGAGGGTGCGTTGCATTGCGTCTTCTGCTTTTATTAGGGCTTCGTAGTGGCGTGCATTGGTTACTATGGTGTCGCCTACTGATTGTTGGGTTGAGGTGTAGGCTATGAGCATTTCGCGCAATGTGTCGATACCTTGGTTGTTTTTTGCTGATATGGTTAATAGGGGTATCTCCTCTCCTATTTGTGTTTGTATTTGTTGTTGAGCTTGGGTTTGTTCTTCGGGTGTGAGCTTATCGCTCTTATTGAGTAAGAGGATTAGTTTTTTGCCTTGACTGCGTTCTTTTATCTCTTGGGCTGCTGAGGGCAGTGTGCCTGTTATGTCGGTTAGCCAAAGGATGATTTCTGATTGTTCTATTTTTTGATAGCTACGCTCTATTCCTATTTGCTCTATGGTGTCGGTTGTGGTGCGTATTCCTGCCGTGTCGATAAAGCGGAATAGTGTGCCTGAGATGTTTATTGTGTCTTCTATTGTGTCGCGTGTTGTTCCGTGTATGTCGCTTACTATGGCTCTCTCCTCGCCTACCAATTGGTTAAGGAGTGTTGATTTTCCTGCATTGGTTTCGCCTATTATTGCTACGGGGATTCCGTTTTTTATTGCGTTTCCTGTAGCAAAGCTATTGCTTAGGGTTGTTATCTCTTTTTGTATTGCTGTGGCTAATTCTGCAAGTTGTGTGCGATCGGCAAATTCTACCTCCTCCTCCGAGAAGTCTAATTCTAATTCTATGAGTGAGGCAAAGTTTATCATTTGCGAACGGAGTTCTTCGAGTTTGCTACTGAATTTTCCGCGCATTTGGTTTATTGCCACTCGGTGTGCCGCTGCTGTGGTCGATGCTATTACATCAGCTACTCCTTCTGCCTCGGCAAGGTCCATTTTGCCGTTTATGAATGCTCGTCGTGTGTATTCTCCGGGCATTGCTAATCGGCATCCGTTTTGGATTAGCAGGTTTAGGAGTGTTTGTTGTATGTATTGCGAGCCATGACACGATATTTCTACTGTGTCGTCACCTGTGAAGGAGTGTGGGGCTTTAAAGAGTGTTACCACTACATCGTCCAATATTTCTCCTTGTTGTGTGTATATTGTACCGTATTTTGCTGTGTGTGTTGGTTGTTTGGCTACGGTTATGCCTTTTATGTTTTTGTATATTTTGTCGGTTATTGCTATGGCTTGTGGTCCGCTAATGCGTACTACTGCTATTCCTCCTACTCCTGGGGCTGTTGATATGGCACATATTGTGTCTGTTGTGTCGACTCTCATGGTGTTACTCCCAATTGGTATAATTGCTTGTTTTTTCTATTTGGTTTTCTATCTCGTCGGGTAGTTGTGATAGGAAGTCCATTCCTGTCATCTTTTCTACGCTGTCTATTGTCACTACGTATTCGCGTGGGTGTTTTGATGCTTTACTATTTGGGAATACAAAGGCTATTCCGCGTGTTTCTTTTGTGTATGGCGAGCATACTACTTTGAAGTAGGCATCGGGTATTGCTACGCTTGTTTGGGGGATATACTGTATTGGTTCTTTTGTGAAGAGCGGTCCGCAAATTATTACCAATGCGCTATCGCGTATTGCCCACTCTCTTATCTCCTCTTCAAGGTCTTTCCATGCACCTCGGTTTAGTCCTGGGGCTTGCGGACATATGTTTGTGAAATAGAACGACTCCTCCATTACTGTTTTGCTCCACTTCATGTCTGCTGCCGGAGCCATGTGTCCTTTATCGTATCCGCTTCCTTTGTAGTCGGCATTTGAAGCACTCTTTCCTTTTACCTTGGGGTCTGGTTTAAATTTATTTGTTCGCTCTGCCTCTTGACTTGCGGCTTCGCTTCGTGTTAGTTCGTATGCCACCCAATTTGGTATTCCGTATGATGTGTTATACGACGATGTGTATCCTAAATTTTTTATTTGTTGATGTGTGGTTGTTGTCTTCCACACAGGAATTTCAAGATTTGTATATGTTACTTTCTCTTTTTTAGGTTGCTCCTTCTTATACTCCTCTTGTTTTGGTTGTTTTACCTCTTCTTGTTTTGGTTGAGGTTGTTTTGATGTTTTTTGTTGGGTCGATACCGATTTCTCTTGTTTTTCTACTTCTTGGGTAAATTCAAAGGTTTTCTCCTTCGATACTTGTTCGTGTTGTGGCAATTCCACTACTCGTTGGGGTGTAGTGTTATTTGGTCGCACCATGTAATACAACACAACTGATATTAACACCACTACAAAAAATATTTTCAGAAAAAGCCAAAGCAGGTCCTTTTTCTCTTTCTTCTGTTTTGATGTTTTTTTATTTTTTTGTGTTGCTTTTGTTGTGGTGGTTCTCCTTTTTTTTGCCATTTTGTCTTGCTTATTATGTTTTGATACGCAAATTTACAGATTTTTTCTTTACTTTTGCAATTGATATTCAAACATTGTGTTTTGAATTGATATTTATGTTTAATACTTTTCATTTATATTTTATACTATGAATGTTGTTGATAGATTTTTAGGGTATGTTAAAGTTGATACTCAATCGGACGAGTTAACTAACTTGACTCCCAGTACTCCCGGTCAGATGTTGTTTGCCGAGCAATTGGTTAAAGAACTTATTGCTATTGGTTTGACTGATGCCGAAGTTGATAATAACGGATATGTTATGGCTACTTTGCCTGCTAATACTGACAAGGTGTTACCTACTATCGGTTTTATTGCCCACATGGATACTTCACCTGATATGACCGGTCACAATGTTCAACCTCGTATTGTTGAGAAGTATGACGGTAAAGATATTGTTCTATGTGAAGAGGATAATGTTGTATTGAAAACTGAAGATTTCCCTGAAATTTTGGGTTATGTTGGAGACGATATTATTGTTACCAATGGTAAAACCCTTTTGGGTGCCGACGATAAAGCGGGTATTGCCGAGATTATGTCGGCTATGGAGTTTTTGATTGCAAACCCCGATATTAAACACGGTAAAATCAGAGTTGCCTTTACTCCTGACGAGGAGATTGGTCAAGGTGCCGACCACTTTGATGTGAAAAAGTTTGGTGCTGATTTTGCTTATACCATGGATGGTAGCGACCAAGGTATTATTGAGTTCGAGAACTTTAATGCAGCTTTGGCTAAGGTTTCGTTCAAAGGTAGAAATGTTCACCCCGGATATGCAAAACATAAAATGGTGAATGCTTTGCGCGTTGCTAACCAATATGCTATTATGCTTCCACGTTGGGAGACTCCCGAGCATACTGAGGGTTACGAAGGATTCTACCACTTGGTTGGTTGCGAAGGTAGCGTTGAAAAAACCACTCTTACATACATTATTCGCGACCACGACAGAGACCGTTTTGAGCGTCGCAAAAAAGAGTTTGCACATTTGGTAAATAAAATCAACAAGGAGTTCCCCGATTGTGCTTCTCTTGAGATTAGAGACCAATACTACAACATGCGCGAAATGATTGAGCCTGTTATGCACATTATTGATTTGGCAAAAGAGGCTATCTCAAATTGTGGCATGGAGCCTAAAGTTGAGCCTATTCGTGGTGGTACTGATGGTGCAAGACTTTCATTTATGGGCCTACCTTGCCCCAACCTTTCGGCCGGTGGTATGAACTTCCACGGCAGATTCGAGTATATATCGGTTCAAGCCATGCAAAAAGCAGTAAACGTTATTGTAGAGATTGCTAAACTTGTTGCTAATAAATAGTTTTTCTTTAAGATGAAAAACTTGATAGTGATTTTAGGCCCTACCGGTGTTGGTAAAACCGATTTGAGTATTGGTTGTGCCGAAAGATATGGTTCGCCCATTATTTCGTGCGACAGCAGACAGATGTACAATGGTATGACTATTGGTACTGCTGCTCCAAGCCAAGAGCTTCTCAGTAGGGTGAAACACTATTTTATTGGGAATTTAAAATTAACCGACTATTATAGTGCGGCTATGTTTGAGGAGGAGTTTATGACTCTCTCCTCAACTCTTTTTAAAGAGCATGACGCATTGATTATGTGCGGAGGCTCAATGATGTATATCGATGCTGTATGTAACGGCATTGATGAAATTCCGACTATTACTGACGAAGTGAGAGCTAAAGCAATGAGCGATTATAATGAATTGGGGCTTGAGGCTCTTTGCGATGAGCTTAAAGTTTGTGACCCTGATTTGTATAACACTATCGACCTAAAAAACCACAAACGTGTTATTCATGCCATTGAGGTGTGTCGCCAAACAGGCAGACCTTTCTCGGAACTACGCACCAACACAAAAAAGGAGCGTCCGTTTAATATCATTAAAATTGGTTTGAATATTGAGCGTGAGAGATTGTTCGAGAGAATATCGAAACGCACCGAACAGATGATTGCCGATGGTCTTATTGAGGAGAGTAAAACTCTTTTACCATATCGTAATTTGAACTCACTTAACACTGTTGGCTACAAAGAGATTTTTGCTTATTTCGATGGTGTGTTTACTTTAGACGAGGCTATTGAAAAGATTAAACGCAACACTCGCGTTTACGCAAAAAAACAGCTCACATGGTTTAAACGCGACAAGAGCATTGCTTGGTTTGACCCATCGGACGTTGACGAGATTTTCAAGTATATTGATGCAGTTGTTGGTTAGTTGTCGGATATTAGTTGTTAGTTGTCGGCTAAAGCTTCCTCCGTCGCACAGAGCACTGTGCTCCCCATTTTAAAGCACGGATTAACATTTAGTTAATCCTAACTTCGTTACTTTAAAATGCCCTGCGGGTAGTTGTTAGTTAACAAGTTCTCGCTTGTTAAGCGAGGAATGAGGAATGAGGAATGAGGAATAAAAATTCTAATTCCTTATTTTTTTATATATTTATAAAATCTAATTTTCAACGATGCGATATCCTCATGAGTGTTGTTCAAATGAAAAATATTTTGTAAGTTTGTGGTATTAAGTGCCAATATAGGCACTAACAGAACATTTTATTTGAAAGTGTTTTTCGTATTGTCTTAAATAGAAAATGTGGAAGTTTTCAATAACAACAAGACGTCGGACAACACCTTCCTTGTGTAGCTATGTGACAACGCATATTGCGTATCTCATACTGCTCAAGTGTGGGGTATCGCATCGTTTATTGTTGTTATAGGTCTTTCCACAACCTTCTATTTAATAAACGAAAGTCATCTCCACACTTTCTTTATGTGTATAATTGTCGTTTTAGGGGATGAATGACAATAAAGACAAAAAAACAATGTCTACACAAGATTCAAACTACCTTTCAGTTCCTTCGCTTGAAAATAGATTAAAACAAATTATTGATAGCTCATACAAACTGTTATGCCATAAAATTGTTAGCGGTAGCATTACTATAGAAAACGAGGCATCAATGCAAATGCAACTCGGCGTAATAATGAAACAGATAGGTCAGCTTTATGAGTTTGACAAAAATGATCATTTCTATGTTGAGTTGGAAACATGGCAAGATATACCATCAACATCAAAAAGCAATAAGGGCAAAGCTCGATGCGATATCTACTTAAAATTTATAAGTGATACAGAAGAACGTTATGCTGCCATTGAATTAAAATATTTCAAATATAGCCAAAACGAAGCGGTTACAGACAATCGTTTCTCATTATTATCAGACCTCGAAAATTTAGAACAATACAAAGCAAATAACTCTGATT
The DNA here is from genome assembly GCA_017546805.1 of Muribaculaceae bacterium. GTDB lineage: Bacteria > Bacteroidota > Bacteroidia > Bacteroidales > G3-4614 > Caccoplasma_A. Next base: position 35,731 of record JAFYRT010000064.1, on the reverse strand, counting down.
TATTATGTTATGAAATTGTCTATACCGACAATGAAAATTACACAAAATTAGATAATCGTTCTAAAATCAAAATTACTCCAACTATTTCCGGGAATACCGAGCCTTATATAGGCAGAACTATAACATTACAAAAAACCTACACATCTATTTGGGATAGTTATAGTAAAAAACATCACTTCCTAAAAATAGATTTACAATAATAACAACTAAAACAAAATACTAATCATGAAACAGTTAAAACATTATTCGTATTTAATGGCATTGATGTTTATACTTGCAGGAGGTATTATATCATGTGCCGGAGAAGAAGATGGCTCAAAAGATACAGGACTGACAACAGAGCCAACAACGTGCAGAGTATCTGTATCAAGTGGCGAAGGCGGAACAGCAACAACATCAGAAACCGAAGTAATGCCGGGCTGGGAAGTAATCCTTACCGCAACCCCCGAAACAACCTATCGCTTTGTCAATTGGACAGTTAGTGGCAATGAAGTATCAAAAGAAAACCCATACAGGGCAATAGTAAAGACATCGACGCAATTCAGAGCTAATTTTGAAAAGGATAATTACAAAGTATCCGTAAAAGAAGCAGAAGGAGGCAGTGTAAAAGCATCACAAAAAGGAGACGTGTTAAATGGAACAAAAGTCACCTTCACCGCCACACCTCAAGAAGGTTTCAGCTTTATCAGTTGGATAGTAAATGGCAATGAGGCATCAAAAGAAAACCCATATACAATTACCATAACAGAAAACACAGAAGTTCAAGCCAGCTTTATCACCCATAAAGTAACCGTAACAGCGAGTGAAGGAGGAACAGCCAAAGCAAGCAAAACGCAAGTAGGACATAACGCGCAGGTCACCTTCACAGCCACTCCACAAGATGATTACTATCTTTTTGTTAATTGGACAGTGAACGGAGAAGAAGTATCAAAAGAAACAACCTATACAGCAACTATCACCGAAGATATAGAGATAAAAGCAAATTTTGCATTAAATATATCTTTGCCTACAGGAATAGAAAATGGTAAAGGTTATGTTGACCTCGGCTTAAGTGTCAAATGGGCTTCTTGTAATGTGGGAGCAAACTCTCACGAGGAGTATGGTTATAATTTTTCGTGGGGTGAGTTCCAAAATAGGGAAGATTTCAGTTATTATAACGAATATGTATCTTTAGACGTTTTTGGTGATTTCTCCTATGACATATGGAAATACAACACAGATTCAAAATATGGTACAGTAGATAATAAAACTACACTTGAACTCAAAGACGATGCCGCCCATCATAATTGGGGAGGGAATTGGCGCATGCCAACCAAAGCCGAACAAGATGAATTGAGAAACAGTTCAAACTGCACTTGGACATGGACTACCCAAAACGGAGTAAAGGGGTATAAAGTAACAAGTAAGAAGAATGGTAATTCCATCTTTCTCCCTGCGGCGGGCTATCGCAGCAATAGCGATCTCAGCAATGCAGGCTGCAACGGATACTACTGGTCGAGTTCGCTCAACACGAGCGACAGCCTCTCCGCCTATTACTTGAGCTTCAATTCGGGCATCGTAGATTGGAGCTACAGATACCGTTGCGAAGGGCTATCTGTGCGCGCGGTGTGTCCATGATTTTAAATGCGAGCATTTAAAATCAGTTGAGAGATATTCATCTCTCGAACCCACTCACGCTCGGCAAAGTTTATGCAAGTATAACTTTGCACTCGCTTATTCGTGGCTTTGTTAGTTGTAAGTTTTTAGTTAATTAGATAATTAGAAATTAGTCCGGCACTGCGTGCCAAAGCTGCGAGTAAGCAAGAGCAGGTTCATCAAACGAATGTTTGTTAATTAGGAATTAATTAGTCATATTGGTCTAATTGGACTAATTAGTCTTATAAAAAAATATGATGACTAAAAACGAGAAAGGGAAGCCAATAAAAATTGACTTCCCTTTTATATTGAGGTTGCATCGTAGGATGCGATGAAACTCCGAAAGACAGGATTTGAGTGCCCGCGAACCTTTGTAATCCACCGTGCTATGCATACCCGAAGGCGTGGCCCGCCATTGCTCCGCGAAGCGTGTCTCGGTATTTCTAAAAATTGATGAGTTTCCCAATCTACTAGGATGCAACCTTTATCAAATATCACTCTTTTTCTGATACGAAAATAGATATTATTTTCTACTTTTCCAAATGATATTGGATATTTTCCGGTTAAAACATGTTATATAACATCTCATGTTTGATATTTCTAATTGAGTATCTGAGAAATATGTTTTACTATAGGATATGCTCTTTTTCTAATTTACCGATGTTCCTTCGGTAACAGAGTTTACGGTATATGGTTGCACCTCGCCATACATTGTTAGGGAATATCCGTTATCGAAATTCATAAATGCTGTTGCTGTATCTCCCTCGTTATCGAATGTCAGTATAACTGTTGCATTTAGGGCTGTTCCTTTTACATTATAGGTATAGGATATAGAGCCTTTGTCATCGTCGTGAGTTTTGCTGACAATCATTCCTCGCAACGTTACTCCTCCCATTGCATTTATTCCTCCTCCAAATCCTGTTGAGGTTTGAAAGGTCATCATATTCCCAACAACTTTTACAAAGTTTACGTTGGGTTGCACATAGGTTACTGTTCCTCCTGTTGTGTTTATTGATGTGGCATTCAGCACCCAATTGTCGAACGAAACTGCAAGCAGTGCCATTTCTCTATTTATTGAATCGAGATGTGCTTCTTGTATTTTACGCTCGGTTTGAATCTCTTTTCTAATCTCTTTTTTTGACTTGGTGTTTTGTGATATTAGTACACTTGGGAATAGTGTTGCCACGAATAGCAATAGTAGTTGTAGCTTTTTCATTGTTTTATTGTTTGCGTTCATCATACATAACAATAAATGGTCTATTTTGTTTGTTGATTGAATTTGTATTTGTACTTTTGGGTATGGATATAAAAGCTATTTTAGACGAACATGTTGAGAGGATTAATGTCTCAGATTTTATTAAAGATGATCCTGTTCAATTTCCTCACAGATTCAGTAAACTTCAGGATATTGAGATTACTGCTTTTACCACAGCTACTATTGCTTGGGGTAAAAGAAGTATGATTTTAAGAGATGCCGACCGTATGTTATCTCTTATGGATAACTCACCGTACGATTTTGTTATGAATAAGGGCTTTGAGTGCTTAGGCAAAGAGAATGTTCACAGAACTTTTTTTCAACCCGATTTGGCTTATATGCTTCGTGGTTTTTATGAGATATACTCAAAATACGAAAGTATAAACGATATGGTAAAGGTGCTTGGAATCAGCAACGATTCGGCTCCTGCTTGGAGGGTGTGTGATGAGATTAGAAACATATCATACGAAGCCAATAATAAAGAATATAATTCGCAATGCTTTCCGTCAAACTTCAACAACTCTGCTCTTAAACGTATTAATTTGGCTATTAAATGGTTAGTACGCAACGATGGTATTGTTGACCTTGGCGTTTGGGATTGTATTAAACCTTCGCAACTATATATTCCGCTTGATGTTCACGTTGGTAACACTGCTCGTAAACTTAATTTATTGACACGTAAAAGCAACGATCGTAAAGCGGTTGTTGAGCTTACTGATAAGTTAATAGGTTTCAATCCTACAGACCCCGTTATTTACGATTATGCTCTTTTTGGCATTGGTGTAAATGGTATTGAAATTTAAAAACATACAGCTAAGCAGGTATATAATTATTGAAAAATTTTCATTCCAAATAAAATTGAATTATCTTTGAAAGGTTAATACGAACTTAATCACAACTAATTATAATTATTTATGAGGAAATTTTTACTTTCAACTCTTATGCTTTGCCTTATTATGGCAACATCGGCACAAGAGTATTGTACTTCGTTAGGATGGAGTACAAAGACAGACCGCGCTTTGGATGGTCTTGAAATTACATCTACTTCAGGTCAAAGAAATATTGACATTGGTATGTGGAGTAGAACTGATGGTGACTGCTATCGTGGTGTTATGAACTCAGGCGACCCCGTTGTTTTTGCTGCAGGTGATAATATCAACTTGCTTGTTAATGGAGAGATGAACTGGACATACATCCACGTTTTTGTTGACTGGAACTGTGATAAAGATTTTGATGATTCGGGCGAATATGTTGAGAAACAGCCTGCAAGTCGCGACTACTTCCCTTACGGAGAGGGCGCTAATCCTACCAACAGAACTTTCAACTTCAATGTTCCTACAAACGCGGCAACAGGATTGACTCGTATGCGTGTAATTTTAGCATACGGAATTGATGGTGCTTGTACTTTAGTAAGAACTAATGATGCTGCTATTGCTGTTGACGTAGAGGTTTACATTGGTTCTACTGTATTAGAGACAGAGCGTACAGTTACTGTTGAAAGTGCAAATGCTGAAGAAGGTAGCGCAGTAATCAGCGACACTAACGAAACTACTATCACTTCTGACCAAACTTCAATTTCTGTTACAGCCGTACCTGTATCGGGATACACATTCAAAAATTGGACAAACAAAGAGACAGGAGACGTAGTTAGTACTTCAAACCCATACTATTACCGTGGTGAGGAAGATATTACTTTGGTTGCAAACTTTCAAGATCAATATGTTCAATTAACAAACCTTCCTACTATTTTTATTAATACTAAAAATGGTGTTGGTGTAACAAGCAAAGAGGATTATGTTGAGGCTTACGTTACTGTAAGAGGTGCAAAAAATGCAGAAGATAACATAACCGAGGTTCTTACTGAGATTAAAGGTAGAGGTAACTCAACTTGGGGTATGGCAAAGAAACCTTACCGATTGAAATTCAATAAAAAGATTAAGTTTTTAGGCAACGAAGCTAAAGAGAAAAACTGGGTTTTGTTAGCAAACTATGCAGACAAAACTCTATTGCGCAATGCATTGGCTTTTGAAACTGCTCGCAATATGTTCGACTTTGAATTTACTCCTTCGGTTACTTTTGTTGACGTGGTATTGAATGGTAAAAACTTGGGTAACTATACATTAACAGACCAAGTTGAGGTTAAATCGAAAAGAGTTAACGTTCTTGAGCAAGAGACTACTGTTACTGCAGCGGACCCTGAAATCACAGGCGGTTATTTAATTGAGGTGGACGGATTTGCTGATAGCGAAATTTCATGGTTCCAAACAACCAAGGGAATGAAGGTTACTATCAAATATCCTAAAGATGACGAAATAAATTCAGCTCAAAGCAACTATATTGCTAACTACACTCAACAAATGGAGAATGCATTGTTTAGCACAAACTATACAAATGCAGAGACAGGTTGGAGAAAATATATTGATGAGGCTTCAATGGTTGATTGGTACATAGCATGTGAGTTGTTTGGAAACTCTGACTCTTGGTGGAGTACTTATATGTATAAAGAGCGCGATGAGGTATTTAAGTTCGGACCTCTATGGGATTTTGATATTGCATTCAACAACGACGACCGCTTAGGTGATGCAACTCAAAAATTAATGCGCACATACGCACACGATCCAAAAACATGGATTGCTCGCTGGTGGCAAGATGCAGGCTTCCAAGCAAACGTAAAAGCTCGCTGGGGTGAATTGAGAGCAAAAGGTCTAAAATCGTTTATGAACAACTATATTACAGAAGCTGCCGAGCTATTAGATGAATCGCAAGAGAACAACTTTACTGTATGGAATATTTTGTCAAGTAAAGTATATCGCGAATTGGCTGCTCGCGGTTCTTACGAAGCAGAGGTTAATTTCTTAAAACAATATGTTGTAAACAGAATCAGTTACCTTGATGGTCAATGGGGATTGCCAACAGGTATTGAAAGCTCTGAATGTAACACATCTACAATAATTGCTCCAAACCCAGTAGAGAACGGTAACGATATAAATGTATTTGTTTCGGACTCAATGGAGGGCGCTGTTAACGTAATGGTTGCATCGGTTGATGGTAAAGTTGTTTATTCGGCAAATGAATATATGAATATGGATAACAACATTACTGTTTCTACAAATGGATGGGCTAAAGGTATGTACATTATTGTTGTAAAAGATAATAAAGGAACAACTCAACGCGGAACTGTTATTGTTAAATAACAACTACAGTTTTAAATAGAAGGAACTCCTACCCTGCATAAGCAAGGTGGGAGTTTTTTTATGAGGATGCAGAGTGTTATTATTAGTTGTTAGTTTGTTAGCTTATGATGAATTATTATCGCAAACCGTGAAGGTTTGTTAGAATGATTCAGATACAACTAATATGAGAATGAGGTTGCAGGGAGCATACAAACGTATGTGACCAAATCCGAATTGAAATATTAGGCAGTAGATGAGTCATTATCGTAAACTGCAAAAGGTTTGTCAGAATGATTCAGATACAACTAATATGAGAATGAGGTTGCAGGGAGCATACAAACGTATGTGACCAAATCCGAATTGAAATATTAGGCAGTAGATGAGTCATTATCACAAACCTAACCTACACCTAAATCACTATTATTAAGCAAAATCTCAAATTTAGGATTATCTTTAAGTGTAGGATAAACATCTGAAATAAACCAATCGGCAAGTGGCTCGTTACGAGTCTCCGATGTTGTGTTGTTACAAAACAGGTTTATGCTGGCATACTCAAAGTATCTGTCTGCAATGGCTATATCGTTAATGATACGTTCTTTGGTATCGGTTGTGGTACAACACAATAGACATACTCCACTGAAATACTTAGCCACATCGGCAGGAGTTACCTCTGCAGAAACTCCTTTCATCCAATGCTGACGCAAGGTTGCATCGAAGCTCTCTATTCCACAGCGAAATTTTACTTGTGCAGGAGAAAAACGTTTTGCAAACTCTGCCAATTGGTTACGATATAGATAGTGTGCTTCGAACCAAATGGTATGAATGTTTTTCTCTTTTACTATGGTTGAGATAAGAGATAGTGTATCCTCGTCAAGTTCGGGAGCAGAGCCTGAATTTATAATATCCAATACTCCATATTCTCCTGTTACCTGATTCAATACCTCTTTGTTTATTTCAAAAGGATTTTCTGATACGTCTTCGTAATAGTCGCAAAAGGTACATTTTCGCCATTTGCATCCTCTACCCTGCAAAAGAATAAACTCTCGAGGTAGTTTTGTTTTTATAAGTGAGTAGCGTTGCATTATCTTCCTAATGATAGCTTTTTTAAGAATCCTATTGCTGCATATGCCAATGGTGTGGCAAAGATTGTCTCTATGGCAAATTTGAGTATATATTGCAATAGTATCATCAATAGTAGCTCACGAGTTGAGACTACTCCATAGAATGCTATTAGCACGAATGGCACGGAATCGAAGAAGTATGCTATTGCCGAACTTCCTATGGTACGCACCCACAAACGACGTCCTTTTGTCCATATTTTTATACGCTCCATAAACCATGCGTTAGATAGTTCTCCGCATAGGAATCCTATCAACGATGCCAATACTATGCGAGGAACGCATGAGAAGATGTGATTGTAAGCATCGTTGGTCTCCTGTAAATGTTCAGGAGCCGGTAACCACACTCCTATTTGCGTACATATCACCATTAGTATATTACAAAACAGTGTCATGAATATAACTTTTCGTGTTGTTTTGTATCCCCATATTTCGGTGAGTACATCGCCAAGCATATATGTCAGCGGGAAGGTTATTGTACCTGCATCAAAGAAGAATAGGTTTGCTATGCCTATCACTTTTACTGCCATTACATTTGATACGAGATATAGCGTTACAAAGAGTGTTGTAACAATTACGAGTGGCATTGTTCCTCGGTCTAAATCTCGGTTTTTTAAAGGGTTTTCCGATACCTTGTTCATCTTTTTTTATTAGGAATGAGGAAATAGGAATGAGGAATGAGGAATTAGGAATTGTTATAAGTTTATCAATTCCTAATTAGTAATTACTAATTCCTAATTTAATTTAACTTGTTGTCCTTTTTATTAATAATATCATTTTTATAGAGAGGTCGAAGAATATTATTTTGGCGTTGCCATTACGCGATACATCGTTTTCGGCACGGCCTAACTCTTCCATTATCTCTATTACGTTTTTTTCATTTATAAATGGTGCGAATCGGGTTGAGAAGTTACGCTCCTCCTGCGTCATATATATTATTGATGGTATGCGTGCATTGTATATGTAGTTTTCGCGTAACATTCGTTGGCAATACTGCAAAAAGCGTTTCTCTGCTTCGCGACCAAGTTTAGCCACCTCTTCGCTCCAAATCTTCATTTCTTTGATTTTGCGTGCATACGAAAGACGCATCAATTGCACAAAAAGGTCAAAGAATTGTTTATTCTCTCCTGTCTGTTTCATCAACTCCAATGCCCTGCGGTAACTTCCCGAAGCCAATCGTGTTACAGCCTCGGCTGCTTCGGCATCAACCATAAACCTTGATTGTAGTGTTTCTGATATAAGATTATGAGGTAATCCTTTAAAGTGTATGGGTTGAGTTCTCGACAATATAGTTGCCAACAGTTTATCGGGACGATTTGAAACAAGTAGGAATATTGTTTTTTCGTATGGTTCTTCAAGAATTTTCAAGAGTTTGTTTGCACACCCCTCGTTCATCATCTCGGGTAACCATATTATCATTACCTTATACTCCGACTCAAAGCTTTTGTATGTTAGTTTGCGAATTATCTCCTGACTCTCGTCAACATAAATCTGTGGTTGGGCATTTTCGGCTTTTATCTCCTCTAACCATCCCTCGATAGAGATGTATTTTGTTTCAGAGACCATCTGACGCCACTCTTTTATGTAATCGTCAGAGATTGTTCTTTTGGGCTTTGATGTTTTATAAATAGGGAACGAATAGTGAATATCGGGATGCATCATAGATGTTATTTGACGACACGATGGGCAATTGCCACAAGCATCAGTATCGCCTGCAACTCTACCTGTACAGTTAATATATCGGGCATAGGCTATTGCCATTGCAAATTTACCTACACCATCAGGTCCGCAAAACAGTTGTGCATGAGGAATCTTTCCCTCTGCAACCGATTTTAGCAAATGCTGCTTAATATCTTCGTGTCCAATAATATCTTTGAAAAACATCTTTACTCTTTTATTAATATACCGCTTTTGCTACTTGTGCTACACTCTCTGTTGCCATTAGTGAATAGAAGTGAATGCTTGGTACTCCTTTAGCTTTTAACTCTTTTGCCTGCATTGTACACCACTCTACTCCAACTTGTTTGGCTGCTGCATCGTCTTTACATTTTGCCAACTCAATGGCCAAAGCGTCGGGCAAATCTACGTGGAATATTTTTGGTAATACATTCAATTGATTTGCAAAGACAATGGGTTTGATTCCGGGAATGATAGGCACTGTAATTCCTATCTCGCGACAACGTTCAACAAACTCAAAGTATTTTGAGTTATCGAAGAACATTTGCGTTACAACATAATCGGCTCCGTTATCTACTTTATCTTTTAGACGTTTAAGGTCTTGCTCAATGTTTGGAGCTTCATCGTGTTTCTCGGGGTATCCTGCCACTCCATACGAGAATGGTGTGTTTATGGCAGCTTGTGATCCATCAATAAAGAAACCTTTATTGAAATCGTTTACCTGACTTTGCAACTCTATTGCATGAGAATGCCCATCAGGCTCGGGAATAAAACGCATTTCGTGCTTGGCTTTATCGCCACGCAACAATAACAGATCGTGAATACCCAAGAAGTTCAAATCGATGAGCGAATACTCTATCTCAGCCTTTGAAAATCCGCTACAAATAATGTGAGGGACTGCAGTGATGTTGTATTTGTGTTGAATGGCTGCCGCAAGAGCCACTGTTCCGGGACGTGTGCGAACTGCCACTCGTTGAAACAATCCTCCCTCTGCCTCCTTATATATATACTCGCTTCGGTGAGTTGTTATGTTTATATATTTGGGATCGAACTCACGAAGTCTATCGATAGTCTTAAATACCTTTTCAATACTATTTCCCTTCAATGGGGGCAACACCTCAAACGAAAACGAGGTTTTATCGCTATTGCTAATTAATTCTGTAACTTTCATGTTTAAAGCATTTTTGCGAATTACAAAAATAATACTTTTAATTGAATGTTTAAAGTCAGCCTACAATTAGTTTAAAAATATTGGATATTTTTTTGTAACTTTGAAGTGAAAAAATATTGCATAATTAAATGAGATTTGAGGATTTAGATCTTGAACCTGAAGTGCTTGACGGGCTTGACGCCATGAACTTTATTGAGGCAACTCCCATACAAGAAGAGACCATTCCTGTTGTTTTGGAGGGAAGAGACATTATAGCTTGCGCCCAAACAGGAACAGGAAAAACAGCAGCATACATACTACCACTGCTCAATCTTATAATGAAACATAAGATTGAGGGAGACGAAGATGCAGTTAGAGCTATTATTATAGCTCCTACTCGCGAATTGGCTTCGCAAATTGATATGCAGTTCGAAGGGTTCTCATACTTCATGCCCATATCTACCCTATCGGTATCGGGTGGAGGCAACGGAGCGCAATGGGATCAACAACTAAGGGCTTTTAATAAAGGAGCAGACGTTATCATTGCCACTCCTGGCAGAATGATATCACACCTTATAAACAGCAAAATATCGCTTAACAGCGTGGAATATCTTGTGCTTGACGAGGCAGACAGAATGTTGGATATGGGATTTTACGAAGATATTATGCAAATATCGAAACACCTACCCGCAAAACGACAAACTCTGCTATTCTCGGCTACAATGCCACCTAAAATAAGAACTCTTGCCAAGAATATTCTGAACAACCCGGCTGAGATAAACATTGCTATTTCGAAGCCAAACGAGGCTATTAAGCAAATGGCATACGTTTGTTACGAGCCTCAAAAAATAGGATTGATAGAGCATATATTCTCAACTCCCGTTGAGAGTAAGACAATAATTTTCTCGTCGTCAAAGATTAAAGTAAAAGACCTTGCGCACCGCCTAAAACGTATGAAATACAACGTAAGGGCTATGCACTCCGACCTTGAACAGAGCGAACGTGACGAGGTTATGCTCGACTTTAAAAACGGCAAAATATCGATTCTTGTGGCAACTGATATAGTTTCAAGAGGAATAGATATTACAGATATTGGATTGGTTATAAACTACGACGTTCCGCACGACCCAGAAGACTATATACACCGCATAGGACGTACTGCAAGAGCTAATGCCGAAGGCGAAGCCATAACATTTATATCGAAAGAAGAACAAGATAAGTTTGGTAAAATTGAACGCTTCTTAGAACGCGAAGTTGAAAAAATCGCAATGCCCGAACAACTTGGCGAGGCTCCAGCATACACTCCATCATCGGGAGAAAAGAAACGCAGACCATTTAAATATAAAGGTAAGAAGAAACCTTTCACTAAGAAAAAGAGTTGTTAGTTTTTAGTTAAGAGATATTGAAACTACTATAGCTCAACAATATACAAACAAGCTTGATATTGTATTTGCTTAATCGTGGCTTTGTTAGTTATTACCTCTAAACTTAGATTAGTATATAAAATGAGAGAAACTGAAAAAGTTTTTCTCATTTTTTTGTTTTTATTTTTACTTGTGCAACTATTTGGCACATCTGCACCCTACTTTTGTATCAGAAACAAGAGAGAAACTATAATAAAACAAAATTAAAACTTAAAAAAGGAGGTAGTTATGGGAACAATATTAGCAATTGCAGGAGTGGTATTAGTACATTGCATTCTTGGAATAATCTTTGGAATGGACTATTAGTTAATTAGGAATTAGGAATTTTACAAATGTAAAGGAGAATCATCTATGTTTGTTGTAATAGTATTTATCGCACTTCTATTGAATGTTCTTGGACAAATGACAGGTGGTAACGATAGATGGGGAGAGTAATCTTAATTAGGAGTTAGAAATGAGGAATTTTACGAAAAAGAGCTCCAGCTATACGCTAAAATAAAGTTAGATAAATTAGGTAGTTATTTCGGATATTGAGGTTATACTAAATTTTGTTTTTCATACGTTTTTATAGGTAGTTATGAGAAGGAAACTTCAATATCTTACAATCTCGGGTTTAACCCCGGGATTGTTTTTTTATCTTATTTAATCCGTCTTTCCTACTCTATTCTCTTATTTTTTATTAAATTTGTAGAGATTAGATTTTATTTTTATGAGGATGAATTATACGAGATTAAATAGTGGGGTGCTTGCGGTGTTGTTTGCTCTTTTTGCCGGGGTTATGGTTACTGCTTGCAAGGGTGAGAGCGAAGATGTTGCAGAGGCACCAAAGGAGAAGGTTATTAAGTATGGCTTGCCTATTGAGGATTACAGGGTTGAGTACGATACTTTGAGACCTAACGAGACGTTGACAGGTTTGCTTTCGAGATTTGGCTTTACTATTAACGATGTGTATAAACTTACTCAATGCCCTGACTCGGTGTTTAATGAGCGTAAACTTCGTCCCGGACAGATTTGTTCGCTACTGAGTGATACTGATTCTGTTGCTACTCCTCGTTTTTTGGTTTATGAGGAGAACATTAGAGACTATGTTGTATTTGATGTTAACAACGGTTTCAAGGCTGAGCGAAAGAGTAATCCTTCGGAGTGGATTGAGCGCGAGGTTGCAGGTGTGGTGAATACTTCGTTATGGGTTTCGATGGAAGAGAATGGGGCTTCTCCCCTATTGGCGGTTGAGATGTCGAATATTTTTGGTTGGTCTGTCGATTTCTTTGGCGTACAGAATGGCGACGAGTACCGTCTTATTTATACAGGTGAGTATGTCGGCGAAACACCTATGAATAATTATCGTATTTTAGCTGCTTCGTTTAATACAGGAGGCAGTACGGTTTATGCTATTCCGTTTGTGCAAGATAATGAGGAGTTATTCTATAATATTGATGGCAACAGCCTTGAGGGTGCTTTCTTAAAGGCTCCGCTCGATTTTTATCGTATTACCTCTAAATTCACCAATAGCCGTTTCCACCCTGTTTTGAAACGTTACAGATCGCACCATGGTGTTGATTATGCTGCGCCAACAGGTACGCCTGTTTATGCTATTGGTAGTGGTAAGGTTATTGCCAAGGCTTACCAAAAAGGTGGCGGTGGCAATTATGTAAAAATTAAACATGGCAATGGCTACGTTACTACTTATATGCACCTTTCGCGTTATGCCAAAGGACTTAAAGTGGGCGATTACGTTAAGCAGAAACAGGTTATTGGTTATGTGGGTTCTACTGGTATATCCACTGGACCACACCTCGATTTCAGGGTACATGAGAATGGCAAGCCCATCAATCCTTTGACTATTAAGTCGCAACCTAAAAAGCCCATTAGCAAGGCCAATAAAGAGGCGTTTAATGCTGTTGCCGATTCGCTTGTGACAAGACTTAATGCGATTAAGTAATCGCAGTTTTTTGTTGTTAGATATAAAATGAAGAAATAGAACGTTAAGGTGAATAAGGAGATTGGAAAGTTTGAATTATAAATTAAATATATTTTTAATTCCTAATTAAAAAACTAACGTTTGTTGATTTTGCTCAGGCTCGGCAAAACTCAAGTAAACTTGTTTTGCTCTCGCTTACTCGCAAAATTCCTAATTAATAAAAAACTCCTGATCGATTGATCAGGAGTTTTTTCGTACGCTTTTATTTTATTATGCGTTTTTTACTTTGTCAACAATTGCTTTGAAAGCTTCTGGGTTGTTCAACGCTAAGTCAGCAAGAACTTTGCGGTTGATCTCAATTCCTGCTTTGTGAATTGCTCCCATAAGTTTTGAGTAAGACATTCCTTCAAGACGTGCTGCAGCGTTGATACGTTGAATCCACAATGAACGGAAGTTGCCTTTTTTGTCTTTACGGTCGCGGTAAGCATAGGTAAGACCTTTTTCCCATGTATTTTTTGCTACTGTCCAAACGTTTTTACGTGCTCCGAAATAACCTCTGGTCAATTTCAAAATTTTCTTTCTTTTTGCTCTTGATGCTACATGATTTACTGAACGTGGCATAATTTTTCTACTGTTTTTTGAATGTTAGCGTTATCACCTTTTTCGATAATCTTTGTGCTAATACATCCGGTTAATAATTTGGATTTCTCCGTTTAATTAATTTTGTTTATTAAGAGATACAAAGTAACTTTTTGATGTTCTTCTCGTCAGCTTTAGCAACTGTTGTGAAGTGAGTTAAGTTACGTTTTTGCTTGTTAGTCTTCTTTGTTAAGATGTGACTTTTGAAAGCATGTTTTCTCTTGATCTTTCCTGATCCGGTAAGGGCAAACCTCTTTTTGGCACCGGAATTAGTTTTAATTTTTGGCATTGTTTTGTTTTTTTAATTATTTATTAATTATTTACCGTTTGTCGGTAATTTTTTATTTCTTTTTTGGTGAGAGCATTATTATCATTCTCTTTCCTTCGAGACGTGGCATTTGCTCTAATTTACCATACTCTTCCAAGTCGTTTACAAAACGAAGCAATAGTACTTCTCCTTGCTCCTTGAATAGGATTGAACGTCCTTTGAAGAATACATACGCTTTTACTTTTGCTCCTTCTTTCAAGAACTCGATGGCGTGTTTTAGTTTGAAGTTGTAATCGTGATCGTCGGTTTGTGGTCCGAAACGTATCTCTTTTATTTCAACTTTAGCTGCTTTTGCCTTTTGCTCTTTAGCACGTTTCTTTTGTTGGTAGAGGAATTTTTGAAAATCTATTACTCTACATACTGGAGGTGCTGCATTGGGCGAAATTTCTACCAAATCAAGCTCTTGCTCTTCGGCAATTGCTCTTGCATCGTAAATTGAATAAACACCTTGCTCTACATTATCGCCAACCAAACGAACTTCTTTGGCTGTTATTTTTTCATTTACACGATATGAATCTTTCAACTCGTCCTTCTTTTGAGGGCGTCCTTTAATAGGTTTTGGGTTGTTTTTTTGTTGGTTATTATCCATTCACAATTTATTGGTTTAACATTATTTTTACCACCTCGGTAAAATTCTCGGCAAAGGTAGTAATTTTTTTGTTAATAGCAATGGTTTTTTATGAGTTTTTTTAACCTTATTTGGTCTATTGTCTACACTTATGGTTATGTTACTAATTTTCAGATATTAGTTTTATTACATTATATGCAGGAACCATTCCCAATTCGCCAGCTTTACTGAGGTCGGTTATTGCTTTTGTGTTATCTCCCATATAGGTATATACCAATGCTCTATTGAAATAGGCTTCGGCAAAGTCAGGATTCAATTCAATTGCCTTTGTGTAGTCGGCTACTGCTCCGTTAAAGTCTTTTTGCTCACATCGGATATTTGCTCTGTTATAATATGAGTATGGAAACGTGGGGTCTATTGCTATTACTTTGTCGTAATCACGCAATACCATTTCATACTCCAACGATATTGCTTTATTATTTAGCGTTGGCGCCGCTAACATATTGTCGCCTATGTGCGAATTCGGGGTATTATCGGCTGTTGTTGACGACATCATATACTCTATGCGTTTGTAGCGAACTACTGCTCTTAAAAAGTATGCGAATATAAAGTTGTCGTTTGCCGATGTTATTCGTGTTAAATCCTCTATTGCTCCGTTAAAGTCTTGTATGAGCATGAAGTCTATTGCTCGCGACATATATGGTACTGCATTGTTGGGATTTATATCTATTAATTTTGTATTATCGGCTATGCTTGCAAAGTGTCGGGCTATTTTAATTGAGTCCAAACTTGCCTCTTTGTTTGTTAATTTTAGTGTGCGTGGCAATATTTTTGCTCGGTTCAACTCCTCTAATTGTCTGTAATATTTTTTGGGCAAATTCAACTGCGATGGTTCCTCGTAATAGGTCAAGGTTATTTGTGGCTCTATTTTGAGTTTATATTTGTTGTCTTGAACGCGTCCGCGTATGGTGCTTTCATATCCTGTTTTTATTGCGGTGTCGTCAGATACCAAAAGACGGTCGAATTTGTTTATGTTTTTATCCGACTCTTTACGCACTTTATCCTGATTTTGTTGCGCAATACTATCTGCCGAAGCTGTTTTTTTCTTTGCCTCTTCGTCTAACTGCATTGCTCGATCAAAGTCTTTTTTCCCGCCTTTTATATCTCCTAATTTACGTAGTGCTTCGGAGCGAGCAAAGTACACTCCTGCATAATCGGGGTACTCCTCTATTACCCGAGTGTAATCTTTTACTGCTTTGCGATACATCGATAATCTATCATATAGCAATGCACGGTTATACACCGCAAATATATCGTTGTGACGCAGTGCCAATACTCTGGAAAAGTCGTCTATGGCATCGTTATACTCCCCTACGTGTGTTCTTAACAGTGCACGATTAAAGAGTGCCAATGTGTTTGTCGGCTCCTCCTCTACTACATGGTTGTAATCTGCCATTGAACCTCGCAAATCGTCAAGATGATATCGCATCACTGCTCGGTTTATATAATATGAGAGTATTTTGGGATCTATCTTTATTGCCTTATCCATATCCGACAGTGCCTTTCCCTTGTCTTGCCCCAACATAAAGGTTATCATTGCTCGTTGAGCATATCCGTATGATGTGTATTTGTCTATTTCAAGCGCACGTTCAACATCTGCCAAAGCACCAAGGGTATCGGCATTTTGTATGCGATATTGACTACGGCTCATATAGGCATTGTAGTAACCCGGATGTATCTCTATTAATTTTGAATAGGTGCTGTCGGCTGCTGCAAATTGCTTTTCCTCGGCTTGTGCTATTGCCTTATTCAGAAGGAAGGTCTTATCTTCGGGCATATATTCCAAAGCCTTATTGTAATCCTCAATTGCTCCGAGGTTATCGCCCAAGTTTTGACGTGCCACTCCTCGTACATGGTAGGCTCCTATTATAAAAGGATTGTATTCGATACATATTGAGCAATCTTCCTCGGCTCCTTTATAGTCGTCGAGACTCAACTTGGCTGCTCCTCGCAAAAAGTATGGCTCTGCCATGTATGGTTTCACCTTTATTACCTGATTGAAATATTGAATTGCCAATACATAGTCTTCGAAATAGAGTGCATTACGACCAATGTTCATAACACGGTCGGTATTCAGTTGAGCATTTGCCACAGGCATTACCATAAGCATTAACACTATTATAATGCTTTTTACAACTCGTTCTATTTTTAGTTTGTTATTATCCATATTTCGAAGTGCAAAGATATTGCATTTTTTTGTCTTTTTAAGAGGCTTTTTATGAAGTTGTTTAAATTTTATTTCTTATTTTAGCGGTTGATTATAGTTATACTTGTAAGTATGACAAACTTTATAGAATTTGGTTTAGAACAGTTTTATTAATTTACGATATGGCTGAAAAGTTTATTATTACCATAGGTCGCCAATTTGGTAGTGGTGGCAGGGTTATTGGAAAAGAGCTTGCAAAACGTTTGGGGTTTGACTATTACGACAAAGAGCTTTTGAGCGAAGCTGCCAAAGTGAGCGGATTGGATTGCAGTTGCTTTGAGCAAGCCGATGAGAAGGAGTTGTTTTCAATTCCCAATATTTTTACAAATAATTGGTTTTCACTTGGCATTGGCAATGACGGCAATAATTCTATGTCGAGCGAACATATTTTCAAATGCCAATCGGACGTTATCAGGATGATTGCAGAGAAGGGTAATTGTATTATTGTTGGTCGTTGCGCCGATTATGTTCTCAGAGATTTTCCTAACTGCATAAACCTGTTTTTACACGCTCCATTCGAGGCAAGGGTTGAACGTGTTATGGCTCGCGATAAGATTTCTGAGAGAGATGCTACAGCTATTGTTAAGAGACACGATAAACAGAGAGCTTCGTATTATAACTTCTTTACCGATAAAACTTGGGGTGATGGTAAATCGTACCACTTATCAATAGATTCTTCCCTATTGGGTATCTCCGAAACTTGTGACATTATTTGTAGTTTTGCCAATAAGTATAAAAGTAGTTTGTTAAAATAGTTTTTTATGAGAATCAAGTTTATTTTCATTTCAATTATATCTATACTTTCAATAAGTGTTTTAAGAGCTGTTGAAACTCCAACTATGGGATGGAGTTCGTGGAATGCTTTTGGGTTTGAGATAAGCGAAGATATTATAAAATCTCAAGCAGATGCGTTGATTGAAACCGGATTGAAAGATGCCGGTTATAAATATGTAAATATTGACGATGGTTATTTTGGAGGTCGTGATGAGAATGGTAAACTTCTAATCCACCCCACCCGTTTCCCTAATGGTTTAAAACCTTTGGTCGATTATATTCATGAAAACAAGATGAAAGCCGGTATATATTCCGATGCCGGAAAAAATACTTGTGCCTCGTTTTGGAAAGGTGACACTATTGGCGTAGGCGTTGGTTTGTATGGACACGATCAGCAAGATATGGATTTTTTCTTTAAAGAGTTAAAATTCGATTTTATAAAGGTCGATTATTGCGGAGCTGAAACAGGCAATAATGTTGACAACTTAGATTTACCCGAGCAAGAGAGATATACCGAAATTTATCAGGCTATTAAAAATACTAAAAGAAGAGGTGTTAGATATAATATTTGCAGATGGGCTTTCCCAGGCACTTGGGTTCATGATATTGCAACCTCATGGCGAACAACAGAGGATATAGAGTTGAGTTGGGCTTCCATAAAAAGTATTATAGGTCAAAGTTTGTATCTCTCGGCATATACAGGTGATGGTAAATACAACGATATGGATATGCTTGAAGTAGGTAGAGGTCTGAGTAAAGAGGAGGATAAAACTCACTTTGGCATGTGGTGTATCATGAGTTCGCCTCTACTTATTGGTTGCGATATTAATTTAATAACACAGGAGTCGCTCGACTTGATGATGAACGAGGAACTTATCGCTCTCAATCAAGATAAATTGGGGATACAGGCTTATGTTGTAAAGAGAGAGAACGGCTGTTATGTTTTGGTTAAGGATATTGAGGAATACGCAGGTAACAGGCGTGCCATTGCATTTTATAACCCCACAGATTATAGTCAAACTATATCCATCGATTTTGAGGACATTGATTTAAGTGGAAATGTCGAAATCAGAGACTTATTTGAAAAAGAGAATTTAGGAAGTTATTCTGATAGATTTTCTGTTCAGATTCCTGCTCACGGCACTCGCATATATTCATTAACTGCAGAGATACGAAATCCGAGAACATTGTATGAGGCAGAAACAGCTTGGTTATCGGCATATCAAGAGTTGGAAAATAATCAATGGGCAGAAACAGCTATATATTCCGAAAACAATAACTACTCGGGTGGTGCATTCGTTGAATGGTTAGGAAATAGCGAAGAGAACGATTTGATATGGAAAAATGTTTATAGCGAAAATGGAGGTGAATACACTATGACTCTTTCGTTTATTACAGGAGAGAATAGAGATATTAATATTAGCGTAAATGATGAATATATAACTACCATATCATGTAATTCCAATAGTTGGACAAATGCCGCAACTAAACAAGTTACCTTAAATCTTTTAAGAGGGGATAATAAAATAAGACTTTACAACTCTACCGGATGGATGCCCAATATTGACTATATGCAGATTGTCAATAACGACCCAACGGGTATAACTTCAAACAGTATCAATGGCTCCTCTACTGACGAATATGTTAATGTTTATGGCATTAATGGAGTTTTAATAAAACAAAATGTAAAGAGAGAGTGTGCCACAGATGACCTCGAAAACGGACAATACATTGTAGGGAATAAAGTGGTGATAGTAAACAAATAGTTATTAGTTGTTAGTATTCAATTAGGAGTTAGGCATTTTGCAAATAAGTTTGATATAAATAGATATCTCACTCTTATTTAAACGGTAAGTCCCCGGAAGTTATAACTTTGGTTAAAACTTCCGGGGACTTAGAATTATCAGTTAGTCAAAACAACTATCTTTTTATAAATTTTGACGAAAGCCAACGTCGAATGGGTTCGTCATATAGTTTTAGCAAAGCGTAAGCCAATACTATGCTCGATAATACAACCACTAAAGGTATTAACCAGGTTTGCCCCAACGAATAATATTCGTTTTTTATAAGCCACTTGTAAAATATATACATTATTGGGTAGTGTACGATATACAAGGGATATGATATATCTCCAAGGAATTTGTTTACTCGTTTTGTTGTCTCCCCTTTTGCCTCTCCGCTTGCTCCAAGCCATACTATCACAGGGAATATCAGTGCTATACACAACACTTCGTAAAGAGCATTTATACTTACCGCTTCGGGTTTGAATGTAATGAATGGTACTGCAAATATCACTATAAGCAACATTGAGCATAACCAAAATGCTCCGCGTACTTTACAAGGACGAAATATACGAGCCAGCAACATTCCAACAGTAAATGGAAATAACATTCTCAACATTCCTCCCCAAAAGTTTACAGCATCTATTGTCCAACCCACCCCAACGCAGTTGTATTGCGATATATCAAACACATAGAACCAAGCATGCAACACTCCTAACACCACTGCCAACGCTGCAAGTAGTTTTGTTGATAGTCGGCGAATAAAAAGTGCATACAATATATTACCTATATACTCAAAGAAGAGCGACCACATTGGTCCGTTAAGAGGGAACATTTCGCCATTGCCTCTTACCTCATATCCTGCTCCCGGGATTGCAGGTATCATAAACATTGTCAACAACATAGCCAACATCACCCAACTTACTGGCGTTACCTCGCCATTCCAAGTTTTAAAACCTTCAATAGCAAATGCTACTACTCCTATTACAGCCCCCATTACAAGCATTGGATGAAGGCGTATTAAACGACGTTTAAAGAATGAACCTATTGTCATCTTTTGCCAACGATCATCGTACGCGTAACTTATTACAAAACCTGAAAGGATAAAGAAGAAGTCTACTGCTATATGCCCATGATTGAGGATTGCTATAATACCCTCTCCTGCTCCGTTAAATCCTTCGGCAAAGGCAAAACCTTCGAATATATGGTATATCAATACCATTAGAGCTGCCACTCCACGCAATCCATCGAGTAACTCGTAGTGCGGTTTTGTGTCAACAAAGTTTTGTGATGTCACTGTTTTTGTTTGCATTATCTATTCGATTATTTACAACTTTTGCCTCCACTCACAAGAATGAAGGCAAAAGTTATTATGATTTATTACAACGGATTATGCATCCTCTTTTTTAGCGCGCATGCTATCCCATACCAAGTATGCGATTAGTGCTATGTAAACTACCAATCCTATGATTTGTGCTGCCAAATCTCCTACAGGAGAAGTATATTCAAATCCACCAAACTTCATTGCTGCACTGATAACTCCCATCAATGCTCCTCCGGCAATGAATCCGGATGCAAGAAGTGTTCCGCGCTCTTGACGAGCTTTGTTCAAATCGCTATCTTTAGAACGTGTACTTACATACCAACTGATAAGACCTCCAACTACCAATGGAGTATTCAACTCCAATGGAATGAACATTCCCAATGCAAATGCTAATGCAGGTACTTTTAATACGGTTAACAATAGTGCTATTGCTGCTCCAATTCCGTAAAGCATCCAAGGTGCACCTTGTCCCGACATCATTGGTTCTATTACAGCTTTCATTGCGTTTGCTTGTGGTGCAACCAATGCTCCTTCGCCTGTCCATCCGTATGTTTTATCCAATATTAATATTACTCCTCCAACTGTTACTGCAGACACAAGTGTTCCAAGGAATTTCCAGCTCTCTTGTTTGCGTGGTGAAGAACCTAACCAATATCCGATTTTAAGGTCTGTTACAAAGCCTCCTGCTGTTGATAGTGCTGTACAAACCACACCTCCGATAATCAAGGCAGCCAACATTCCTTTGTCTCCTTCAAGACCTACTGCAACCAAAATTACCGATGAAATTACAAGTGTCATCAAAGTCATTCCCGATACAGGGTTTGTTCCTACAATTGCAATTGCATTTGCTGCTACTGTTGTAAACAAAAAGGCTATTACAGCAACTACTATAAAGGCAATTACCGCTTGCATTACGTTGCTTATGATTCCAAAATAGAAGAACATCAGCATTGCCACAAGTGTAATTATTGCAGATATTACAATGAATTTCATCGATAGGTCGCGATCGGTGCGTTTTACTGCAACTGCAACTTGTGTTGTTTTCCCTTTAAGCTCGCGTCCTGCCAATGACACTGCACCTTTAATTACTCCCCAAGATTTGATAATTCCAATCAATCCTGCCATTGCAATACCACCGATACCAATGTAGCGTGCATAGTTGGCAAATATCTCCTCTGCCGACATTGCGCCAATTGGTTTTACAGCCTCGGTAATTCCTGTTGATAGCATTACATCGCCAAAGATTGCACTCATTCCGGGAATCAATACAAACCATACAAAGATTGAGCCGGCACAGATTATTGTACAGTATTTCAATCCTACAATGTAACCCAATCCTAATACAGCCGCTCCTGTATTTATTTTAAATACTGTTTTTGCTTTGTCTGCAATCATTTCTCCAAATGGAAGGAAGCGTGTTGACAAAACCTCGCTCCACCACGCAAATGTTGAGAGGATGAAGTCATACAAACCTCCGATTAATCCTGCAATGATAAGAGGTTTTGCTTGATTTCCTTTTTTCTGTCCAGAAATTAGGATTTGTGTTGTTGCTGTTGCTTCGGGGAATGGATATTTTCCGTGCATATCCGAAACAAAATATTTACGGAATGGTATTAAAAATAGTATTCCTAAAATACCTCCAATCAACGAACTTAGGAAGATTTGCATAAACGAAGCATCCAAATCGAGCATATAAAGTGCAGGTAGTGTAAATATGGCTCCAGCCACTACGTTTCCTGAACAAGCTCCAATTGATTGGATAATTACATTTTCGCCTAATGCATTATTACGTTTAGTTGCCTTTGACAATCCTACCGCTATAATTGCAATGGGGATTGCAGCCTCAAATACCTGTCCTACTTTCAATCCAAGGTATGCTGCAGCAGCAGAGAAAAGTATTGCCATCAATATTCCCCATGTTACCGACCATGGTGTTACCTCGCGATAGTTTTTGTCGGGCGACATCACAGGTTTATACTCCTCGCCCGGTTGTAACTCCCTGAATGCGTTTTCGGGGAGCGAATCTTTCAATTGTTCTTCCATTTTCTAATCTTTATAAAACTCAAACAGTCTCTTATTTTACCCTGTTTCAGGTACTTTTTTAAAATTTTCCTCGCGAAGTTACTATAAGATAATCAATTTTCAAAAAAATATGTTGCTTAGGTAATATTTTCAAATGATTTTTTTGTTTATCTTTACTGCCAATTATGTAAATTGGAGTAGAATTTTTGTTAGCATTCTTAACGAATTGCCTTACAGGGTTATAATTCAATTTAGTGAAAGTTTGCAACATCCAAAATATTGAGATGAATAAGAATACTTTTAAATTTTTAAATGAGTTAAAGCTCAATAACAATCGCGATTGGTTTATGCAAAACAAACGCGATTACGACAACATCAGACTCGAGTTTGAGAGTGATGTTGAACAGCTTTTAACTCTCATCTCAACATTTGATAGCGAAATACAGGGTGTACAAACCAAACAGTGCGTCTACAGAATCTACAAAGATATGAGATTCTCGTTCGACAAAACTCCATACAAAACCAACCTCGGTGCTTTTATCACAAAATTGGGTAAAAAATTAGAGCGCGCAGGATACTATCTGCACATCGAGCCAGGGTGCTCAATGGTTTGCGCAGGACTTTGGTTCCCCTCTCCCGCTCTACTTAAGGCTCAACGCAGGGCCATATATGAAAACATTGAGGAGTTTAACGATATTATAAACGAACGTAGCTTTATCGAAAATTTCGGTGGTTTGAATTTTGAAAACTCGTTGAAAAAGTTACCTGTTGGTTTTGACAAGAATTTTGAATTTCCAGAACTTTTGAAACTTAAAGATTTTGGAGTGGTTAAATATCTACCTGATGATTTCTTTTTCGAAAAGGATTGGATTAAAGAGGTTGCAACATTTTATAAAAGTGCAAAAACATTAAATGATTTTTTAAATTACACAATTGACGAAATAATTACAAAATAAATTTTCTCTCTATTATGGAATGTTACGATATTTATAGGGATATGGTGAGGGCGCAGCGTGATGACTTTTTTAATAGTGCATCAAAACGCTTCAATGATGAGGAGATGGCTCTTATAAGAAAAGGTTATAGTTTTGCCGAAATGGCTCATATTAACCAAAGGAGAAAAGCCGGAGAACCATATATTACTCACCCGCTTGCAGTTGCAAAAATTGTATTGGATGAGTTAAAATTGGGTGTAAACCCAACTATCGCGGCTCTTCTGCACGATGTTGTGGAGGATACCGACCATACCATTGAAGAGATTAAAATGGGATTTGGCCAAGACATTGCCTTTTTGGTGGATGTATTGACAAAAAAGAAGAGAGACAAATATGAGACATCGAAACAAGTTGATAACTTTCAACAGATGTTGAACTCTATCCACTACGATATTCGAGCATTGTTGATTAAGCTTGCCGACCGTTTGCATAATATGCGTACTCTAAAATCGATGAAGCCCGAAAAGCAGATTAAAATTGCTGGAGAAACTGACTACTTTTATGCTCCTCTCGCTAACCGATTGGGACTTTATAAAGTTAAATCGGAATTGGAAAATTTGAGTTTGCAATATCGCTCACCCCATGAATATGACGATATAAAAGAGCAGATTGACAACTATGCCGAGAAGCATGCTCCCGCTGCAAAAAAATGGATAAGAGCAATTGAAGAAAAACTCGAAGAAAACGGCATTAAGGCTCAGATTGACTGCGACAAACGCACTGTGTACTCTATATGGAGTAAAATGCACTCCAAAAACATCTCATTCAAAGAGGTTGAGCATATAAGGGTTATAAACATCACCTTTGAGAATTGGGAAGAGTTGGGACTAACAGAGAAGCGTTTGGCTTTGCGAATCTACTCTATCCTAACCGACCTCTATATTGAGAAACCCGGAAGTCTAAACAACTATATTGACACACCAAAAGAGAACGGTTATCATAGTCTTCACTGTAAATTGATGGGTAACGAAGGTAGATGGATGGAGGTGCATATACAATCGTCAAGCATGAGAGAAAGATCATATTACGGTTGCCTTGTTGAACGAGAAACGGGTGTTGAGGGCTGGATTGCCAAGTTCCGCGACATTCTAAAAGATATTTCGTTCCATGGCAAAGAGAGCGGTTTCAGTATTGAAAGCGTAATCAGAACTTTCTATAACGACGATATTATCGTATTCTCTCCCAACGGAACTCAGTTTATTATGCCAAGTGGTTCTACAGCACTGGATTTTGCATATGAAATTCACTCAAATATAGGAGAGCATGCTCAATATGCCATAATCAACGATAAGTTGATGTCGATATTCACGAAACTACAACACGGAGACAGAGTAAGGATTGGTTCGGAGACAAACCATCACCCGAAAGAGAGCTGGCTTGACCATGTTGTCACATACAAAGCCATACAATATATTAAACAATATTTAAGAAGAGAAAAGGCTAAAAAAGGCGATGCCGCCACTGAGTACATATTGTGCCCCGACTGCGAACCACTACCCGGAGATGAGGTTATTGGATTCAGACACGAGGATAATACAGTAACAATTCATAAATGCAACTGTCCCACAGCTATATCTGTTGCCGCACAACAAGGCGATATTATTGAAAACGTATGCTTGTATGCTTCGAATCAGACATATCCCGTAACCATATTTATTAAAGCTGTAAACCGAGACGGATTCTTATTGGATTTGGTTAGCGAAATATCTCAGAAAAATCTATTGAGTATAGAGAGCATAAAAAGTACTACAGAAGATGAAATAATTGACTGTACTATAGTCTTCTATGTTCACTCTATTAACGAGTTGAAAGATGTTGAAGACGATATAAGAGCAATGAAAAACATCTACGAAGTACGCCACATAACCCACGCTGTGTAAAAAACAGCTTTGAGCTATAACTATTCAATCAAAAAAGAGTATGAAATTTAAAAATAGCAATGTTCTTATAACCGGAGGAGCTTCAGGTATTGGGAAAATAATGGGACGTATAGCATTGGAGAAAGGTGCTAATTGTCTTATAATTTGGGATATTAACGAGCAAAATATGGCTGATACCGAAAAAGAGCTTTCGGCCATTGGCAAAGTAAAATGTTACCGAGTTGATGTTGGAGATGTAAATGTTATACACGAAGCATATACATCTACAGTAAAAGAGTGCGGTGATGTTGATATTCTTATAAACAATGCAGGAGTTGTCACCGGCAACAAATCTTTTGACAAAATAGGTACAAATGAGATAGAACTACTAATTCGTATTAATGCTATTGGTCCCATGCTTGTCGCAAGAGAGATTTTGCCGGATATGTTGAAACGTAACAGAGGCCATATCTGCAACATTGCTTCAGCAGGTGGCATGTTGGGTAATCCCAAAATGTCGGTGTATGGTGCAAGTAAGTGGGCTGCAATCGGTTGGTCTGAATCGGTTCGCATTGAGTTGCAAGAGCAAAAAACTCCTGTTCGCATAACAACTATTGCTCCTTACTATATAAATACCGGCATGTTTAATGGAGTTAACTCTCCAATATTCCCAATCCTTGACCCTGAGAAGACATCAGCCAAGATAATTCGCGCAATAGAGAAGAACAAAGTATTCTATGGTATTCCTTTTGGATTCCACTTTATTCGCTTCTGGCAATTTATTCTGCCATTCCCTCTATTCGACTTCGTATTTGGAAAGGTATTTGGAATATATCACACAATGGACAACTTTGTCGGTAAAAAATAGTATATGAAAGGATATATAACTCAAATAGTTGAAGCACAACGCTCACTGTTTAAAAGTGGAACTACTCTTGATTTGAACTTCAGAGTGGAGATGTTGAAGAAGCTACAAACAGCTTTAGACAAATGGGAAAAACCTTTAACTGATGCTCTATGGAAAGATTTGCATAAGTCATACGAGGAGGCGTATCTTACTGAGTTGAGTATAGTAAAAGCCGAGGTGCGAAACCATATTAGACATCTTAAATCGTGGGCAAAGCCAAAACGCAAAGCAACACCAATCAAGATGTTTCCTTCGCGTAGTCGTATAGTAAGCGAACCTCTTGGCAATACACTTATCATATCGCCATGGAACTATCCTGTGCAACTTTTACTAAATCCTCTTGTTGGTGCAATATCGGCAGGTTGTACTGCTATTCTTAAACCTTCGCCATATGTTCCTGCAGTATCAGAAACAATTAGCAATATGATTGCAGATACTTTCGAAAGCAACTATATTGCTACGATACAGGGTAACAGAGATGTTAATCAGGAGTTGTTATCGCACCGTTTTGATTTAATATTCTTTACCGGCAGTCCTTCGCTTGGGAAATTGGTAATGGAGGCCGCATCAAAATATCTTACTCCTGTTGTTCTTGAATTGGGAGGCAAAAGTCCCTGCATTGTGGATAAGGAGGCAGACATTAACACTACCGCAAAACGCATTGCATGGGGCAAAACTCTTAACTCGGGACAAACATGTATTGCTCCAGACTATCTGCTTATTCACGAAGATGTTAAAGAAAAATTTATTGAAGCCTTTATAAAATCCATTAAAGCGTTACATGGTAGCGATATTACAAAGAGCAAACACTATGTGCGTATTGTAAACGACCGCAGTTTTGAACGAGTTAAAGGATACTTTGCCGACGGAGATATTATCTATGGAGGCAGGACAAATGCAGAAGATAAATTTATTGAGCCCACTCTGCTTGAGACTCACATAAATCTTGCAGACAACGATGCGGATGAAAAAGCAAATTCAAAAAAGTTATTAACTGAAGAGATTTTCGGTCCCGTATTCCCTATCATAACTTTTAATGATAGGAATGAAGCTGTTAAATATATCAACAACAGAGAAAAGCCTTTGGCTCTATACTATTTTGGCAAGGAGTGTGATGGAATTGAGGTAATTCGCAACACATCATCGGGTGGTGCTTGTATTAACGATACCATTATGCACATCGCCAACGAGAACATTCCTTTTGGCGGTGTAGGCAATTCGGGTATGGGAACTTACCATGGAGAGGAGAGCTTCAAAACATTCTCACACCTCCGCTCTGTTGTATCAACAGGGACTTGGATTGATTTACCTTTCAGATATATGCCATACCGTATGTTTGGACTTGTAAAGAAAATTGTATAACCTGCATTATATTTTAATAAAAACTCAATAGAAGGGAACTCAGAAAGGGGGTTCCCTTCTCTATATTCACAGGGCAAGGTTTTTCAGTTAATTTTTGGTAATTTTCTGCAAATAAATGCGTTATTTTTATGATATATAGTGTTTTTTTTTTACCTTTGTCTAAATTTTGTATAAATATGCGTTTATTAAAATATTGCACAATTTATACGTTTTTTTTAACAGCAAACAACACTATTAAAATATTTATTTATGAACATCAAAAAATTGTACGCATCACTTATTGTTTTGGCTGTAACATTAAGTTCTTTTGCGCAAACAACAGCACTGTGTGATATATCTTCGGATATAAACGAGCCATTGCCTGTGTTCCCTGTTCCGACAGAGACTCAATTAAAATGGCACGACATGGAGTTTTATGCTTTTATGCACTTTGGTATTAACACCTTTACAAACAAAGAGTGGGGATATGGAGATGAGAGCATAAATACATTCAATCCTACTTCTCCTCTCAACGTTGAACAATGGGTTTCGGAAATCAAAAACATCGGTTGTAAAGGTATAATCCTTACTTGTAAACACCACGATGGTTTCTGTACTTGGTTTACTAACACAACCAACCACTCAACTAAAAACAACACAACTACCAACGGACATGTTGATATTGTAAAATTGCTTTCGGAAGAGTGCGCAGAACAAGGTCTTAAATTTGGTGCATACATCTCTCCTTGGGATAGAAACCATGCAGAGTATGGTCGTGCAGGATATGTAGAGGCTTTCCACGAACAAATCCGTGAAATTTGTACAAACTACGGCGATATTTTTGAAATGTGGTTTGACGGCGCAAACGGTGGTGACGGATATTACGGTGGCGCAAGAGAGAGTCGCAGTATAGATGCTGCTACATACTACGACTTCCCTAATGCATTCAAAATGATTAAAGAGCTTCAACCCGATTGTGCTATTTGGGGTTGGGATCAAGACTGCCACTGGATTGGAAACGAAGAAGGTTGGGCAGGTGAAACATCTTGGAGTACATATGATAATGGTTACAACGGAGATGGTAGCGGTAACGAATATGGCGAAGAGGATGGATGGCGCTGGCTTCCCGGTGAGGCTGATGCAAAGAATGGTCCCGGCTGGTTCTGGACATTTACCGACAGCCAACTTAAATCGGCTCAAGAGTTGTTTACTATCTATATGAATTCTGTTGGTAGAAATGCTAACCTAATTCTTAACTTCCCTCCTAACAAAACAGGAAGTTTCTCAACTCAAACAGTTAACATTATGCATCAATTCAAGACTCTTCTTGATAACGCATTCGGAACTGACCTTGCTCTAAATAAACCAGCAACAGCTTCTGCAGAAAGAAGCAGTTCTGTTTCGGGTAAATTTGCTGCATCTAATGTAACAGACAATGACCCCGAAACATACTGGGCTCTTGAAGATGGCGAAAAAACAGGTACTATCGATATAGACCTTGGCTCTTCAAAAACTGTTACATATGTTCGTTTAGGAGAGTATATCCGCAAAGGTCAACGCGTTAAAGGTTTTGAAATTTACACTTGGAATGGTTCAAGCTGGGTAAAACAATCAACTACTGAAGAGACTACAACTATCGGACATAAGAGAATCGTAAAACTATCTTCTCCCCTTTCTACTCAAAAGGTTAGAATTAAGATTACTGATAGCAAAGAGTGTCCGCTTATCAGCAGAATTTCAATTTACTAATAACGAAACAACATAACAGATATGAAAATTTTTAAATATTACATAGTTGCCATATTATTAGGCATGTTTGCAGTTACTGCAAACGCTCAAGTAGTGTTGTCTTCGTTTGAGGACGGAAACAGCAGCGACATAACTTTTGTTGATACTTGGGAAGATTCTCCTTTCAATGACGGAAGATGTTCAAATACTCCCGAAATTATCGACAACCCATACTTGGATGATATGAACTCTTCTGAAAAGGTTCTTCACGTTATTAGACCTTACTATGCAGGAGATAGAAATGGTGTTGAAATTAAATTGGAACGTCCTTTTAATTTGACTACAAACACTCAATACATTCACATATTCATCCACAAACCTGTATCGAGCCGTATTCTTTTAAGAGGTAAGAATGTTGGTTCTGAGGTTATGCAATTTGAGAAACTTTCTCAATCTGAGTCTCGTGCTAATGCATGGAGCGATGCAGTTTTTGCAATAAAAGGAAGTAATTTGGAGATTGATAGATTGGTTTTATACCCCGATTGCGAAAGTGCATTGGGTAGAATCAATAGCGATTTGGATATTTACATTGATGATATTGTTATCAGCAACTCTCCAGACCCTCGTTCTGTAACAGATTATTGTAAAGTTGGTGGTACTCTAACTACTGCTCGTTACATATCTTCAGTTTCTACTGTTGGTGCTTCAATGAATATTGATGCTAAATTTACAGGCAAACCTTCAAGTATATACACAAAATATACTAAAAAGGCTATTGTTGCCGAAGCAGGAGCTCCTTTTACTTTGAACTTTACTCAAAAATCAACAGGAAGATCTCAAACTGCATGGGCAGCTGATGTTTATGTTGACTTTAATGCAGACAAAGAGTTTGTTTCAGAGGGAGAATATATCGGAAGAATTGATGGCGTAAAAAATGGAAACACTTTTGAATTCTCTACAGAAATAACAATTCCTGCAGAGACAAATGTTTCGACTTGCGCAATAAGAATAAAAATGAACAATGCAGCAAATGCTCCAAGTGAGCCTGAGTTTGCAAGTTGCGATGATATTACTAATGGTATGGTATTGAACATACCTATGGAGGTATCGAAATATGTTGAACGTCCTATCATCTCAATTTCAGGAACTGATGGACAAAGTGGTTGGGGTGCTATTCGCTTCAAAAATATGGAAGGAAGCGAAATCAAAGTGGCAAACGGTGCTTCTGTTACTGCTATTGCAACTCCTAACGACGGTTATGCTTTTGACGGTTGGTACAGCAAAGCAACAGGTGGTATTTTGAGCGAAGATGCTGAGTTTACTTTCTCTGCTGAGTTCAGCATCGGTTTGATTGCGAAATTTAAAGAACTTGTATTCTGTGAGCCAACAGGAACTACTCCTGATGCATGGTTCTCTACTGTTACTATCACTCCTCAAAACGGAACTGCATTAGACTATTTTACAAATGCTGACGCTCCAAGTGCAAACTTCTATCGTTACAGCATTTTGGGTGGTGTTAACACTAAACGTCAAACTTCATTTACATTGTCAGCGACTAAAGCCGAGGGTGCAAACTTCTCAAATAAAAACATTGCGCTATGGGCAGACTGGAATAATAACCACTCTTTTGAAGCAAGTGAGTTTATTGGCGCTGTTGAAAATAGCGAGAATATTACAGTTACGGTTCCTGCAACAGCAGTTTCGGGCAATGTTTATGTAAGAGCTATGATTAGCAACAATTCTATTAACGCTGATGCTGCATGTAATGAAGTTGGTGCAGGTGTTGTTTATGACTTGATGATTACTGTTGCTCCAAATGATAATGAGAGATTCTCGCTTTCTGCTGTACCAAGCATAGCAGGTGCTGCTACATTTACCCTTTCTCCCCTACCCGGAGAAGATGGCAAATATGCTGCCGGTACAAACGTAGACATTACTTGTGTTCCTGCTTCGGGATATCAATTTGTTCAATGGTACAAAGATGGTATTCCTTATGGTGCTACAATGACATCAAATAACCCATTGCCTGTTACCGGTCTTAACCAAAATCTTGACTTGACAATGAAGGTTGAGCCTAAATTCCCCGACTACTGCGAGGGAACTACTCCAAACAACGGTGATGGTGACCACTACGGTATCAACAGCGGTTATGTTATGGTAAACTCGGTTATGGCTTTCAACTTTACAAAAGCAGAGAGTATTACTGATTTATCGGAATCTTGCATTGCTGAGGTTTGCCCAGGCGATACTATCAAAATTTTTGTTTCGGGTGCTATGCACACTCAATGGGGACAAGGTATTGCATACATAGACTGGAATATGGATGGTACTTGGAGTACTGGTAGCGATGAAGCATATGAACTATTCAACAACCCTGGTTACGAGGTAACAAATAAACAAACTAATATTATTGTTCCTGAAACAGTTAAAGCAGGATGTTTTGGTATAAGATTGTGTTCGGGAGAGGCTCCTGCTCACAACAACCTTGGTGGTGGTCCTTGCCAAGCTCGTAAACGCGGAACTTTGTTTACTTTCAGAGTTAACTCTACAGAACTACCTGTTGCTGCTCCTAAATTAAATATCACCAAAAGCGCAGGATGCAGTGTTTTAATTACAGACAACACAGGTAAAGAGTTAGCGAATAAGGAGGTTATTGAAGCCAATACTTCATATAGCATAAGCGTATCGGTAGAAGAAAATTTTGTATTGGATTACGTTACTGTTAACGGAGAAGATATTACTTTATACAATACAAACAATATATATTATGGTTCTTTTGTTTCAAATACAACCGGTGCAAAAGTTGTAGTTTCATGTAATGAGAAAGCTTATTGCGAACCTTCTGAAACTCTTCGCAGAACTGACCGTCCTGCAAGTACCGGGAGTAATGACAACCGTTATATAACTTCCGCTACTTTGAGCGGTTCTACATATCCTGGTTCTTCTTCTATCAGCATAAGTGGAATTTCGCAAGACCCTCATCGCGTAATTTGGGAAGACCACACTGACCAAGTTCTAAACTGCTACGCAGGAGATAATCTTACTCCGGCTTTTACATTTAATGGTAGCTGGATGCACAAATACGCATTTGTAGACTGGAATAGAAACTTCGTATTCGATGTTGGTTCTTCTGGAAACTGGAACGAACTTGTATCTTTTAACTACATAAACGGTAAAACAAGTTCTGGTGCTACAGGTCAAGATAACGGAACAAGCGCAATGGGTGCTTTTAAAGTTCCATCAAATGCTGGAGGCTTATATCGTATTCGTTATAAATTAGACTGGGATAGCACTGATCCTTGTGGACGTTTTGATGATGGAAACAACATTCTTGATAATGGTGGAGCACTTATAGACTTTACATTGAATGTTTATAATCCTACAACTGGTACAAAAGATGCAGAGAAATCAAATGTAGTTGTATACGGAAACAACAAAAAAATTGTTGTTACAGGAATTGAAAATGGAATTGCTTATGTATATACTCCCGAGTCAGGTAAGCTAATTAACAATACTGCTATTATAGGAACAACAACTATTGATATTGAAAAAGGTATCTATATTGTAAAGATTGTTGAAGAAGATTTTTCTACTGTAAAGAAAGTCGTTGTAAAATAGATATTTTCCAAAGTACTTTAAAAGAGGACTAAGGAGGGGAATTTATTTTCTCCTCCTTTTTTATATATTTGCGTTTGTGATTTACTTTTAAAATAGAGAATAAGTATATGAAAAAGAATGTCATTTTATTGTTTACTCTTATGTTTTCAGCCATTATGTTTTCTGAGAACTTATCATACTCCCCTACTCCTGAAAATTTAGAAAGACGAAAAGAGTTTGCCGATTCTAAACTCGGAATTTTTATCCATTGGGGTATTTACAGTATGATGGGCGATGGTGAATGGGTTATGACAAACCAAAATATTAAACATAAAAATTACTCCAAACTTGCAGCCGGTTTTTACCCCTCTAATTTTGATGCAAAGGAGTGGATTGAGATTATTAAAAGTTCAGGGGCAAAATACCTTTGCTTTACATCGAGACATCACGACGGATTTTCAATGTTCCACTCTGATTACACCGACTACAATATAGTTGATGCAACTCCTTTTAAAAGGGATGTATTAAAAGAACTTGCAGAGGAATGTCATAATCAAAATATTAAGTTGCATTTGTACTACTCTCATATTGATTGGGGTCGTGATGATTTTCCCGTGGGTAGCACAGGTCAGCAGAGCGGACGAGACAAAAGCAAAGAGAATTGGGAAAGCTACTATTCATTTATGAATAATCAACTTTCTGAACTTCTCAAAAATTATGGTGAGATTGGTGCTATTTGGTTTGACGGTGTTTGGGACAAACCAGATTTTGAGTGGCAATTAGAGGAACAATACGCTCATATACATTCAATTCAGCCACAATGTTTGATTGCCAATAACCACCATAAAGAGATTAGAGAGGGCGAAGATTTCCAAATTTTTGAACGTGACCTACCAGGACAAAACACAGCTGGTTATTCCGAAGGTCAAAAGGTTAGCAAACTACCTTTGGAGTCGTGCCAAACAATGAACAGAACTTGGGGTTACAATATTGTTGATGACGATTATAAATCAACTAAAGATATTATTCATTTTCTCATACGCAATGTTGGTATGGGTGCAAACCTACTGCTTAATGTTGGACCGGGACCAGATGGTGAATTTCCCGAAGAGGCTGCCACAAAGCTTAAAGAGATTGGAAAATGGTTAGACAAATACGGAGATAGTGTTTATGGCACAACAGCAGGTGTAATTCCGCCTCAAGATTGGGGTGTTACAGCAATGAAAAATAACGCAATGTATGTTCATATACTTTCGCTTAACGAAAACTCTTTGTCTCTCCCAATAAAAGATATAAAGGCAATAAATGCCACAAGTTTAATCAATGGAGAGAATATTAAGTTTAAGCAAGATAAAAACGGAATCACTCTATTCTTTAACGAAATCCCCACCAATATTGATTATATAGTTAAGATTGAGGTTAAGTAAAAGGACCCTCAGTTCAATACATATAAAAACAAAGCGAGGCTGACTTAAGTCTATTGACTTTTAGTCAGCCTCGCTGCTTATGTAGGTAATTATGTTTCTCTACAAATTACTTAACTTCTTCGAAGTCTACGTCTTGAACTTTGTCGTCACCTGCTTTGTTTGAAGCATCGTTTGCAGGACCTTGTTGTTGCGCTCCTTGTTGAGCAGCTTGCGCACTGTAAAGGTCTTGTGCCATTGCTTGTAGAACATTGTTCAACTCGCCCATTGCTGTGTCGATAGCTGCAATGTCTTGAGATTTGTGAGCATCTTTAAGTTTTGATAAAGCTCCTTCGATTGTTGATTTTTTGTCTGCAGGAATTTTATCGCCAAGCTCTTTCATTTGTTTTTCTGTTTGGAAAATCATTGCGTCAGCTTGGTTTAGTTTATCGATACGCTCTTTCTCTTTAGCATCTGCATCTGCATTTGCTGCTGCTTCATCTTTCATTCGTTTGATTTCATCATCGCTCAAACCGCTTGAAGCCTCGATACGGATGCTTTGCTCTTTTCCTGTTCCTTTATCTTTTGCAGATACGTTCAAGATACCGTTAGCATCAATGTCGAATGTTACCTCGATTTGAGGTACTCCGCGCATTGCTGCTGGGATTCCATCAAGGTGGAAACGTCCGATTGTTTTGTTATCTTTTGCCATTGGACGCTCTCCTTGCAATACGTGAATCTCTACTGATGGTTGGTTATCGGCTGCTGTTGAGAATACCTCTGATTTGCGAGTAGGTATTGTTGTATTGGCATCGATAAGTTTTGTCATTACACCACCAAGAGTCT
>JAFYRT010000063.1 GCA_017546805.1 Muribaculaceae bacterium | reverse complement strand
CGGGTCACCCTCTCTTGTCTATGGGTTGAATAAAAAGAGCTATTTTTAGGCTTGTGAAGACTCCAAAACCGCAGTTTACTAATCGTAAATGAGGATTTTGGAGACAAGCATAACGACAAAAGAGCCTTTTTAGTCAGCCTCATTTGGTGAAATTAGGCTTTCTTATTAACAAACCTTCGCTTGTTGAACCTGCTCGCACTTAGCAAAAATCATCATCCCTAATTTCTAATTCCTAATTACTTTATAGCTTCCTTTTTGTGTTGTTACTATATATACTCCTTTGGCTGATGCGGGGATTGTTAGCGAAGCATTTGCGTTACCTTGCCATAGCACTATACCTGATGTATTATAGATGGTAACCTCTCCCTCTACTCCGACTATTTGAAGGTTATCTCCTTCGAAGTATATCTTCTCCTCTGCTGTGGTTTCAGCCTCCTCTACTCCTGTGAGATCGTGATTGCCAACATAAGGTGTTCCATTAACCACAATGTCGTAGATATCGGGTTTGTTTTCAGAATTCCACTCGAATTTCATTATTGATATATTCTTCAATCCCTGAATGTCAAGCTCGGTTAATGGGTCGTTCAAATAGCCCATATCATGCCATTCGCCATCGGCTTTTACAGAGATTGTTGGCAACTCCTCGTTTGTGTTTCCATATTTTGAGTTGTGATAAACAGATATTGTCTCAAAGTTCAGGTTCTCGGTAAACTCGTACTCCAACCAACCCTCTTTCTGTGCTTGGTACGATGTTGCCAACGAGCGGTCGTCAAGAGCAGTTGTGTATGTTCCACTGTTATCACGCGCAACAGCAATCTCTTTGCCCTCGTAAATCTTTATTTTTATAACCTTCATCCAATTGTCTCCAACTGCACTATTGAGTTTAAATTGAACGTAACGAGCCACATTGCTTTCTGTCACAGAGAATGCTTTATCTGCTATATCTGCAGCAGTAAAGGTTGTCAAATTTTGCCACGATGAGCCATTGTCCGAAATTTGGATGGCACAATCTCCTGTAGGCTGATCGTTGCTATCGAATGTTATCTCTACTTTATATATACTTCTTGAAGCTCCCAAGTCAACACGTATGTAATCTCCTGCCTGTTGAGCTCTGCTACTCCAGAAGAAGTGGTCGTTGCTGTAATTAATTACATTTGCCACGGCATTATTCTCATATTGAGGTATGTTTGTTTCAACATTTACAGGGGTTAGTATTCCCGATTTTGGGATATTGATAGTTAGCGAACTTACTCCAATGGGTTTTGTCACCTCGCGTGATACATTGCGTACTCTAATGTATGCCAACTCTATTGGAGTTGTTCCATCGGGAATGAAACTAAACCACTCTTTTCCGTTTATTGAGTACTCGTAAAAGAACTCCGAGGGCAAGGTATTTGACGATACCGATACTGTAACCTCGTTCTTTTTATTCATGTTTACTCCCACATAGTCGCCGGAACTTAAATTCACGCCACTTAAGTTTTTCAATGTCACTGCCGACGATGTTGATGTCAATGTTACTCCACTTGGCAAAGACGAAAGGTTATGAACTATCTCCGCTGTGCGGTTGCGCGAAGGTAATGCCGGAGCATATTGAGGATATAGTGTCATAAGATAGTCAACAAAAGGCTCCATGTTCTGTTGTGCAGGGTGAACCTCAAAATAACGAGGAGAGGCTTCTGTTCCTGTTCCCTCAACGGTGTATGCTATATATGCAGAGTCTTTGTGTAGCTTTGAGTATTCGCCCGATACGTTTGCATAGGTTGTCCAATTGGTTAATGCGCCGGGCGATTTCATCCACGACAATGCCCCGTTTATGATGTTTGTCATTGAAGCAAGTTTGCCGTTCCAACATTTTATATCTTCGTACATCAACTGTTCATCCTCTATTTCGCTTGTTTTCATCTCCTCCAACTTCATGCACGCGTCGTATATCTCTTTTGTCTTTGAGATAAGTTGTGAAGTTGAAGAAGGCATACTACTACTGTTGTATGAATCTTTGAATGAGGCATACAAACTTATCATTTCGTAAGGTTCCTGAGTTGCATCAACGTTTATACAGAATGTTTTGAATGCTGCAGCTAATTCGGGATTGTTTGGGAAGAGATACGAAAAACTGTTATTCCAATTTTGCTCAGAATCAAACGATGCCGTATTCCAACAATAGTCTGCACCACCAAACATAAATAGCTTTGATGCAGATGCCTCTTGCATGGGATTAAAGACCACTCCACCCAACGCTGTAATAGGAGCATTTTGAGCAGAATATCTGTAGTTCATGTGACCCATATACAAACGATCATCGTAGTTGTCGTTACAGTTGTTGTTCCACCAAAATAGTGGATTACGCCCCAATACACTCTTCATTGTATTGCAACTTGAGGCTGAAATGTTAGACCACACATTATCTCCTGTGAAGGCTATCACAACATCCTTGTCGATACTTGCCAATTGAGTTAGTGATGATGTTGTGTGTGCAATAGAGTATGCTGTTGGCACAAAGAAAAGAGGAGATACCTTATCGGCCGCTGTTGCAGATGATGTATTGTATTTTGCCTTTAGTTTTGCCTGTACCTGAGCAGGAAGATATGCTGTCATCTCGGCACTTGGCACAAAGCTCATATCATCGATGAATACACCGAAACCTCGAACGCCAAGGTTATACATTCTGTCGAATTTATCCATTATCTTCTCAATTCCGGGATTCATTGCACTCTTTGAATCGAAACTCATTCCTCCATGTAATCCCGGGTGAATAGCCCAAACAAAATTTACGTTACACTCTTTTGCTTTGGCTGTGATTGTACGGAAATCATCTTGAGTCAAAAGTCCTTTTTTACGCTCTGCATCGGTTAGAGATATTGGATAATCTTCATCCCACGAGCCTGCATGGTATGGATCGGCTTTGGGCCCATAGATAAAAGTATTTAGCTTATACTTTTTGAAAAAATCCAACATCGAAAGTATTTGGTCAACAGTAAATGGCATTCCATAGAAACCTTCAACCAGCCCTCTGTATTGAGTGTATGAGTAGTCTTGTACGGTTGCCGGAGTAACAGTATAGTTGCTGTTCAACATCTGACGAAGTGTTGATACACCATAAAATACAGAGTTGTTATTATCTCCAAGTATCACCATTGTTCCGTCGCTTGCAATGTGCAATAGATATGGATCAAACTTGTTATTGCCCGAAGAGAATACGCTTCGAGACAATCCGCACGATGTTGCATAGCTATCTGCCTCCTTACCCGAGCCATTTACTCCCACATAAAGATATTTAAGTGTAGATACATATCTTTTAAACACCGGCTTTATTCCATTCTCTTCCAACGCCTCGGTAATAAAAGCCTTTACGTTTTCATTTACACCCTCCTCTATAACCACATTCATACGGTTTTGTATTGTTATCTCTCCTCCCGAAGTTGTAATTGATTGAGGTTTTGGGTAAATTTGATACGCATTTATGGCTACAACCATAAACAAAGCCAATAGAGTAAAGAAAATTCTTTTCATCGTGCTATCTGTTTTAATTATTATTCAAGAAGTGCGGATATAAAAAAATACCTCTGCCATATTGGCAAAGGTAAAAAATATTTTAAATATATTTTAAAATATTACTCTAAAAATAGATAATCGTAATGCACTAATGGTCTGCCACCTTTATTTCCTATTACAGATCGGGCTTTTGCACTGTCGCACGACACTTTTCCTACTCCTATTGAAACACCGTCTTCGGTAACTATTTTTACGATATCGTCTTTCTCGAACTCTCCTTTAACAGATACCACTCCAATTGGCAACAGGCTGACAGCCTCATCAGATAATAGTTTTGCTTGTGCCTTTTCGTTTATGACGAGTGTTCCTTTTGCGTAACCGTCAGAGTGGGCGATCCACTTTTTGATGCTCGAAATCTCTTTTTGCGATGGGGTAAAGGTTGTGCATACAACATCGCTTCCCTCTTTTAACAGGTCTGGCAAAAT
Organism: Muribaculaceae bacterium; assembly: GCA_017546805.1. GTDB lineage: Bacteria > Bacteroidota > Bacteroidia > Bacteroidales > G3-4614 > Caccoplasma_A. Next base: position 126,932 of record JAFYRT010000063.1, on the reverse strand, counting down.
GTTTTCGCGAGTTCCGTTTGCAATAATAACGGTTATTCCCTCTTTTGCCACTTTACGAGCAATGTTGGTTTTTGTTATCATGCCACCACGTCCGAAAGATGATTTTTTTGTTTGAATGAAACGTGACAAATCGCGGTCGTTTTCGGTTATCTCTCTGATGACAAAGGTTCCTTCATCGGCTGGATTTCCGTTATAGATACCATCGATGTTGCTCAATATAACAAGAGCCTCCATATCCATCATTGTTGCCATCAATCCCGAAAGCTCGTCGTTATCGGTAAACATCAACTCTGTTACTGCCACAGTATCGTTTTCGTTTACAATGGGTATTACCTTATTCTCGAGCATCACCTCGATACACTGCTTTTGATTCAAGTATAGACGACGTGTTGAGAAACACTCCTTCATTGTAAGAACCTGTCCACAACGGATGCCATGCTTGGCAAACAGTTCGTAGTAGTTGTTCAAAAGTTTTACCTGACCTACGGCAGAGAATAGCTGACGCGATTTCACGGCATCAATTTTTTTGTCGAGATGTAACTCTCCCCTTCCCGAAGCCACAGCTCCCGAAGATACCAATATTACCTCAACGCCATTGTTGTGCAGTTCGGCAATTTGTGCCACAAGCGAAGCCATACGCTCGGTATCGAGCATACCATCTTTGCCTGTAAGCACATTGCTTCCTATTTTAACTGCTATGCGTTTAAATCGGTACTGCATATCTGTTAGGATATTACTTTTTGCGTATTTCGTAACGTTTAATTTTACCACTGATAGTTTTGGGTAGTTCATCAACGAACTCAACCACACGAGGATATTTGTATGGCGCAGTGGTGCGTTTAACGTGGTCTTGAATCTCTTTTATAAGCTCTGCTCCCGCTTTATCTTTATACTCTTTTGAAAGTACAATGGTAGCTTTAACCACTTGTCCGCGAACCTCATCGGGAACTCCTGTAATGGCACACTCAACAACTGCAGGGTGTGTCATCAAGGCACTCTCAACCTCGAAAGGACCAATTCGGTAACCTGACGATTTGATAACGTCATCGGCACGTCCAACAAACCAAAAGTATCCATCCTCATCGCGCCAAGCAACGTCACCTGTGTAATATACTCCGTCGTGGTGAGCATCGCGAGTAAGTTCCTCGTTGCGATAGTATCCCATAAACAAACCAAGAGGTTTCCCTTTATCGGTGCGGATAACAAGTTGTCCTTGCTCTCCATCCTCTGCCCAACGTCCGTCGGCAGTCAAAAGGTCAATATCGTATTGAGGGTTACGAACTCCCATTGAACCCGGTTTTGGAGTAATCCAAGGATATGTTGCTACTGTAAGAGTAGTTTCGGTTTGTCCGAATCCCTCCATAAGTTTAATACCTGTCAAACGGTAGAACTCCTCGTATACTTTGGGATTCAATGCCTCTCCCGCAATTGTACAATATTTTAGAGAAGAGATATCGTACTTTGTCAAGTCCTCTTTAATGAAGAAACGGAATACGGTAGGAGGTGCACAGAACGATGTGATTTTGTATTTGCTTATCATCTTCAAAACATCATCTCCCTCGAATTTCTCGAAGTCATATACAAATACTGCAGCTCCTGCAATCCATTGTCCGTATAGTTTACCCCAAACGGCTTTACCCCAACCTGTATCGGCAAGAGTAAGGTGTAAGCTCTTCTCGTCCAAGTTATGCCAATATGAACCTGTTATGATGTGAGCCAATGGGTATGTAAAGTCGTGAATAACCATTTTGGGGTTACCTGTTGTTCCTGACGTAAAGTACATTAACGAGATGTCGTCGTTTTTGCTTGGACACTCGGGTTTTACAAATGGTACCGCACTCTCTATTCCTTTGTGGAAATCTTCCCAACCTTCAGGAATTTTCGGACCTATTGAGATACATTTCTCAAGCGAAGGTGACTTCTCAAGAGAGTTGTTTATATGATTGATTACAATATCATCGCCCACTGCAACAATTGCTTTAATATCTGCCGCATTACAACGATAGATAATATCTTTCTCTGTCAAAAGGTGTGTGGCAGGAATACATACAGCTCCCAATTTGTGAAGTGCTATAATTGAAAACCAGAACTCGTAACGACGTTTAAGGATAAGCATAACCATATCGCCATGCCCGATTCCCAATGAACTGAAGTACGAAGCAGTTTTATCACTCTCACGTTTGATGTCGGCAAAAGTGAAGTCGATATGCTCACCTTCGCTGCTAACCCAAGTCATTGCTATTTTATTAGGTTCTCTCTCTGCCCAACCATCAACTATATCGTAACCAAAGTTAAAGTTCTCGGGAACATTAACTTTGTAGTTTGCCATAAAATCCTCTTGTGATGAGAACTTAGTCTGTTTTAAATATTTGTTTAGCATATTTCAAGTGGGGATTCCCCCGTTTTTTACATTATTATTGCAAGGAATTTAACAGGTTTGCCGTCAAGGGCTTTCATTCCGTGAGGACGTAAAGCATCGAAATAGATACTGTCGCCTTCGTTCAAGATAATCTCTTTACCGGCAATTTTCAACATCATACGACCTTCGAGAATAATATTGAACTCTTGTCCTGCGTGGCTGTTTTCATAAATAGGAGCATCATCCTCTTTAGGCTCTACAGTCACTACAAAGGGGTCTGCTTTACGGTTTCTGAATCCTGCTCCCAACGATTGATATTTGTAAGCCTTTGTGCGCTCAACAGCTGCACCTTGTCCTTTGCGAGTCAAGAAATAGCTGCTCATGTGAGGCTCGTCACCGAACATAAGAACCGATAAATCCACTCCGCAATTTTGACTGATTCTATGCAATATACTTACAGGAATATCAACATTACCTGACTCATAGTTTAAATAATCACTCTCATCAATCCCACATTTCTCGGCCATTTCGGCAGAAGTGAAATCCAAAGCATCACGCAAGCCTTTCAATCTTGTGGCTATTTGTATCAATTGTTCGTTCATCTTTATTAAATTTTAAACAGTTTTACCTATAATTTTTACAAACTGTTATTTATTGAATGGCAAATTTATAAAAAAACAATGAAAAATAGAGAAATTAACAGTAGATTTTTAGCACTTATTTCAACTATTTAGTAACATTATGGTTAAAATATTTTATTTTACATTGCATTCTTCTATAAACTAACTATATTTGTAAACAAATGAGTTCATATATGAAAAAGAAATATTTATACACCATCCTTTTTGTTATTGTAGCAGTGGTTGCTATCAATTTTGTAAAAAACAGATATTCAGTTGAGGCTCCTGCGCCATTCCATCCTCTGCCAAATGAGAGACAGATGTACTATCTGCACGCTCCTCATGCTGCATTTATCCACTACGGAATGAATACCTACACCAATAAAGAGTGGGGAAGCGGATATGAAGATGTTGCTATGTTTAACCCTCCCAAGGAGGTTAATACCGACCAATGGGCTGAGGTTTTAAAAGAGTGCGGTTTTGACCGTATTGTTTTTACAGGCAAGCACCACGACGGTTTCTGTTTGTGGCCATCAGAGGCAAACAAAGTGAACCCCCACACCATTGCTCAATCGCCATACAAAAACGGAGAGGGTGACCTTTTTGAACAACTCTCTGAATCTTGTACAAAACATGAGATTGATATGGGTGTGTATCTTTCGCCTTGGGATGCTTACGAAGAGCATATTGGTGGCAACTACACATCGGAACTATATAACGACTTCTACGTTATCCAACTCAACGAAGTGTTAAGCAAATATGGACGTTACAACGAGAAATTGGGCAGACGAGAAATTGTGGAGATTTGGTTGGATGGAGCTACAGGCTCTAATAATCCTCCTGTTTATGACTTTAACCGCTTCACTGATGTTATGCGTCAACACCAACCCACTGCATACATTTGGATTGATGCTTTGCGTGCCTTCCAAACCTGCGTATCGGGCGACACTTGTAAGGTTGATGGTGCTTGGGCTATGAACGAAAAAGGACAAGCTCCCGACCCTTGCTGGAACAAAATGGATATAGACGGAGAGAATACCGATGCTTGCAAGAACAAACCTAACGGAGAGTACTTCTTCTTGCTCGAAGCTGACGTATCGATTCGTAACGGTTGGTTCTATGGCGATGGAGGAGGCTTGAAATCGGCTGTTGACCTATTCAAAGAGCGTTACATGAAATCTATCGGACGCGGTATTCCTCTTATCTTGAACATCCCTCCCGATAAAAACGGAGAGATTACCGAGGAGTACATTGCTGTTCTTAAAAAGTATAAGGAGTATTTGGATACCACATTTGGTATAAACATAATGCCTAATGCAACAAAGGCTTCGGCAACAGAGGAGAGAGGCAGACGATTCAGTGCCGATATGGTTGCAGACAACGACTACGACACCTATTGGACTATGAGCGACAGCTCACTAACAGGCTCTGTTACATTGGAGTTTGGAGAGAAGATTAAATTCGATATCGTTCAATTCCAAGAGTATATTCCACTTGGTCAACGTGTTGAGACATGGAGCATAGATGTTAAAACCGAAAACGGATGGGAAGAGTATGCTACAGGCTCTACCATAGGATACAAACGTATTATTCAAGGCAAATTGGTTGAGGCAGATGCTGTAAGATTAAATATTACATCATCGCTTGCGGTGCCATTGATTAACTCTTTTGCCATATTCCGCTCACATCCCGACCTTACAGAGAGTGACAGCGAAAACGTGCAAGGTGCAGATGGAGAATTTTCATTGAGCGAATCTTTTGTGAAAGTTAAAGAGACTGACGGCAAAATGAGTGTGAAAGTTACCCTAAACGGCGGTAGCGACAAAGAGCTATCGGTTTATGTTGCCACTGTTCCTGGAACAGGTGTTCAAGGTAAGGTTTACCAAGATAAAACAACTACTCTCACATTCCCCGTAGGTATTAGAGAACAAGAGTTTGTTGTAGATATTATAAACAACCAAAATAACGAAGGCGACAAAGATTTCTACATACAACTTCTTAACCCACAAGGCGGTGATGTTACTATTGGCAAAACATCAACTATAAGAGTATTGGTTGAGGATGATGAGAAGTAGTGTTGTTAGTTTTTAGCATAATTTTCTAACAACTATCCCAAAGGGCATTTTTAGGCAATTACAATGTAATTAAAATGGGGAGTGCAGCACCCTGCACGACAGGGGACTTTATGTCGTAGCCGACAACTAACAACTGCCTAACACGAAACCGATACAGTATACCCCAAAGCTTCGGCTTTATGGGCTATGTCGTGCATAACTTCGGAAGAGATTTTTTGTAAATCTTTTTCGGGGGTATCTCGGTCAATTGTGTATATCATTATCGATTTGGGATTCAGTTCTTTTACCACCTCTAACCACGCATTTACCTCTTCGGGGGTGGTATTATCCAACTCCACACCATTATGAGTGCCACGCACAAACATTGTTTGTAAGATAAAGTTTCCTTTAAAGCGTTTTAACCCCTCGATATGCTCCTCTACCGAGTAGCTCGACATGTTTGGTGCATTCAACAATTTAAACGTTTCGTCAATTGCCGAGTCTAACTTAAGAATGTTGTTATCAACCTGCATCAATCCGCGAAAGACTGAGTCATCTTTCAGACGTGTTGCATTTGATAGAACAGATATTTTTACGTTAGGATAATAGACATTACGCAACTCTATGGTATCTGATATAATTTGTTCGAACTCGGGATTAAGTGTTGGCTCTCCATTCCCTGCAAAGGTTATTACGTTAAGCTCCTCGCCTGCCTCTTTCATTGCAGAGAGACGGTGTTGCAATGCCTCACGAACCTCAGAGCGTGTATGCAAACGCTTATCGCCTCGACGCTCACTGTTATATCCACACTCGCAATATATGCAGTCGAACGAACATATTTTACCATGGGTAGGTAATAGGTTTACTCCCAACGAAATACCAAGTCGGCGACTACGAATGGGTCCGAATATTATATCTTCAAATAGTTGTGTTGCCATTTAATAAACCAATTTGGATACAAAAATAACTAATATTTAGCAAAATGAAATTTGTTTTAGATAAATATCAACTATCTTTACAAGCGCAAATGAAAAGGGTTGTTACATATATAACATTTGTTTTTGGATTTCTTCTGTTGTCGTTTAATGCCAATGCCGACGGAAGACACAACCCATATCTCTACAGATCGCCTATCTTCAGTGACCCTTATCTTGCTGTTATTGAGACAGGAGACACCGTTATAATGATTGACATAAGACCTATTTACTGCTTCCCTGAATATAAGTTCAAAAATAAAAAGGATGAGAAGTTTTATTGGAAAACCGTAAGGGATGTAAAGAGAACTCTGCCCTATGCAAAAATGGTGAGGGCTGCTCTGATTGAGACATACGAGTATATACAGACTATTCCCGAAGAGCAACGTGCCGCACACCTAAAACAGATGGAGAAGGATATCTTCAACGAATACAAGCCTATACTGAAAGAGTTTACATACTCCCAAGCCAAAATGCTTATTTTATTGATTGACAGAGAGTGCAATCAAAACTCGCACCATATCATAAAAGCCTTTCTTGGTGGCTTCAGGGCTGGATTCTGGCAAACTTTTGGCAAGATGTTTGGTCTGAACCTTAAAGAGGATTACGAGCCTGATAAAAAGGAGAAAGACCGCATTATAGAACGCGTCTGCGTTTTGGTTGAGAGCGGAATGCTATAATAAATGAGGAATGAGGAATTAGAAATTAGAAATGAGGAATTTTGCGAATAAGCGAAAGTAAAAGAGGCTGTGTCAAAATGCAAATTTTGATATCAGCCTCTTAAGATTTGTAAGAATTGATAAAATACAAGGCGTTGAAATTTAGGGCGAAAGGAGTGTACCTATGTACATGACTGAGCCCTAATATTGAAAACAACACAGTAGTTTGTCAATTATGACACATCGCCTTAGAAATGCAAAATAATCCTTTATAATTCATATAAAGAGAACCCCAAAATTTGAGGTTCTCTTTTCTTTTCATTCCTAATTGTTGCGAAGCAACGTACTAATTCCTAATTCAATTAAAGATTATAAGTTCCTTCAACAAGTTCGCCCATTGCCCATACTGCGCGTATGTTCAAATCTTCGTCAAGAATCATGATGTCGGCATCTTTGTCTTTTTGCAATGAACCTTTGCGGTCATATACATTCATAATCTTAGCAGGTGTCTCTGATGCCATGCGTATTGCATCTTGCAAAGGAATTTCGGCTTTTTGCACCAATGTTTGAATTAGACGATCCATTGTTGCCACTGAACCTGCAAGTGCCGAACGGTCGGCAAGTTTACAAACGCCATCCTCAATTATCACGCGTGGGTCAAATGCTGTTGTGCTGTCACTTGCCGCACAAGCAAGTGCATCGGTGATAACACAAGCGCGCTCAACTCCTTTAATATGGTGAATTAGACGCAAAATTGTAGGAGGTACGTGAATTCCATCAGCAACGACTTCTACTGTCATATCCTCGTGCAAATAGATACTCTCTACTGTTCCCTCATACTTATACTCGCGACGTTTGTGGAATCCGGGCATTGCATTGTAGAAGTGTGTAGCGTGAGTATATCCGTTTTTACGTGCCGAGTGAATATCGTCGTACTCTGCTTGAGTGTGTGCCACTGATGCAAGAATACCTTTTGATGTGATATATTTACCAAATTGCATTGCACCGGGTAACTCGGGAGCAGCATCCCAACGTTTGATACAGTGCCATTTCTCTACAAGAGGAATGTATTCGTTTGGATCGGGATTTTTTATATTCTCAGGAATTTGACCTCCTGCCATAGCCATATTCAAATAGTGTCCCTCAAGGTGAAGTCCAAGCACAGGGCTATTGGGCTCTTCCATAAGTTTTGTACAAACCTCTGCAGCAGCCTCAATCATGGGAACTGTTGATGATGACAATGTTGGGAAGATACTTGTTGTACCATGTTTCATGTGAGACATGATTGCTCCGCGGAAAGCCTCTTCTGTTCCTTCCATAAAGTCGCAACCTCCACCACCATGAATGTGAATTTCAACACCTCCGGGTACTACATACATACCCTTTGCATCTATTACCTCTGCACCTATTACAGCAAGGTCACAGTTGGTAACCTCAAGAATCTTGTTATCACGAATAATAACCGATCCGTCTTTCAACCAACCTTGAGGTGTAAGAATCTTTCCGTTTATAATTTGTTTAAGCATAATTATTTTATATTATATATTGAATTTCAACCACTTATACAATAGGGGGGGGGGTAAAAACCAAGGTAAAAATCGATTAGTTTTTTACAAAGTTATTCAATTAATTGTTTATTATCTACTATTTTCAGAACTTTTTTACGAAAATGTTATCACCCATTTACCTTAATCTGTTTTTTATAAAATATGGAGCGGTGACTTTTCGGAATTGCACAAGAGCTACGGCTATTAATACAACTCCAAGAATATATGCCGCTCTGTAACTATGAACATCGGCTATTGCTCCACCAACCACAACACCTATTCCAACTCCTACATCCCACGAAGTGAGATAGGTTGAATTTGCTGTGCTTCGTCTGTCATTTGGTGCAAGATTTACAAACATGGTCTGCACCGTTGGGCATATCATTCCGTATGAAAATCCCAATATATAGGCAGAGGCATAGAAGATTGCAGGAATACTTACAAATATAAATATTGCATAGCCTACAAAAAGTCCTAACATTCCTGCTGTCACAAGCTGAATCACCCTGTCTTTTCTAAGATGTGGGCCATTGCTTATTCTGGCACTTATAAGTCCGAGAGCCATGAGCATGAAGAATGGACCTGTGCTGTTCTCAATTCCTACCTCGTCGCGGGCATACACTGCCAAAAACGTAGATAATATTCCGTAACTGAACGAGAGTAGCATAAAGGTTATGCTTTCGTGCGTTCCCTTTACAAGAAAGAATCGGTCTAACGATATGGGGTTAAGTTTTGGACGTTCGTTCTGTAAGTTCTTAGCTTTATTGGGCATTTTAACCAACGACACCATTAAAAAGCCTATGGCACAAGCTACAAAGGCGCAAATAAAGAGTGCATTGTAGCTATCGAAAAGGGAATAGGTTGCAAATGAAATTGTTGGACCTAATGCCATTCCCAAGTTGTTGCTTATTCCATAGTAACCAATGCCCTCGTTTCGTCGCGACGATGGAAGAACATCTATTGCCACAGTACTATTTGCAACGGTTATAAAACCAAATATAAGGCCATGCAGTGCGCGCAGAATGGCAAACAATATTACCCCTCCGGGTATAATGTAGGTGCAAAAAATAAGAGCAAATGCTCCATAAAAGAGCAACTGCATGGGTCTGCGCGAAAACGAGTCGAGGATAAAGCCTGCAAAGGGACGTATTATAAGTGCCGTTACTGTATAGAGCGACAATACAACTCCTATCTCGGTGTGGGTTGCGTTATATGTCTCCTGCATATACAGAGGTAATACAGGTAGAATGGTAAAGAAGGCAAAAAACAAAAGGAAGTTTCCTGCCAACACAAGTAAAAAGTTTCTGTTGAATAGCCTCTCCTTTGCCATTTTTTATTTCTCTTTCGGAGTATCGAGCAGTAGGAATATGCTTTCGGGACCCATATTAAAGAGCAGGTCTATGATAGATAGGTCGGGAATGAATCCATGCCTCGCTGAAAAGACCTGATAGTAGGGCAAAAGTTTCTCTGCTCCAATAATGGGACGTTTGGGATGTATTGCCTCACGCAAATCAACATCTCCCTCTTGCGGTTGCCGATACTCTTGGCTATACTCTATTTGTGGTTTTATATCAAGCAGATTGCAAATTGTATTTTGCAACTCTATGTTGAAATCGTATAGATATTTGAACTTTTGGGGTTCAAAAAATGGGCGTAAATCCTCTTGATAATACTCAAAAAAGGGCGATGATTGGTATGCCGATTCTATGGCTGTCCAATGAAGATGTTGCCAATTATCGTGCGATGATATGCGAACGTCGCGAGTCAACACCTTTCCCGATGGTTTCTCTATGGGAATTGACAAAGTCATAACTCCTGCCTCTGTTGCAATTTTACAGCGGTTACGATAACTCTGCTTTTGGTAATTGCAACACGCCTCAACCACTACAGGTGAGTTGTTTAACTGTCTGTAATATGAAACAGGGGCTAAATATGACGGTGTTAATATTATCATCTCTCTTCTCTACTTCGATAACGATTCAACCGAACGGAATATTCGATTAAATCTTATTCCTCCGTTAAACAACGATTTATCAGGATCAAGCGACAACCATACAAACAACGGTTTTCCTACAATATGGTCTTCAGGAACAAATCCCCAATAACGGCTATCGGCAGAGTTATCTCTGTTATCGCCCAACATATAGTAGTAGTCCATTTTGAATGTGTACTCTTTTGCTTCAACTCCGTTTATGTATATCTTGCCATCTTTAAGCTCTGCATCGTTTCCTTCATAGTTGCGAATCACTCTTTCGTATGCAAGCCAATTTTCGAGTGTCAACTTAAGAGTTTCGCCTCGTTTTGGAATCCATAATGGACCATAATCTTTACGACTCCATGTTTTACATCCCAACGGATATACATCGCCTCCCATAACCTCTCCTGGCTCTTGTATCATCTGAGCCACTATGGGCAACGATTGCAAACGACTCTTTGCCTCCTCGGTTAAAGGCATACGATATACAGGATTATAGTTGCCTTGCTCGTTGGGTTTAAATCCTAAAAATGCAAGCAAATCGCCATATTGGAATGGGTTTTGGATAAGCATTCTATCCTCCTTTGAAATTCCCAACTCATCGAGTAATTTGGAAGACAAACGTTTATCGGGAGCAGAAAGCATAATATAGTAGTTAAACTGCAAATGTTTTGGATTTTCTGCAGCAACCGAATTAATGTATATCTGATTATCGCGAATCTCAAATGTATCGCCCGGCATTCCCACACAACGTTTCACATAGTTCTCTCTTCGGTCAACAGGACGATATACTACCTCTCCATACAAATCTTTATTTGCCTTAATATTCTCTCTGCCGTAGATATGACAAAGAGTGTAATAATCGGGGTTTGAAACTTTAGTCAATGCGGTATCTCCTGCAGGGAAGTTAAACACCACTATATCGTTACGTTTAATCTCTCCTGTACCTTTTAATCGCTTGTACTCCAATTGAGGATGCTCAATATACGACTTGCAGTTAAAGAAAGGCAAGGTGTGCTGAGCCAATGGAAATGACAACGGAGTCATTGGTACACGAGGTCCGTAGGTTGCCTTGCTCACAAGCAAATAGTCTCCAACCAACAACGACTTCTCGAGCGACGATGATGGTATCTTATAGTTTTGGAATATAAAGTTATTAATTAAATATACAGCTATAAGGGCATACAAGATAGCATCAATCCACTCAAAAACTTTACGAAGATTGTTGTTTTTAATTTTTCGCCAAGCTCTCCAAGGAATATACTCGGTTAAATAGATATCAACAAAAAGGAGCAACAGCAACAACAAAAAGTAGTTGCCCGACCAAATTGTAAATCCAACAAGTAGCAAGGATGCTACCGAGAATCGTATCCAACGAGATGTTTTTATTCCAGAGAATCTGCTCATTTTTTCTGTCATTTACATTTAAATTTAGTATAATGCTTATTAGAATTTAAGCATATCCTGCATTGTAACAAAACCTGTTTTATCTTTTATAAACTCCGCAGCAACAACAGCTCCAAGAGCGAATCCTGCTCGGCTTTTTGCATCGTGAGTGATTGTTATGGTATCAACATCCGACTCATATTTAATGGTGTGAATACCCGGAACCTCATCTCTACGGAAAGAGGTGATACCTATCTCTTGAGCTTTAGGCTCTACGCCCTCTACCCAACCCTCCTTACGAGAGATATTCTCAATGATACCCTCGGCAAGAGTTATAGCAGTTCCGCTTGGAGCATCCAACTTGTGGATGTGGTGAGTCTCTTCCATCGACACCTCGTAGTTTGCAAAACCGTTCATTATCTTTGCAAGGTATTTGTTAAGAGCAAAAAATATGTTTACTCCAAGGCTGTAATTCGATGAGTAGAAGAATGTGTTGCCATTCTCACAAGCCTCTTTCACTTCGGGCATACTCTCCAACCATCCTGTTGTACCCGACACAACCTTAACACCTGCGGCAAATGCTCTGCGATAGTTCTCCATTGCCGATTGAGGTTGCGAAAACTCTATTGCCACATCGGCACTTTTAAACTCGGGAGAGGTGAAATCGTCTTGATTATCTATATCGATGCGGGCAACAATTTCATGCCCTCTTGCTATTGCTATCTGTTCAATGGTTTTACCCATTTTACCATATCCTATTAATGCTATCTTCATAATTTTTTATACATTTGTGGTAAGTTGCAAATATACGAATAAGCGAGCAAAATAATATCAAGTTTACTTGAATATTTTACAGCGAGCGGGAGTATATTCGACGTTTACGTCAAATATCAAAGAATAAGCGAGCAAAATAATATCAAGTTTACTTGAATATTTTTTGAACGAGCGGGAGTATATTCGAGTAGCTACTTAAAATAAAGAGAGTTTATATGGAAAACATACTATCATTCGTATGGAGGCATAATTTATTGAAGGGATGTAAACTAACCCTTTTGAACGGAAAGAGCGTTGAGGTTATAACCCCCGGTAACGATTGCAGCGGAAATATGATATTCTCCGATGCAATACTGCGAATAGAGGATAACACAATGAAAATGCGTGTTGCCATATCTCCGGCCTCGGCAGAAGGGTGCGACCTTTTTGTCACCGATAAGGATGAAAAAACAGAAGTGGAGACTCTTTTACTTGATTTTTTAACAGAGGTGGAGAATCTACGCAAAAAATTGCTCTCCAAATTTGAGGAGCTCCCATGCGAGGAGTATATAAAAGAGATGCCCTCCATCTTTGTTACCGACCTTATAACATCGCTTGCCATAGAGAGACTATCAAACAAAAGCGATAGAATTAACGAATGGCGAGAACTATACAATGGCGATTGGGAAGAGACCTGTTACGTATCTCTTGCTCGCTCACTTGGTTTTGGAGTTAACGGTAATGCCTTTGAGTCGTTGGCAAAAGCTCTGCCTTTAAGGTTTTTACAAAAACACTCCGACTCACTTTTTCAACTCGAAGCCATGATGTTTGGTGTTGCAGGATTTTTAGGAGATAACCAATTGATGCACATCCCATACTACAAACGCCTATCAAACGAGTTTGCTTTTCTTCAAAATAAATTCTCTTTGAAGGTAAATGATATAAAAGAGTGGAAATTTTCGGGAGTAAGACCATCAAATTTTCCGCATCAGCGAATTGCAATGCTTGCTGCCCTGATACACACTTCGTTGCCAATTTTCAATAAGTTTATTGATGCAACCAACGATATTGCATTACGCAAGATTTTTGATGTATATCCAAGTGATTTTTGGGATACCCACTACTCATTTACTGCCGAAACACCACCTATGCGTAAATGTTTGGGGAAAGCTGCCATAGATTTGATTATAATAAACTCCGTAGCTCCGCTTCTTTACGCATATTCCGAGTATATAGGACAAGATAAATTTGCCGACCGCGCCATATCTCTTTTGGAGGGATGCAAAGCCGAAAACAACTCTATTGTACGCAAATACACTTCGGCTGGCATCGATTGCCCAACAGCACTTGCCTCACAAGCATTCATTGCCCTTAACGGCAACTACTGCAACCCCCGAAATTGTGTTAAATGCAAAATAGGATATAAACTATTCAAAGAAGAAGTAAAGAGGAGTTGTAAGTAGAAAACAACACTCCATACATAAGAAGCGAGGAGCCTGATAATAAGAATCAGACTCCTCGTTTCTTTATTATTTTTGATTGACAATTAATCTTGTCCGCCACCTAATGCACGATACAACTCAATCATTGATTGTATTTCAACAAATTTGTTTGATACTTGATTTAGTTGTGCATTCAATAGTGTGGTTTGTGCTGTCAACACCTCAAGGTATGTTGTATTGCCATATTTCATTAGAAGTTTGGTACTGTTGGCTGCAACCTCCAGAGTGCTTACCTGTTTTGCATAGAACTCTGATTTAGATTTTGCTGTTTGGTATTTGTCCAACGCAACATTTACCTCGCTACCTGCTTTTAGAATTGATTTTTGAAAGTTCAAGAATGCTATCTCTTGATTTGCCTTCATTGCCTTAAGGTTTGCTATAAGAGCTCCTTTATTAAAAATAGGTTGAAGTAGCGACAAAATTGCAGAACCTACAAATTCTCCCGGATTAAGAATTGCTCCTCCTATGCTGTTTGTCCATCCTGCTGTTCCGCTCAATGTTATTTGAGGATAGAACGACGAACGTGCTTTGTTAGTATCGTAAAATGCGCCTTCAAGTTCATGCTCTGCTGCTCTTACATCGGGACGACGTGACAATACGCTAATAGGTACTCCCACCGATATGTTCTCGGGCAATACCGCCTCGCTCAATGAACCTCGTTCAATATGGTGAGGAGTTTTTGCCAACAACAAACATAGAGTGTTTTGTGTCTCGTTTATCGACTCTTGAAGAGTTAGAACTGTTGTGCGGATATTATAATATGTTGCCTCGGTTTGTGCCAAACCTGCCTCATTCATCATTCCCGCTTTCTTCATTGCACGAGCTGTTTTTACAGTCTCTTCCCAATTCTTTTCGGTTGCTTGTGCTATTTTTAATTGCTCGTCAAGCATCAACAAACTGTAATATGTGGTTGCTACACCTGCTATAAGTTTTGTCTTAACAGCTTGCTCATTGTCGCGAATTTGCTCCAATGTTGCTTTTGCTTTGCGTTTTGTGTTTGTTAGTTTACCAAAAATGTCTATCTCCCACGAAGCAGTTGCAGGTGCAGTATATGTTTTTGTAGTTACTCCACCATTCATTGCTACATAGTTGAATCCTCCTTGAGGAGCTAAAGCTATTGAAGGCAGATATGCCAATTTTGCGGGTATCATAGCCGCTTCGGCTTTTGCTACATTCAAACGAATTGTTTTCAAGTCTACGTTACGAACCAACGCTGTATCAATAAGTGCCTGCAATTTAGCATCGGTAAACATCTCTTTCCACGACAGGTCTGCCAAACTACTGCTATCGGTTGCAACAACTTCCTCTCCATAAAGGTTTGCAGGAACCGTCTCTTGTGGTTTGTATTTACCATACAATCCGCAGCTACCCAAAAGGGTAGCAACTGCGGTAAGTATCAATATTTTTTTCATCATAATCGTCATTATTAGATATTTGCTCCTTTCTCGGCTTTCTTCTCTTTAATTACCTCCTCTATGTCGTGTTGGATTTGAAGATCTTGTGTTTTTTGTCTTTTAACAGGTTTTATCTTCTCCTCTAACCATTGGAATGTTATGTATAGCGAAGGAACTACAAACAATAGGGCTATTGTTCCTATTAACATACCTCCTACTACTCCTGTTCCAAGTGAGCGGTTTCCGTTTGCTCCTACTCCATGCGATGCCATCAATGGCAACATACCGAATATCATTGTAAGAGCTGTCATCAAGATTGGGCGTAAACGTGCTTTTGCTGCACTCAACGCTGCCTCTGTGATTCCCATTCCTGCTCTACGACGCTCTACTGCGTACTCTGTCAACAAAATTGCTGTTTTTGCTATCAAACCGATAAGCATAATCAATCCTGTTTGTAGATAGATGTTATTTTCGAGTCCCATCATCTTTGCAAATGCGAAACTTCCCATCAAACCTGCAGGAATTGTCAAAATTACCGAGAATGGGATAACAAAGCTTTCGTACAAAGCAGCCAAAATCAGATACATCATCAATATACAGATTCCAAATATCACAACAGTGTTGTTCGTTTGTCCGTTCTCCTCACGAGTAATACCTCCGAAGTCGTATCCGTATCCACGAGGCAATACTTGTGATGCTGTCTCTTTAACTGCGTTAAGAGCCTCTCCCGAACTATAGCCCGGTGCGGGCATCGCACTTACTTGAATTGAGTTGAATAGGTTGAAACGTGTCAATGTCTCTGCTCCGTAAACTCTCTCAAGGCTTACAAACTGACTTAATGGAGCCATCTCTCCTGTGCCTGTTATAACAAATGTGTTGTCGAGCGATTTTTCGTCCAAACGATATTTTGGATCGGCTTGCATCATTACACGGTACACTTTTGAGAATCGGTTGAAGTCCGAAATATATTGACCTCCATAATATGCAGAAAGTGTGCTAAGTACCAAGTTTGGTGTTATGCCTGCTCGTTTACATTTTGCGGCATCAACACTTACACTCCATTGTGGGTAGCGGATATCGAATGTTGAGTATGCCATTGATATTTCGGGACGTTGCATTAAGGCTCCCAAATATTTTTGAGTCTCCATAAAGAATGTTCCTACCTCTCCGCCTGCGCGGTCTTGCATATGCACATCAAGGGCGTTACCCAATCCATATCCAGGAATCATACCGGGAGAAACGGCAAAGATTTGTGCATCTTTTATATCCATAGTGTAACCATATATCATGTTTATTACACTATTTATATCATCTCCTTCGTTTGTACGCTCGCTCCAATCTTTCAAACGAATCATAAACATACCAAACGAGTTTCCTTGTCCCGAAAGCAATCCGTATCCCGATACCTTTTGCATATACTTAACTTGTGGTATCATTGCTATACGTTTTTGAACTTTGAGCATTATCTCGTCTGTTTGATTCAATGAGCTACCGGGTGCTGTACTTACGTTAACCATGATAAATCCTAAGTCCTCGTTTGGAACAAGACCTGTTTTTGTTGTCTTCATGAAATATCCCAACAAACCTAAAGAACATGCTATAAGTACCCATGCAAGCCATTTGCGTTTTACAAACAACATTACAACTTTGCGATATTTCTCTGCCAATGAACCAAATGCGGCATTAAATGCTTTACGGAATCGTGCTGCGAAGTTTGCTTTTTGCGAACCATCTTCGTTTAGATAGGGTTTCAACATTATTGCACAAAGGGCAGGAGATAGAGTCAAGGCATTGATTGCCGAAATACCTACTGCTACAGCCATGGTCAAACCGAATTGAGTATAGAATACTCCTGATGTTCCTCCCATGAACGATACAGGGATAAACACCACCATAAATACCAATGAAGATGTTACTACAGCACTGCTGATTCCCTTCATTGCATCAACACTCGCTTTTTTTGCCGAGCGATATCCTGCATCGAATTTAGCCTGAACTGCCTCAACCACAATAATGGCATCGTCAACCACCGTTCCGATTACAAGCACAAGGGCAAACAGTGTGATAAGGTTAAGACTGAAGCCTGCTGCAAACATAAAGGCAAATGTACCTACCAACGAAACCACGATTCCCACCAATGGGATTAGAGTTGAACGGAAGTCTTGTAGGAAGATATACACCACCAAGATTACAAGCAATATCGCCTCGAACAGTGTGCGAACAACGTTTTTGATTGAAGCATACAAGAAGTCGTTTGCACTGTTTACTTGGTCAAGTTCAATTCCTTTTGGCAAATCTTTTCGAACCTCGTCAAGTAGTTTATCAATTTCGTTGTTTACGGCTGTTGCATTTGAACCTGCTGTTTGATAAACCATTGCCATTACACCTGGGTGTCCGTTCATGGCTCCTCTATAGGCATAGCTCTCTTTGCCCATCTCAACCTCTGCAATATCTTTTATACGCAAAATTTCGCCATCGGCAGTTGAGCGGATAATGATATTGCCAAACTCCTCGGGAGTCATCAAACGACCTCTATACTTCATGGTATATTGGAATGTCTCACCCGAGTTCTCTCCAAATTGTCCTGTTGCCGCCTCAATGTTTTGCTCAGCCAATGCAGCTGCAACATCGCTTGGCATAAGTTTATATGATGCCATGATGTCGGGTTTCAACCAAAGACGCATACTGTAGTCTCCACCCATTACATTCATATCTCCTACTCCTGAGATACGAAGAACTTGAGGTCTGATGTTAATGTTTATGTAGTTTGCAAGAAAGTTCTCGTCGTACATTCCGTTGGGACTGTGAAGCGAGAAAATCTGCAACGTACTTGTTTGACGTTTCATTGTGGTTACACCCACCTGTTTTACCTCTTGTGGCAAACGTCCGTTTGCTCTTGCTACACGGTTTTGTACGTTCACCGCTGCCATATCGGGATCGGTTCCTTGCTTGAAGTATATTGTGATATGTGCAGATCCTGCATTTGAGGCATTTGAGGTCATGTATGTCATATCCTCAACTCCGTTTATTGCCTCCTCAAGTGGAATAATTACCGCTTTTTGAACTGTCTCGGCATTTGCTCCGTAATATGTTGCGGTTACCACAATTGTTGGAGGAGCAATATTGGGATATTGCTCTATGGGTAGGTTGGTTAAACCAATCGCACCCATAATTACTATTATGATTGAGATTACCGCTGAAAGTACGGGTCTCTCTATAAATTTTTTTAAATTCATTATCTTATTCCTCCTTGTAGTTTATTATTTTGTAGGTTGAGCAGGTGCTTGTTTAGGTTTAATGGGGGTTCCCTCACGAAGCAAAGCAACTCCCTCTGCTACGATTGTATCGCCGGGATATAGTCCCATTTCAACGATATACTCTTTGCCTCCGTCAACACGCAATACTTGAATTGGGTTTGCAACTGCTTTTCCGTCAACCACTTTGTAAACGAATGTCATGTGTTGTAGCTCATATGATGTGTTTTGAGGAATTACAACGGCATCTTTGTATGTTACAGGAACCATTACACTACCTGCTCCTCCCGAGTGAAGAAGACCATCTTTATTAGGGAAGATTGCTCGCAAACTTACTGTACCTGTTGTGGGATCAATAACTCCGCTTATAGTCTCGATTTTTCCTTTTTGGTTGTAGATTGATTTATCGTTCAATTTCAAATCGATTTCAGGCATATTTTTCAAAGCATTCTCTTTTGAACCGTACTCTCTTACCATTGCCAAAAGTTGGTTCTCTGTCATTGAGAAGTATACATACATATCAGAGTTGTCAGATACTGTTGTAAGTGGTTGCATCATTGATGGCCCAACCAATGCTCCTACACGATAAGGAAGTGTTCCTACAACTCCATCAGCAGGGCTTTTAACCTCGGTATAAGACAAACTGTTTTCGGCATTCAACATTTGTGCTTTGGCTTGCGATAGTTGTGCTTTGGCTGCAAGCATTGAGTTTTTAGCCGTTTTCAAATCGAACTCCGAAACAACGTTCTCTTTATAAAGCTCTTGACGGCTCTCATAATTTAGATTGGCTGTTTCGTAAGCCGCTGTTGCTGCCTCAACATTTGCTTTTGCTGTTTCGTATGCAGCTTTGTAGGGAACTTGGTCAATGATGAACATAACTTGACCTTTTTTCACTTTCTCTCCCTCTTTAACACAAAGTTTGGTTAGTGTACCTCCTACTTGTGGCATAATTGCAATGTCTTGCCTTCCCTTGATAGTGGCACTATATTCGTTTGTAACTGTTTTGTCTGAATTTTCAATTGCCAAACATGCATAAGTTGTTTCGGGCATAACAGGTGCCTCACCACAACTTGCCAATAATGTGCAGCATAGAATAAATAATAACTGCTTTGCGTCAAACATCTTTTTCATCATAATTCTAATATTTATTTTTTCTTAATTACTCTCTTTTTTTCACAGACAAAGAGTGAACGGAAATACTCCATCACACCCTTATTTAATTATTTTGCAAAATTACTCCTTATTTTTCAACTATTTGATTTCATATTTTTAAATATATTGTTCATTTTCGGAACAAAAACCACTAAAAATTGCTAAATTTGCCCCGTTTTTACTTACATGAATTAATATCGGAATTTATGAACAATAAAATAACATCGAGCGATAATGAACTTTTCAAAGTCTACGAAATAAACAATATTTCAGAAAATGAACTTTTCAGCAAGAGCAAAAACGGATTTATCTGCTTTTGCCAGAGAGGAGAGCTTGATTTGCTGGTCAACCTAAACCCTATAAGCGTAAGTAGTGATTCGCAACTCATACTCCTACCCAACTCCATTACAAAGACAGAGAGAATATCAAAAGAGCTGCTGCTATATGTTTTAGAGATAAAGGAGTCGCTCTTCAGGGATGTGAGCGCACATATAAGCCCTTTGTTTTTTAGAATGTTGCGTACTACGCCTTGCATAAAACTAACAAGCGAAAGCGAAAAGGCTCTATACTCATTTATGTTGCTCGCCAAAGGGCTATATAAAGATACGGACAACCTATATCGTCAACAGATTATCCGTAGTGCTCTGAATGCCTATATGCTTTATATATACGACCGCTATCAAAGATTTTACTACACCGATGAGATGAACATTGAAACCTCTCGAAATAAAATTTTCGATAGGTTTATCGACCTTCTGCATCATAATAGTTCAACTCAACGCGAGGTTACATTCTATGCCGATAAACTATGCATATCAAATAAATACCTCACAGATATATGTCACAAGGTTGCAGGTGCGTCGGCTAAAAAGATTATCGACAACTTTGCAATTCTTCAGATTAAGATTCTTCTGCACAATCCTCAACTCACAATGCAGGATATTGCCCACCAGATGGATTTCCCCGACCAATCGTACCTTGGTCGCTACTTCAAACGCATCGAAGGTATATCGCCAAGCTCATTCCGCAAACAGGTCATCAATGAGATGGGAGGGTAATTTTTTGAATTAGAAATTAGTTCGTGGCTACGCCACAATTATGAATTAGAAATTCTGCCAAGCATTAGCAAAATTAAAGAAAGTCTCTATGTTTAAAAAACATTGAAACTTTCTTTATTAGAATTGGAAAACGATTACTTTACATTCCTCATTCCTAATTCCTCATTCCTAATTCAACTAAAGGAAATCATCAAAATAGCGGGTTATCTTTTCGTAAAGGTGTACCCTCTCGCTTCCTATTACGTTGTGTCCGTGTCCGGGATATACAAAGTAGTCGGGATATACTCCGTTATCGATACTGCTCTCCAAGAATCGCAAAGTGTGTTGCCATACTACAACAGGGTCGGTATCGCAGTGAACCAACATCAAACGACCTTTAAGGTTACCCGACAATGAGTTCATATCGGATTTTTTATACCCCTCCGGATTGTTTTTAGGTGTTCCCATATAACGTTCGCCATACATTATTTCGTAGTATTTCCAATCGGTTACTGCTCCTCCTGCAACTCCTACTTTAAATACGTCAGATTGGTTAAGCATCATATTAAGTGTCATAAATCCGCCAAAGCTCCAACCGTGAACTCCCAAACGTTCGCCATCGATATAGGGTAACGATTTTAAGAACTCTACTCCTTTCATTTGGTCGGCAAGTTCGGCTGTTCCCAATTGACGGTGTGTCACGCTCTCAAATGCCAATCCTCGGTTTGCAGAACCGCGGTTATCGAGTGTGAATACCACGTATCCTTTTTGTGCCATATATATATCCCAACCGCGATAGTTCCACATAAAGGCATCGGTTACCTGTTGTGCGTGAGGCCCTCCATATACATATACTATTGCAGGAAGTTTCTTTGTTGAATCAACCTCCGAAGGGCGTGTCATTCTGTAATATAATGGAGTTACTCCGTCATCAGCTATTATTGTTCCGTTTTCGATTACCACAGGCATATCAAACTTGTCGAACGGATTTTTTGCTCTTAATATCTCTTTATCCTCGCCACTCGCCAATAATGCTCCAACTTTTACCACGCGTGGTGTAGAGTGGTTGCTGTAGTTGTCGAGATAGTATTGGTTTGACGATGATATTTGCACATTGTGTACTCCGTCGTCTTTTGTGATACGAACACGCTCGCCTGTCTCTATATTTACGCTGTACAGATTGCGTTGCATGGGCGATGCTTCGGTTGACATCACAAACAGACTCTTTTTATCGGCAGAGAGTGTAGCTTCGATTACCTCCCACTCGCCCGATGTGATTTGTTTTATCTCCTCACCTTGTGTATTGTATAGGTATGCGTGACGGAATCCGTCTTTGCGAGATATGTATATAAACTCTGTATCGGAGATGAAAATCAAAGGGTTTTCAGGCTCGGTGTACTTCTCGCTTGTTTCGGTAAACAATACACTCTCTTTTGCTCCGTTTTTAGCATTGTAGCAAACCAAATTGCATGTGTCTTGTCCGCGGTTTACCTCCAAAATGTATATCTTGTCTCCTTTGGGTGACCAACTGATGTTTGTGAAGTAACGTTCATCGGTTTTTCCGCTTTTAAGATATACTGTTTTACCCTTTTTGATGTTATAAACTCCCACCTTTACGGTGTGACTGTTCATTCCTGCCATGGGGTATTTTATGTTCATGAGTTGCGCTTGACGAGCCGAGATGTTTACCAATGGGTAATCTTTTACTTTGCTCTCGTCCATGCGATAGAATGCCACTGCATCTCCTTTGGGCGACCAGAACATTCCCTTCTCAATACCAAACTCGTTGCGGTGAACATAGTTTGAGCCAAGCGATACATCTTTTGCCTTCTCTTTCACCATCTCTTTTCTTTTACCGTCTGATGTGTGAAGATACATGGCAGAGAGTTTGGTTGAGACATAAGCATCTGCCTCGGCAGAGTACTCTGCTTGAGCATCGCCTTTTTCAAAACAGTATTCCGACACTATCTTTTTAGCCTCACAATCAATTTTATAGGCTTTGTTTTTATGTTTGAAACGGAGCATTACGTTTCCGTTCTCCTCTGATGCCGCTATTTGTGGCAACATTTTAAGAGTGTCGGCTTTTGCCCCACTAAGCAATATATCAATGTCGGCTTTTGTGATAAGGGTGGTTTCGCTGCCTGTAGGCTCACCCACAACAACTTTATTACCCGAAACATAAATGTAACGGTCGCCTGCAAACTGCAACTGCTTAATGTTTTGAGGGACTATCGACGAATAATTCTTGCCACCTGGCATTAGGTGTTGCAATGTCAACTCTTTGCTGTTTTGTGCCATTGTAAATAGCGATATTATTAGTGATACCGAAAGCAATACCACCTTTTTTATATTATACATTACTCTTTGTTTTTACGTTTACGGAATTGTTTATTCTCTGTTGCTTTGTCGTCAATCATGGTTGGCTGACGGAAAGTTACGAATTTTGATACAAACTCATCGCCATGCAATTCGCGTTTACCACGCTCAAATGTCTCCACAGGTTTTGGAGTAGGTTTCACTCTCTTTTCTGATGCAAACTTTCCTCCCTTTCCTTTTGGTTTTTGCTCGGTTTGTTTTGGTGCTTTGCGATCGTCAAAACGATAGCTCTTCTTCTCTTTATCCTTCTTCTCGAACTCTCGTTTGAATCCATCTTTTCTTGGAGCTTTTCTTTCGCGACGAGCCTCTTTTCTTCCCTCGGCAATATCCTTTTTGTGTTGGCTGTATGTACCTCCGAATATTTGATACTCGCGTAGTTCACACTCCAAAGAGCCATTCATCATCTTTATCTTTTGCGATGGTTTAAGACCTATCTTATCAAAGCCCTCACGCGAAGAACTGATTATCCACGCATTGCATCCTGTGAATATATGTTTAAGTTTTTCGCCAAGTGCTGCATAAATATCTTCCAAATCGCGAGGTTTAAGACGCTCTCCGTAAGGAGGGTTGGTTACCATCATACTGTTTTGAGGAGCCTCCTCCCAACGTTGGATTGAGCGAGTTTCGAGAGTTATGTATCGCTCCATTCCTGCCCCTTTAACGTTTGCACGAGCAACCTCTATAACTTGTGGGTTGATATCTGCACCTATGATTTTATAGTTGAAATCGCGCTCTTGCGAGTCGTCGTTGTATATCTCCTCCAAAAGCTCTGCATCAAAGTCGTTCCACTTCTCAAAGGCATAACCTTGACGATACAAACCGGGGGCTGTATTTGTTGCAATCAGTGCAGCCTCAATAAGAATTGTTCCCGAACCACACATGGGATCAACAAAATCAGACTCTCCATTCCATCCTGCCTTCAATAGCATTGCCGCAGCAAGAACCTCATTTATGGGAGCCTCGGTTTGTGCTACACGATAACCGCGTTTATGAAGACTCTCTCCTGAAGAGTCTAACGATACGGTACATTCGTTGTGAGAGATGTGAATGTTGATATAGACATCGGGATTGGTCAAACGAACCGAAGGACGGTCTTTCCCTTTCTCTGTAAAGTAATCGACAATAGCATCTTTAACGCGATAAGTAACAAAACGAGAGTTTCTAAACTCGTCAGAGTTTACAACTGAATCTATTGTAAAGGAGCTTTTGGGAGAGATTATTTCGCTCCAATTATACTCTTTTACCTTCTCGTACAATTCGTCTGTGTTGTTTGCCTCAAATGTGTATATAGGTTTTAATATACGCAATGCGGTACGACAAAAGAAGTTTGCTCTATACATCAACTCTTTGTCGCCCATAAACGACACCATTCTCTTACCAATTGTTATATCCTCGCCACCAAGTTGCGATATCTCTGTTGCAAGCTCCTCTTCAACTCCCTGAAAAGTTTTTGCTATTAGTTTGAATTTATTGTTGCTCACCTTGTTGTGATTATTTAATATTTCAAAATTTCTTTACGAATGCTATCTCGCTTTTACTCTCCTTTTTTCTGTTTTGCCTTTGATTGTGTTACCATCTCGCCAGGTGCAACACTATCGGTTATCCAAATGTTTCCACCAATTACAGCTCCCTCGCCAATGGTGATTCTGCCCAAAATAGTGGCATTTGAATATATTATTACATTGTCGCCAATTATTGGGTGACGTGCAATTCCCTTAATTGGGTTTCCATTCTCGTCCAATGGGAAGCTCTTTGCTCCAAGAGTCACTCCTTGATATAGTTTTACGTTGTTACCCAAAATTGCAGTTGCTCCAATTACAACACCTGTTCCGTGGTCGATTGTAAAGTACTCGCCTATGGTTGCCGCAGGGTGAATATCTATTCCTGTTTCGGAGTGTGCCATCTCCGATATGATACGAGGAATCAATGGAACTCCCAACTCCATAAGGCGGTGTGCTATACGATAGTTGCTTATGGCTCTTATGGCAGGATAACAGAATATTACCTCTGAGTAGCTCTCTGCAGCAGGGTCTCCATTAAAGGCTGCAATGACATCGGTTGCCAACACTCGTCGAAGCTCGGGCAACGAAGCCACAAACTCTGCAGCAAGGTCTTTTGCCTTCTCCCTACGAGCCTCAATTGTCTCGTCTTGTTGCGGATTACCGCTGCACATACCTGCAAGAATCTGACTTATAAGCAATTTAAAAAGCTTTTCGGTGTTAACTCCGATATGGTATGGCAGAGTATCTATATCGATTCTTGAATGTCCGAAGTATCCTGGGAATATCAACGAACGGCAAAGATCTATAATCTCATAAAGTTCCTTTGCCGAAGGCATTGGTTCTCCCTCTTGTTGTCGGTTGCATAATACGCGAACCGATTCGTGGTCAGAGAGTCTCTCTACTGCCTCTCTTATTGATTGTGCATGTTTTTGTTTTCGCATCACTTTTATATATTATTGCTCAAACTGTTTTCTCCTATTCGCTTATTATGAAATTAAAGGGTAATTTCTTTATCTGATATCCCTCTTTAATAAGCCACTCTATGGCTTTTGGTAATGCCTCTTTTAGGTTACGCTGAGCCTTTAAAGAGTCGTGAAAAACAATTATAGAGCCGTTACGAGTATATTTTCTTACATTTTCAACAACCTCGTTCGGTGTTAAATTTTTACTATAGTCGCGACTGACGACATCCCACATTATAATGTGATAGCCTGCCTTTTGTAGGGCCATCTTTTGTCTGAAACGCATGTGTCCATGAGGTGGTCGAAACAGTGGACTATCTATCAATGTGTTTGCTGCCTCTACATTTCTCAGATAATTTTTTGTTCTGTATCTCATTCCCTGAATGTGATTTTGGGTATGATTACCTGTTAAATGTCCTCTTTTCAGAATCTCTTGATAGAGTTCCTTATGTCTGGCTACATTGTCTCCAACACAAAAAAATGTAGCCTTTATATTATAGTGGTCCAAAACATTGAGTACCCAAGGAGTAACCTCAGGTACGGGACCGTCATCAAAAGTAAGATATACGGTTTTGCTTTTACGCGGTATTCGCCATATTGTTTCAGGATACAACATCCTGTACATATATGGTGGTTGTTCTATCAACATATCTATTCTTTATGACTCTTTAAAAAGATTATAGCCCAATTCATCAAGTGCGTAAAGGTATTTTCTTGCATTCTCCTCATCGCCTTGTTGAACAAAGAATTTAATAATGGTTTTTAGAGTATATTCGTGTCTTAGATACTCTTGAGAAATGCTTCTTACAGTGTTATACTCCAATCCTCTGAACCATTTCATATACTCCATTGAGTTGTCGGCAACCTCTACCAAAATATCTTCACCTTTTTGCTCTTCGCCCAAGCTATAGTATGCCATGGCCGGTTGAATTGAGAGGTAATCGTGTTTGGTTGCTGTAGAAGGTATCTTCTCCATCATCTTATCGAGTACGTTCAACGCCATATCATATTTCTCCTCCATTATCAAAGCCTCGGCAAGATCGATAAACAACATACGCATTGTGTAGGTCATTTTGCGTGTGGTTTCGTCTAAATATACATCAGGATTATCAACTCCACCCCACTCAAACTTATTCATCATATTGTCGTACATTGCCTCTGTATCAATCAATGCATCGCTATCAGAATTGTCGTTCTCAACAGGTAATATTCTGTATGCCAAACCTACCTTTACAAAGTGTTTGTCCAAATTCAAATACATATCGGGACCAACCGTTACAGCAAAATATATTGGACGATTCCAATTATCTTTGGCAATAGAGTTAAGCATACTCATAACTGATATTTGGTTCAACATTACAGCTTCGTTGTCATGTAGGTTTATGTCAATTCTGTCTGTAGCATACTCTTTCAAATCTTCTGGTATTTTATCAGCTACAGCTTCAGTATCAACATCAATATAGAGATTGCTGCTTGGTATGTGGTCGATGGTTATTCCATATTCGGGAATATATTTATTCTCTTTATTTTCTGACAGAAGATAGTCCATGGCTTTACCAAGTTCACAATCTTTACCAAAACCTCTGTCCAAAACATACGCATAAGTCAACTTACCATTGCCATATCTTTTCCAATCCATTTCAATGGGCAGTGGAGCTGATTCATATGCCTGACTCTTCATTTGGTCGATATACCAATCGGTTTGCAAATAGCTTAAGTTACATACCCTGACGTCGGTTCTATAACCTTCGGTCTCTTGAGCATACCAAAGAGGGAATGTATCGTTATCTCCATTGGTGAATATGATACCATCCTTCTCAACACAACTCAAATAGTTTTTACCAAAGTCGCGAGCTGCGTAACGTCCCGAACGGTCGTGGTCGTCCCAATTTTGGGCAGCCATTTGAACAGGCACAAACATGCACAACAGCACAGTAACCAACGCTACCATAGCGTTATCCTTATCTTTTAATAGATATTTCTTAATTATACTGTATGCCCCCAACACTCCCATACCAATCCATATGGCAAAGGCATAGAACGAGCCTGCATATGCATAATCCCTCTCTCTGGGTTGATATGGTGTTTGGTTTAGGTATATTACAATTGCTAATCCTGTCATAAAGAATAGGAAGAATGTTACCCAAAAACTCTCAATTCCTTTTTGCCCTGAGAATGCTTGGTAGAAGAGTCCTAAAAGTCCTAACAAAAGAGGTAGCATATAGTATACGTTTCGTCCTTTGTTATTCATTAAATCCGAAGGCAGATTCTCTCCCTCAATATGTTTATCAATAAAGCTGAAACCTGTAATCCAGTTACCTTTATGAATCTCTCCGTGTCCTTGAATGTCATTTTGACGTCCTACAAAGTTCCACATAAAGTATCGCCAATACATAAAGTTAACCTGATAGCTCAAGAAAAATCTTATGTTCTCAACAAATGTCGGTTTCTCAACAAATTTGACGCCATTGCTTGTTTTAACTTTTACTTTTTTGCTTTTGTTACCATCTTTGCTCCACTGTTTGTAAGCCTCGACGTGGTGCGATTGATTACTGTACATACGTGGGAATAGCATATTCAATTCCGATTGATACACGTAATCTTTTTTATGGTCGGTAACAACATATCTGTCAGGTTCGTTCTCATTGTTTTTAATGGCACGTCTCCAGATAGCTTTACCCTCTTTTATTTCGGGATTACCTGCTGCATCACGAGCCACCTCTGATGTATATGTATATCCGTACAATAGAGGTCTGTCGCCATATTGCTCACGGTTAAGATAGCTCGACAAGGCAAATACATCTTCAGGAGAGTTTTGATCCATAGGTGTGTTTGCTGTTGAACGTAGCAAGATAATTGCATACGAAGAGTATCCTATGAATATTACCATAATACAGGTAAGAATTGTATTAAGCAATCTAACATTCAATTTCTTGCTTGCAAATGTTGCATAAACAAGTGCGGAAACAATCAACAGAGACAATAAAATGCTTTCGCTCACAAATGGTAACCCTACCATTATCAAACTTACAATGAATGATAGTTTCAGGCGCATAACACTCTTTTGAGAGAATGTCTCATATAAGCCCCAGCATATACAAGCAATAACCGCAAAGAAATATACTATGGCTCCTGTATTGTATGGTGTACCAAATGTATTTACAAACAACAATTCAGCCCATCCTGCTACTTTTATGAATCCCGGAACCAATCCGTATAGGATAAAGAATATCAAAGCAAACGAAACCAAAAGCGCTAATAGCGAACCTTTTGCCGAAGGCTCTTTCCATTTCTTATAGTAATAGATAAGAACAATGGCAGGAATACACAATAAGTTCAAAAGGTGAACTGCTATTGATATACCAATGATATAGGCAATTAAAACAATATACCTGTTAGAGTGTGGTTCATCTGCACAACTCTCCCATTTTAATATAAGCCACACCACCAACGCCGTACAGAACGATGAGTAGGCATAAACCTCGCCCTCAACAGCCGAATACCAGAATGTATCACTGAATGTATAAGCCAATGCTCCCACAGCACCTGAACCAAGAATGGCTATGATGTTGCTCAACGAGAACTTATCGTCTTTAATAACAATTTTGCGAGCTATTGCAGTTATTGTCCAGAACAACAACAGAATAGTTGCCGCACTCAACATTCCCGACATAAAGTTTATCATCCATGCCACTTGAGTTGGATCGGATGCAAAGTTTGCAAAGAACCTACCTGTCAACATAAAGATAGGGTTGCCTGGGGGGTGTCCCACCTCTAATTTGTATGCTGACGAAATAAACTCACCGCAATCCCAAAAACTTGCGGTTGGCTCTAAAGTAAGGGTGTAAACAACAGCAGCAATTAAAAATACCACCCACCCTGTTATGTTATTCAGTTTTTTGTATAGTTCCATTAATAGTTGTTAGTTCTTTTTAAATTAGGAATTAGTTCGTGGCTTTGCCACAATTAGGAATGAGGAATTTTAAGGTAATTAGATGGTAATTAAAATTCCTAATCCTTAATTCCTAATTCCTCATTATTAAATAGGTTTACCTAAAAGAGTTGCAGATGATGAATCGTAAATTTCGACTATCACTCTATCTCCTATATGGTAGTTCTCTTTGTCAAATACAACGGTTTTGTTTTGAGGTGTTCTTCCACAAAGTTGTTCGCGAGAACGTTTAGAGAATCCCTCAACCAACACTTCAAAGCGCTTACCAATGTCGCGACGGTTACTCTCTGCCGATAACTCATTTTGCAACTCAATCATACGTTGCAAACGCGCAACCTTAACCTCTTCGCTAATATTATCGGGCAGTTTTTTTGATGCAAACGTACCGGGACGCTCTGAGTATTTAAACATGAATGATGAGTCAAAGCCAACCTCTCTCATAAGAGATAGTGTCTCCTCAAACTCCTCCTCTGTCTCAGAGTGGAAACCACTGAACATATCTGTTGATATGCCACAATCAGGGATGTATCTTCTGATTGCCGCAATTCTCTCCAAATACCACTCGCGAGTATATTTACGATTCATTAGAGCCAATATTCTATTAGAACCCGATTGTACAGGCAAGTGAATATGGTTGCATATGTTGTCACACTCTGCCATGGTTTTTAGAATCTCATCGCTCATATCCTTGGGATGCGAAGTTGTGAAACGAACTCTTATACCTTCGCCTGCCTCTTGTGATACCAAACGTAGAAGAGTTGGGAAATCGGTTTTTGCACCATTCTCATCCTCAAACATGTATGAGTTTACGTTTTGACCCAAAAGAGTAATCTCCTTTATACCATTAGCCTTAAGTTCGTGAAGCTCATTGATTATACTTTGTGGTGGACGGCTTCTTTCACGTCCACGAGTATAAGGAACAATGCAATATGAGCAGAAATTATTACATCCGCGCATGATAGATATAAATCCGGATATAGATTTACCTATTTTGCGAGGAAGAATATCCTTATAAGTTTCAACAGTTGACAACTCAATATTGATAGCCTTTTCGCCACACTCGACAGCTCCCACAAGATTTGGAAGGTCATTATAAGCATCAGGACCGGCAACAAGGTCCACTCCACAGTTGTTGATAAGCTCATCTTTTACCCTTTCGGCCATACAACCAAGAACTCCAACGATGAGCTTGCCCTTTTTATGACGCAAACTGCTCATAAATTGTAAACGTCCCAAAACCTTCTGCTCGGCATTATCTCTAATTGAACAGGTGTTAAGGAATACAGCGTCGGCATCATTAATATCGTCGCAAAGAGAGTATCCGCAAGTAGCCATAATTGAGGCTACCACTTCACTATCCGCCACATTCATTTGACACCCATATGTTTCAATAAATAGCTTTTTATCCTCCGACATATTTTATTTATCAGAATAATTTGTAAATTTGGCACAAAAATACGAATAAGCGAGCAAAATAATATCAAGCTTGCTTGAATATTTTACAGCGAGCGAAAGTATTTTAGATGTTTTACGTCAAAATTACTAAAACCAAACGGATAATTAACAGAATTATAAAGTTATATTTCATTAATTTATCTTTTAAGCAAATCAAAAGCAGTATAAAAACAGAAAAAACAATATTTAATTATGGCATTTAAAGTAATAACAGCCCAAGAGGCAGCATCTCATATAGAAAACGGTGCAAAAATAGGATTTGGAGGTTTTACCGCTTCAGGAACTCCAAAAGTGGTTTCGGCAGCATTGGCAGAAAAAGCCGAAGCTGAACACCAAGCAGGAAGAGAATTCAAAGTATCGTTATACACAGGAGCATCATCAGGAGATATGCTTGACGGAGCTTTGGCAAGAGCAAAAGCAATAGCATCACGCACACCATATCAATCAAATAAGTCGTCTCGCGAAGGTATCAACAAAAACGAGATAGAGTATTTTGACATGCACCTGTCTCACTTGGCTCAAAATTTACGATACGGTTTTTACGGAAAGTTGGATTTTGCTATTGTTGAGGCTTGTAAGGTTTACGATGATGGTCGTATAATTCCATGTATGGGAGTGGGTATTGCTCCTACAGTTTGCGATTTGGCAGAAAAGGTGATTATTGAGTTGAATCATCACACTCCCGAAGCAATTGAGGGATTCCACGATATATATCAACCTGCCGACCCTCCTTATCGTAAAGAGATTCCCGTTTATACTCCCTCTGACAGAGTAGGAGTTCCTTACATACAGATAGATCCTTCTAAAATCATCGGAATTGTTGAGAGTAATCTACCCGATGGAGTAGCTCCATTTACTCCCGCAGATGAAACAACAAACAAGATTGGAGAAAATGTATGTAACTTCTTGGTTGACGAGTTGAAAGCAGGACGCATACCTGCATCATTCTTACCCATACAATCTGGCGTAGGAAACATTGCAAATGCAGTGTTGGGTTCTCTTGGTTCAAACCCCGACATTCCTCCATTTGAGATGTACACAGAGGTTGTTCAAGACTCGGTTATTGGATTGATGAAAAACGGAAAATGTAAGTTTGCCAGCGGTTGTTCATTAACAGTAAGTGATGCTGTAATGGATGAGATTATTGCCGATGTGGATTTCTTCCGCGACAAAATCGTATTGCGTCCCCAAGAGTTGTCGAACAACCCAGAAGTGGTGCGTCGTATGGGACTTATAACAATAAACACTGCCCTCGAAGCAGATATCTTCGGTAACATAAACTCAACTCACGTTACAGGAACCAAGATGATGAACGGTATTGGAGGTTCGGGCGATTTCACTCGCAACGCATACCTATCAATCTTTACCTGTCCATCGGTAGCCAAAGGTGGCAAAATCAGTGCAATAGTACCAATGGTATCGCACCTTGACCACAGCGAACACTCGGTATCTATTATTATTACCGAGCAAGGAGTTGCCGACTTAAGAGGTAAATCTCCTCGTCAAAGAGCCGAGGCTATAATCGAAAATTGTGCACATCCTTCATATCGTCCATTGTTGCGCAAATATCTTGAAATGGGTAACGGACACACTCCTCATACTCTATCTGCAGCCTTTGCAATGCACAACGCATTTAACGAAACAGGCGATATGAGCAGTGTTGAGTTCTAAATCGAGACATAAGATTTATTATACAAGAAAACCTCCTACTTTTGAAGTTCATTTCAAAGTGGGAGGTTTTTTGTTATGTAACCTATAAAAAGTATTACTCTTCCTCTTTTGCAAGCATCACACGGATTTTATCGTTTTCGCCCGAAATCTTTAACTCTCCTTTGCAATATGCAGCACCTTTGCCTATGCTGCGAACCGAGATGTCTTTATCCACATGGCAACCAACATCTCCTTTTCCCAATATTTTGCACGATACCTCATCGGCAATAAGATTGTCGGCATTAATCTCACCGCTTCCGATGATGGTGTAGACAGCCTTCTTGGCTTTACCTGAAAGAAGAATGTCTCCATTTCCTAATCCTCTTTTAGCAACAACTTCGTCATATACAATATTTTTACAACGTATCTGACTACTGTTCAATACCTTAAGTTTTAGTTTGTTGCCTGAAACAATATTCTCGGCTGTAAAGTTTGCACCCATTGAGCAACTTACTTTGCTTAACTCTTTTGAGTATACATATACCATGATAACTCCAAAGTCTCTACTATATCCTCGACCGTATCTGATACTCAACAGACCGTTTTTAGATGTTATAGACACAACTTCGTTTCCTTCGGGAGCATATATCCTTACCTTTCCTGCTTGAGCTTCACTTTGGGTATATACCACATTTATTCCGTTTAATATGCTTACCTCATTGAAATCGGCAATTGTTGTATCGCTATATACATAGTTGTACTTTTTTACAACCACCTCCTCGGCATTAACCGTTACGCTTGCAACAAAAAGAGATATTATTGCAAGAGCTAAAATTCTAACACTCTTCATTTTCTATTGAATTTTTTAAATATTTTTCTTGTATTGTATCGAATATTGAATTTAGTTCGTCCTCTTTTTCGGCTCTCAACATAGCTATTTTTATATCTCTGAAGTTAGGAATTCCTTTAAACAGAGTGGTAGCTGCAAGGTGGCGACGGATGTGCAGAATACCTCTTCGCTCATCCAAACGAGCAATACTCTCGCGCATTTGTCGTCTGAATACCTCCATCTTCTCCTCTACCGACAAAGGTTGATATGTATCAGGCTCTGTCAAATAACCCTTTATGTCGCGAAATATCCATGGAGCACCAATAGCTCCTCTACCAATCATTATGGCATCGGGTTTATATGTCTCAAATCGTTCTTTGGCTATTTCTGCCGAAGTAACATCTCCGTTACCTATAATGGGAATTCTTATTTTGGGATTCGCTTTTACACGTCCTATATAGTCCCAATCAGCCTCTCCTGTATACATTTGACTGCGAGTGCGCCCATGTATCGACAAAGCCGCTATTCCGCAATCCTGCAACTCCTCGGCAAGAGTCTCAATGATTTTTGACTCATGGTCCCATCCCAATCGGGTTTTAACCGTAACAGGAATATCAACAGCCTCTACAACTGCACGAGTTATGGCAAGCATTTGAGGAATGTTACGCAACATTCCTGCTCCTGCACCTTTACCTGCAACACGTTTTACAGGACATCCGAAGTTGATATCTAAAATATCGGGATTTGCCTCTCTGCAAATCTTTGCAGCTTCAACCATAGGCTCTATCTCTCGTCCATATATTTGAATCACCACAGGACGTTCTTCGTCACTGATTGAGAGTTTAGCTTCGGTTTTGTTAACATGGCGAATCAAGGCATCTGCCGACACAAATTCGGTATATACCATATCTGCCCCAAACTCTTTACACATAAGCCTGAACGAAGCGTCGGTTACCCCCTCCATGGGAGCAAGAAAGAGCGGTTTATCGCCAAAGTCAAGTTTATCAATTTTCATATATATTCTCTTTATTATTATAAAATATCATCGGGGTATTACATAAAAAACTCCACCCCTTTTGCAATGCACAGGTAACGAACAAACTTACCCAATAGCATAAAAATATTTGTAACCCAAACATTTGCTCTTGTAAAGCCCAAAGCTACGACAATAAGCTCTCCCCATATAGGCAAAAACGAGAAGAAAGCTATTACCGCTCCCGGCCCCCTTTGGATAAATGAGATTCCCTTTTTTAATTTTTCAGGGTTAATCTTAAGATATTTCTCAATCCATTCGGGCTTACCTAATCGCCCTATATAATAGCATGTTACTCCACCTGCATAGTTACCAAAGGTAGCAACAGCCACCGAAATTGCCATATCAAACCCAGAGTTTACCAAAAGCACCAATAGCGCCTCTGAACTCAAAGGGAATACTGTTCCGGATATAAATGCCGCAAGAAACATTCCTACATAACCCCACTCATAAAATTGCGCTACAAAATCCATAGAAGATAGATGGTTATATAGGTTAAAATCACAATATATAGGAACCTTAATTTAAATTTACTTTTAATAGTGTTGAAATAGTGAGCAGCCAATAGTGCCGATACACAATTAAAAACAGGCATATATGCTGTTATGCTTAATGGGTTTAAAGCCATAAGCATAATTGTCACAACCAATGTGGTGTTTAAAAACAGAACATATCTTTTAATAGATATCTTTTCGTGTGAATCGGAATATATATTAGCCAAATTATAGACCATAACCACAATCAAAATAGGGATTATATATGCCATATCGTATAGAACATTGCTTGAAACATGGTTATAATCATCTAAAACCATAACCGATTTAAGAGTGCTCCATGTCTCGGCAAAATCAAAATTATACAATCCCAAATATGATGATGCCCATAATATAAAAGCTGTTGTGGCAATTGCAAAAATTGATGCAACTGCACTTTTGATATTCAATATATTCAACTGCGCAAGCCCTATCCAAAGTAAAGGAATGAAAAATAGAGCCTTATCCCACAGTACAGAGGTTGCACACACTAAAAGAGTTACGTCAAAAGCAACACTCTCTCCACGCCTTTTACCATAATTTTCAAACAAGTAATATGTTGAAACCATAAGAGATATGGCTCCTAATATACCAATGTTCAGGTTTAGTAATATAGTCGGATTACAACACTGCAACATAAGCAGAAAGAGAGTAGGGAAAAGCGACAATAAAGTTGTCAGGGAGAATTTGTTTGCAATTGCCGAAACTACAGTTACAAGCAGAACTGTCATAACTCCGTTGGTAACAATTGCAGGAATAGAAGAGTACCACTCCTTCGCCAATGGAAGTTTTACAAAGCCACTAAAAGTTGTGATTTCGGGCGTAAAATACATTGAGGCGATGACTGTAAAAGCCACCGCCACAAAAAAACATATAATATGAGATACCAACGATGTGGGTATCTTTGTTACTCCATACTCTCTGTTTGAACTCACCTATTCTCTATTTTAAATCGAAACCAATATCTCTACGATAATATTTCTTATCGAACATTATCTTTTGAGCATTTTCGAACGATTTAGCCAAAGCCTCATCTTTACTGTTTCCGTAAGAACTTACGGCAATTACTCTACCGCCTGAAGTTAGCACTTTACCATCTTTAAGTGTGGTTCCTGCGTGGAATAGAATACTATCAGTAACATTCTCCAATCCTGTAATCTCTTTTCCTTTTTCATAATCACCAGGATATCCGCCGGATACCAACATTACAGTTACGGCATAACGAGAATCTATTTCAAGAGTTTTTTCGTTTAGTTTACCCTCTGCAACACCCTCAAACAGATCAACAAGATCC
Organism: Muribaculaceae bacterium; assembly: GCA_017546805.1. Classification (GTDB taxonomy): domain Bacteria; phylum Bacteroidota; class Bacteroidia; order Bacteroidales; family G3-4614; genus Caccoplasma_A. Next base: position 90,680 of record JAFYRT010000063.1, on the reverse strand, counting down.
GATTTTACTCTTAACATCACAGCTTCAGTCTCCGGGTCGCCCATTCTAACGTTATACTCAATAACCATAGGCTCATTCTCAACATTTATAAGACCTAAGAAAATGAAACCTTTATACTCGATATTCTCTTTTTTAAGACCCTCTACGGTTGGAATTACAATGCGCTCCTCAACCTTTTTCATAAACACCTCATCGGCAAAAGAGACGGGAGAAACAGCACCCATACCTCCTGTGTTCAATCCTGTATCACCCTCTCCAATACGTTTATAATCTTTGGCAACGGGTAATATTTTATAGTTTTCGCCATCTGTTAACACAAATACCGAACACTCGATACCCGATAGGAACTCCTCGATAACCACAGTGCTTGAAGCTTCACCAAACATACCGTCAAGCATAGCCTTCAACTCCTCTTCAGCCTCTTTTAAGTTGTCGATGATAAGCACACCTTTACCTGCAGCCAATCCGTCGGCTTTTAGAACGTAAGGAGCTTTCAAAGTTTTCAAGAACTCAACAGCCTCGTCATACTCTTTTGCTGTAAACTCTTTGTATGCTGCAGTTGGAATGTTTTGACGCATCATGAAAGCCTTTGCAAAAGCCTTGCTACCCTCAAGACGAGCGCCCTCTTTTGATGGACCTATAACAGGTATGTTTGCCAACTCGGGAGTGTTTTTAAAATAGTCATAAACACCTTTTACCAATGGATCTTCGGGGCCTACAACAACCATCTCAATATTGTTTTGAAGAACAAACTCTTTAACAGCATCAAAGTCATCTGCTTTAATAGCTACGTTTGTTCCCACATTTGCAGTACCGGCATTACCGGGAGCAATAAACAACTTATCGCATTTTTCACTTTGAGTTATTTTCCAAGCAAGGGCATTCTCTCTACCACCCGAACCTAATAAAAGGATATTCATTTTATACTAATTTAATATTATACAATTTACAGTAAATCCACACGGAACTACTCTACTTTGCAAAATTAGTTCAAAAGCACTAAAAAACAAAAATAAAGATGATTTTTAGATATAAATCTCACTTTAATAGTGTGATTTTTGTGGTAGATGATAATAAAGGAGCGAAGATATTAAAAATCCGCTCCTTTGTATCTCTGTTTTATCTGTAATCTTTAAGAATGTTTTGTAATTTCTGACGAGCAAAAAATATACGGCTCTTTACTGTTCCCAACGGTAGTTTCATATATTGGGCAATTTCGTGATATTTATATCCTGTAACGTGCATTGAAAACGGAATACGATACTCATCGGGGAAAGAGGCTATGGCTTTACCAATCTCTTTTACAGTATAACTTCCATCGGGAGTATCAAAGCCCGACTCTTGAGGTAGATTAAGATGATACAAATCTTCTGTTTGGTCAACCATTGTTTGATTGCGAACTACCCTGCGATAATTGTTTATGAAGATGTTTCGCATGATTGTAAATACCCACCCCTTAAAATTGATGTTATCAATGTACTTTTCGCGATTGTCGAGGGCCTTTAGAGTAGTGTCTTGCAAAAGATCCTTCGCCTCCTCCTTATCCGAGGTAAGCATATAGGCGAAATTATAAAGATTATCCTGAATCTTTAATAATCTCTCCTGAAATAAATCAGTATATTCATCCATTTTTGCTTTTTTATAGAATTACCTACTAACAAACAAAACTTAGTTTGATAATGTTCACAAAATAGGTAAATTCAAATTTTCAAAGCCTCACGATGAATCTTCGAACTATAAAATCAATTCTTACCCGATATAAATACTATTTTTGAGACAACACCCTCTTTTCCGTCTGATGAGGATGCCCAAACATAATAGACTCCGCTTTTTACGCGTTCTCCGTTCGGAGCATTACCATTCCATACCACCTGACCTCCTTTTGAGTAAGCCTGATAGATTAAATTGCCCACTGTGTCGGTAATTTTAACCAATGAGTTAAACATCAAGCCTGTAATGGTAATATCGCCTGTGAATTCGGGACGAACAGGATTTGGGAATGCATATATGTTTTTGTAATCCTCAGCTGCCTCAGCTGCCTCGGCTCTAAACGATGCCAATCCTTTGTCTGTGGCAAAATACACCTCTCCTGTCTCTTGATTAATGGCAATATCATAGATGTTGTTAGATGGCAACATTGAGTTTTCTGTTGTAAAGTGGTGAATGGTCTCCAAACCATCTGCCGATAACAAATATGCTCCGTTGCCAAAAGTACCTACCCATTTGCAGTTTGCTCCATCAACCTTTATTGCTCTGATTGTTTCGTCGTCAAGCAACAAATCGGCATTGTTTGTTCCGTCGTTACGAGCAATCTTTATCCTTTGACAGGTAAAGTTGGTGTTATTAAAATTATCGGGACGCGATATAACAATAGGTCCGCGGTCTGTTCCAATCCATAGCTTGCCATCAAGATCTTCGGCAATGCAATAGTATGTAGTGGCATCTATGGTCTTTCCGTCTTGATCGGTAAACGAACGGAATTGACGATATTTGTCATCTGCCGTATTTTCAAGAGTTCCGTTTATATTCAAAGCCACAACATACGATTTTGTAAGGTCCTGCGATATAAACCATTTGGTTTTTGATTTTGTGGGATGTATCATGCAACATTGATACTTCTGGTCAATCAAAGGCTCTATGTGGTCATATACAACCCAATTTCCATCGGGTTTTAAAATCAGAACACATTGCTCGGCACTGTAACTTGTCATCCATAAGTTTCGGTTTGCATCAAAAGCCAAACTGCTAATCATATTCGCCCAGTTATCAGATGCTCCGACTATGGGACTGTTCATATAGTTCCAATTCTCTATATACTCGCCATTTTCAAATTTATAAAGGCCATCGTACCAAGTACCCACATATGCAACTTCGTCGTTTTTGGGGTCTATTGCCAATTTTGAAGGCAATATGAATTTTTTTACGAACGATGGTTTGTCTTTTGGACTTGGAACATTATCGCCCAATATATTGTGCCACTTGTAATCCTTTAAGTAAGATATATTGTTATATGGCGAATTTTGATCTTCGTTATCCATACATATTCCAACAGGTACGCAATATAGAGTGCTACCCGATATTGCCAAAGAATACGGAACAGATACAGCCATTTTATCCACAATGGGCACAGTGTCGTTTTTGACAATATTCTCTTCACTCATTTCATACGATGCAATACCATTCTCGTTGAGTAACCAATACAACAACTTTTTGTTGTTGTTCGAAAGGCTAACCGGTGTATAGCCTATGTTTCTAAGAAGTGAAATTGTCTCTTTTTTCTTAAAATCCTGAAGGAATAAATCAATACGGGAGTTTGTCTTTGCAAAGGCATAAACCTCTCCTGCTTCATTCAGTCCCATTGATATATATTTTCCTGCCGATAGATACCTGACTTTTGATTTATCATATGCCCAAATATCTCCGGTTGTATGAAGCCATAAAGCATTGGGCAGAGCCATAATATTGGTTGGTTGAGATGTAAAATTCTTTAGAATCTCCCAACTATTAATTTCGTAAGGATTGTTTTCCACTGAACAGAAATTCAAATTCTTCTCATTGTCAACCATAAAATATTTATCATCGAAGAATGTTGCATCAACAACCTTTTCGCTCAACTTAAAGGTTGTTTTTATCTCAAATTTTTTACTGTTGATGATAACAATACCAAAATCGGTTGAGACATATATCTCGTCACGCGATGGAGCAAAGTTTATATTGTTTATGGTTTTGGAGATATTCATTATCTCCTCCTTGATATATGGGATATTATATGTGTTGTTTTTGTATATGATGTCGATGTTGCTGTTTTTATACGCAACAACAAGCATATCCTTTTCGGTGTCGTATTTTATTAAAGATATTTCAGAGTCATACAAATAGTTATCTCTGTTCATCTCTGCAAGTTCGGAATACTTTTTATCGTATGAATACAGATATCCATCTGATAAAATATAGATATATTCATCTCCCTCTATAACCTGTTGAGGATTATCAAAGGCCGAGTAGGTTTGCCACTCGAACATCTCTGATTGAGAGAACATTGTCGAGATGAAAACAAGTAGAGATATAACTGTAAATAGAACTCTTTTCATAATAAAGTATTGCCGTTTTTAGTCAATGAGATTATTTAAGAATTGAGCCAATTTCTCCATGGCTCTTGCTCGGTGACTGATGCTGTTTTTTATTTCATCACCCAATTCTGCGAAAGTATTATCATAGCCAAAGGGTCTGAATACAGGGTCGTATCCAAATCCTGCACTGCCTTTGGGAGATTTGGTAATCTCTCCTGCAATCTCTCCCATAAAAATATGTTCGCTTCCACGCAAGGTTAAAGCCACGCAAGTTACAAAAGCTGCACTGCGTTGCTCAACTCCTTCCAATTCGCAAAGAAGCTTCTCCATGTTTTTTTGAGGGTTGCACTCCTCACCTGCGTATCTTGCCGAATAAACACCGGGAGCTCCATCAAGAGCATCAACCAACAAACCTGTATCATCGGCAAAACAATCATAACCATAATGCTCTTTTATGTATCGTGCCTTAATAAGGGCATTTCCCTCCAAAGTGGTGGCAGTTTCAGGGATATCATCGTTACATCCTATCTCTCCAAGCGACAGAATCTCAACCATACCATCCAAAATCTTACGAGCCTCCTCCAATTTATGTTTATTATTTGTGGCAAAAACTAATTTTCTCATAATCTATAACATTACTGATATACTATTAACGTTAACTCTCGCAACTCTATTGCATTACTGCTCCTATATTTTGTTTTAAGCTATAGGGTATCTGCATACAAAATTAAATAAAATCATCATAAAACGGGTATTAAAAGTGCCTTAATAACTTTTTTTATCACTTGCGTAATTGTTAAATTTTAAATTTATAACTTACTTTGTAAATGAAATCTTAAATAACGAAGGTTATGACAAAAAGCAAAAAGAGGAAAGGCTCGGAAGGAGCAAGAATGACAAAAGATGAGATGATACGTCGCATCGAAAAATTCTTTAAAGAGCGTCCTACACAAATATATAACTACAAACAGGTTGCGCGAGGTATAGGTGTTAAGAGCGACCCTGCAAAAATAGAGATAGCTCATATACTTAAGCAAATGCAACGCGATAAGTTTTTGATAGAGACCGACCCGGGACGTTTCCGTCGCAACCCCAAAAAAGACCTTCGTGAAGGAGTATTCCAACGTAAGCAAGGAGGACATGTGATTATTCCTGATGGTGGTGGAGAACCGATAGCCGTTAAGGAGGAGGACTCACTACATGCACTTTCAGGCGATAGAGTAAGATATTCATTACTCACCAAACGTCGTCATCACGACTTGGAGGCTCGAGTTATTGAGATAGTTGAGCGTGCCGAAAGTGTATTTGTGGGAATTCTTGAGGTAAGAAAACATTATGCCTTTTTAATAACCAACTCTCGCACACTTGATTACGACATTTTTGTTCCATTGGAAAAACTTGCAGGAGGTAAAGATGGAGACAAGGCAATAGTAAGAATAGTTTCGTGGGATCCGTTGGCATCACATCCCGAAGGAGAGGTTGTTGATATACTCGGAACACCTGGAGATAACAACACCGAAATGCATGCCATACTTGCCGAGTATGGATTACCGTATAAATACCCCGAAGAGGTAGAGGCTGCGGCTGACAAAATCTCCGAGGAGATTCCTGAAGATGAGATAGCACGCCGAGAGGATTTCAGAGGAGTAAACACCTTTACAATCGACCCAAAAGATGCAAAGGACTTCGACGATGCTCTATCAATAAGAACACTTGACAACGGAAATTACGAGGTAGGAGTACACATAGCCGACGTAACTCATTATGTGTTACCAGGTTCTGTAATAGACAACGAAGCTTTCAAACGTGCAACATCTGTATATTTGGTAGACCGAACAATACCAATGTTACCCGAAAGGTTATGTAATAAACTTTGCTCGTTGCGCCCCAATGAAGATAAACTCGCATTCTCTGCAGTATTTGAGCTTAACGATGCTGCCGAAGTGATAAATTCACGCATAGTACGCACTGTTATACGCTCTGTCCGACGCTATGCCTATGAAGAGGCTCAAATGGTAATAGACACCGGCGAAGGAGATTACAAAGAGGATATATTGAAACTTAACGACCTCGCACAAAAACTTCGCGAGAAACGATTCAAAAACGGATCGATTGACTTTGACCGTTGCGAGGTAAGATTTGATATAGACGAAACAGGTAAACCCATAGGTGTATATTTTAAACAAAGCAAAGAGGCAAATAAACTTATTGAGGAGTTTATGTTGTTGGCAAACCGTACTGTTGCCGAGAAGATAGGAAAGGTAGAGCGAGGTAAATCAGCAAAAGCCTTTGTATATCGCGTACATGATCTTCCCGACAGTGTAAAGATGGCTGACGTATCAAAATTTGTACGTCGCTTGGGATATACCCTTAAAGCCGACGGAACACGCTCTCAATTGACAAACTCAATAAAAGGTATGCTTGCCGAAGCAAAAACACGTCCCGAAGCCAACCTTATCGAGACCATTACCATTAGAGCAATGGCAAAAGCCATATACACAACCAAAAACATAGGACACTACGGACTATCATTTAACTACTATACACACTTTACATCGCCTATTAGACGATACCCCGACATGATGGTACACCGCCTTTTGGAACGATACCTTGACGGTGGAAGAAGTGTAAGCGAAGGCCGATTGGAAGATGCTTGTCGCCACTCATCCGACATGGAGATAATAGCTTCAAATGCCGAGAGAGCATCAATAAAATACAAGCAAGCCGAATACCTTGGCGACAGAATAGGTGAGGTATATGACGGAACCATATCGGGAATAAACAAGTTTGGAATATATGTGGAAATTGACGAAAACAAGTGCGAAGGAATGGTGCCATTCCGCGACTTTGAAGACGATTTCTACGAATTTGACGAAAAGAACTACTGTGCAGTAGGCAGATCATTTCACAAAATTTTCCGATTGGGAGATAAGATGAAGATATCTGTGGCTCGAGTAAATATGGAACGTCGTCAGGTAGATTTTACCATAGTTGAGGAGTAAGACAATTATGAATCTCACCAACTATCACTCACATACTCCATATTGCGACGGACGCAGTAATATAGAGGAGTTTATTGCAACTGCATTGTTTTGGGGATTCTCGTCGTATGGAGTATCGCCTCACTCACCCATACCTTACACCTCGTCGTGCAATATGCTACGCGAAAGGGTAGATGAGTATATTTTGGAAATGGATATGCTCAAAAAAAAGTATGAAGGAGAGATTGAGATATACACCGGTATGGAGATAGACTATTTAGGTAAGGAGTGGAATGCGGCAAACAGCTATTTTCAAACTCTTCCTTTAGACTATCGCATAGCTTCCGTACACTTTATTCCAAATCAGGAGGGTGAATATCACGATATAGACGGTAGTGCCTCGAAATTTGTTGCTCTGGTAGATAAACACTACAAGGGAGATATCAAATATGTGGTAGAGACCTACTTCGAGAATATGATAAATATGATTGACTTGGGAGGGTTCGACTTTGTAGGACACCCCGATAAAGTCTCTATGAACGCATCGGCATACTCTCCCACTATAACCGAAAGTAAATGGTATAAAGATTTAATTCAGGACTATTTTCGTTTTATAGCACACAAAGGTGCTGTATTGGAGGTAAATACAAAGGCATATAGCAAATCATCGTTTCTCTTTCCCAACGTTCAACACTTTAAAACTCTAAAAGAGCTGAACATTCCATTGGTAGTAAACAGTGATGCTCACGTTCCCTCGCTAATGAAGAGCGGATTTAAAGAGACATACGCGCTCTTAAAAGAGATTGGCTTCAGAAGTACAATGCAACTTTATAAAGGCAAGTGGATTGAAAATCCATTTTGATTTATATAAAAAGGGTGGTGTACCGAAAAATTTTGATACCCCACCCTTTTGCTTTACACTAAAAAGCTACCGAAGATATTGTGTTTATAGTAGCATTAAACTCTGTTATTATATCATCAACAGCCTCTTGCACTGTTTCTGCTTTATTGACTAAAGCCGCTGCTTGGCCTATCTCCAATTCACCCTCATCAAGATCACCTTCGAATATTCCCTTTTTGGCACGACCTTTTCCTAACAACTCGTTTAACTCTTCAACCGATGCTCCACGCAACTCAGCCTCCTCAACCTGTTTGTAGAAATTATTTTTAATCAAGCGAGTTGGAGCAAGTTGTTTAAGCATTAGTTTTGTATCACCCTCATTAAGTGTGCGACATAGTTTTTTAAACTCCTCGTTTGCAGAACTCTCTTCGGTCATGGCAAAGCGAGTACCTATTTGCACGCCCTCTGCTCCAAGAGCAAATGTTGCAGCCATTCCACGTCCTGTAGCAATACCTCCTGCTGCAATTAATGGAAGGTTTGTTGCCTGACGTACAGCAGGAATAAGACATAGAGTTGTTGTCTCCTCTCGTCCGTTGTGTCCTCCTGCCTCAAATCCTTCGGCTACAATTGCATCAACTCCCGCATCTTCACACTTCTTGGCAAAAAGAGATGATGATACCACATGCACCACAACAGCTCCATTATCGTGTAAAAATTGAGTCCACTTTTTGGGACTTCCTGCCGATGTGAATACAATTTTTACACCCTCCTCTACCAATATCTGCATTATCTCCTCGATTTGAGGATACATAAGTGGTACGTTCACACCAAATGGTTTATCGGTTGCAGCCTTACACTTTTGAATGTGTTCGCGTAAAGTTTCGGGGTGCATCGAACCTGCACCAATAAGCCCTAAACCTCCTGCATTACTTACAGCAGATGCCAAACGCCAACCACTGCACCATACCATTCCTCCTGCAATTATGGGATATTTAATCCCAAATAAATCACATATTCTGTTCATTGTCTTATATCTTTTATCTGTTTAAAACCTTTTCAAGTGCTTTTACTTTCTCTCCTGCATTTTGGGCATTCATCTCACCCTCTGCAAAGGTATTTACCAATTTCTCCAACTCGGCTGCAGCCTCAATGTTTCCGTTAGCCTTATACTCCTCACGCAAGATACGGATTTTCTCTGCATCTTGGATACCCTCAACCAAACGTTCAAAACGCACCGAACTGCGATAACCCGGATAAATCAAGAAAGAGTCGCCTGCGCCCCACATACGGTAACGTGTGTCGCGTAATGGATCTTCGCCCCAATTGTTATATGCCCAACGCAAAAAGCCATCAAAACCTGCTTGTACTGCATGCAAAGCCATACATGTTGCTTCAGCGGGAGCAGAGAATGTGTATGAGTTGGGGTATGTTGTTGCACAACTTGTATAATATAGAGTTACCTGTCCGTTGGCTTTTCTGCGCTCCAACTCCTCTTTTGTAAAGTATTGCTCATATTGTACGGTAAAGTCATATAGCAAATCAACCAACTCTGCGTGGTAGTTGCCGGCAAGAGACATCTTCATTCCCGGAACAACCTCTTGCAAGAGATTATATGCATCGAGCATTGCCGAAAGTTCACGCTCATCCATACATATAGAGGTCTTTTCGTACCACCCCTTCTCTTTTAGGTGACGAGCAAACTCAGTCAAAAGCGGAGTCCAAAACTCACGATACTCTTTATCCGATGTTTTTGCGTGCAAGAACTTATACTCTCCTGTAGCTTCATCCATATAACGGAAATTCATATCCCATGGAACCATTGAGAAACATTTTATCTCCCTGTCAATGCCACACTCCATCATAAACTCAACCCAGCGGTCAAAAACTGTGTAGTCATACGCCCAAGTGCCATCTGTTTTAAGAGTGGTCTCAATCATCGGGTCAAACTTATCGTGCGATTGCTCTCCCCAAGGCTCATAAATAATCTCTGTTGAAATTACCTTTTGTCCTGCACGAGCAAGAGCCTGCATCATTGGACGCATAGCCTCAAAGTGTTTGTCGCTCCACTTCTCAACATTGTAATAACGCGATACAGAGTAGGGTTGTTGCCACAAATCGAGGTGAAAAACATAATCTTTTGGTTGAGGCAAAACTCTCTCCAACACATTAATCTCGGCATTTAGTTTACCTATGGTTTTCCAACCCTGTTTTACTTTAAGAGTTACATCGTAACTGCCGGGATTAACATCCATTGGAACCTCAAAAGTACACCATACAGGACGTACCTTACGAGCCTTCAAATCCTTTATTTTTTGGTTGTCAATAACATCGGCTACCATAGAACTGTCGTAGATAGAGTGATCGGGGCGATAACCACAAGTTCCATTACCATCGGCATTAAAACCATCGGTCATAACGTATGTAACAAATTTTGCCTCTGCACTGCCTTTAACTCCATCGATTTGAGATATCTTCAACTCAATACCCTCTACATCCTCTGCTGTGTAAATCAATGCCAATGCGCTAACTCTCTCTCCACGCCATGCAGTAATGGCTGTATCTGAACAAGTAACTACATCAGGCACGTTTTTGTATGAGTAGTGAACATCTTTATCTGCCCAAGTGAGATTAAAACTCTCCGAAAGGTTATTCCAAGCCTCCTCATCAACAGGTTTAGTATCCTCCAACTCTTCGTATGAGGCCAAAGGATAAGTGGTATCGTAACCCATCTCCTCAACCCTGTTTGTATTACATGCCAACAAGCCTAACAAAACGAACGGTAATAGTAATTTTTTCATATTTTTATATAAGTGATTTATTTTATTCTGACTTTTGCAAAATTATCTCAATTATTTAGAAGTTCAAATATAAAGTTTTTTTAAGACAAATTGAGTATAGATGAAAAATTAATAATATCTTTGAAAGAGTTATACTTTTAAACATTTTATGTTTATACCCTATTAGGATATTTTTCAGTTGAGATGGTAATAGAATTTAAAATAGAGTACCGCACAAAAGGCGATGAGGTAATTGCAGTTGTTTTTAAAAACGAAGGCATCGAGCCTCTTTTTTTGAATAGTTATAACGATGCAACATGGAGCGGAGCATTGACAATCAATGGTTTTACTCCTGATAGCAAGTTGGAATACTCATATGCTGTATATGAGAATAAAGTGTGTACCCGTATTGAGAGCGGTGTAATGTGTCACTCTTTATGGGTTGGAAAAAACAATAAAGCCAAACTCTTTGTCTACGATACATGGAGAGATTTGCCCGAATTTGCATATCTGTTCAGCTCTGCCTTTAGCGGAGATAAGGTATTTACTCCATACGGGGGTGCTGTCATTGGCGAAAACAACACAGTTTTCAGAGCTTTGGTTCCTCATGTGGGCAATGGCAGACGTGTAGCCATTTGCGGAAAAGAGGATATATTGGGAGGATGGAAAATTCCTGTTCCAATGAAAGAGATTGCCCCATTTGTATGGGAAGGTGTTGTATGTGCCGACTGTGCCGCTCGTTATGAGTTTAAATTTGTTATCATAGATGAAAATGGTGTTATTGTTGAGTGGGAACGTGGCGAGAATCGCTCGATGTATGTAACCGACCTTGACACTAACCACATTTTCTACTCTCCCGAGATGGAGCCTTTCTTTGAGAGTCTGAATAAAAAAATAGCAGGAACTGCTATCCCTGTATTCTCACTTCGTGGTGAGGGTAGCTTTGGTGTTGGAGACTTTGGAGACCTTAAAGATTTTGTTGCATGGGCTGCACACACTCACCAAAGAGGTGTTCAAATTCTGCCTATCAACGACACAACAATAAGCAATACTTGGACAGACTCTTACCCATATAACAGCATATCGATATACGCATTTCACCCAATGTATATAGATATACGTCAATTGGGAACACTACGTAACAAAGCTCTTGCTGCGGAGTTTGAGGCTCAACGCAAGAGATTGAATGCCTCGGCATTTGTCGATTACGAGGGTGTTAACCATACAAAAATGTCATACATTAAAGCACTCTTTAAACAAAATGGTAAGAGAGTGTTGGCTTCCGCAGGATTTAAGAAATTCTTTGCCGAAAACAGCCATTGGCTACTACCCTATGCTGCATTCTCATACTTAAGAGACCTTAATTCAACTCCCGATTTCAATGCTTGGGGAGAGTATGCCGTATATAACGAAGATAAGATTAAAGAGCTATGTTCGCCCGAGAGCGAAGCATACCCTTCAATCTCGCTATACTACTACATCCAATACAATTTGCACATACAACTTTTGGAGGTAAGCAAATTTGCACGTAGCAAAAATGTTATCCTAAAGGGCGATATACCCATTGGTATAAGCCGTTGCAGTGTTGAGGCTTGGATTGAACCTCACTACTTCAATATGAACGGACAAGCCGGAGCTCCACCTGATGCATTCTCTGTTAAAGGTCAGAATTGGGGATTCCCAACCTATAATTGGGATGTAATGGCAGAAGACGACTATGCTTGGTGGCGCAAGAGATTTGGCAAAATGAGCGAATACTTTACAGCATATCGCATCGACCATATTCTCGGATTCTTCCGTATATGGGAAATTCCAACACATTCGGTTCACGGATTGTTGGGACAATTTGTTCCAGCAAAGGGAATGACCCCAGAGGAAATTGCAAGCTACGGGCTTGAATTCCGTCCAAAATTCATGACAACACCGTTCATCAACGATGAGATTTTGGATGATACCTTTGGTAAAGATGCCGATTTTGTCAAGGATACATTCTTAATGCCACTTGCAAATGGTCGTTGGGAGATGAGTCCCGAATTTGACACACAACGCAAAGTGAAATCGTGGTGCTGGAAGAATGGTTGCGATGAAGTGATTAAAGAGGGTGTATATTCACTTATAAGCAATGTGCTGTTTGTTCCTGATCGCAACGATATAAACCTATATCATCCACGTATATGCGCTCAAAACGATTATATATACAAACAACTTACGTCTGCCGAGCAGAACGCATTTAATGCCTTGTACAACGATTATTACTACCACCGTCATAGCAAGTTCTGGTACACTCAGGCTATGAAAAAACTTCCTATGCTGACACAATGTACACCAATGTTGGCATGCGGTGAGGATTTAGGTATGGTTCCCGAGTGTGTTCCTTGGGTAATGGAACAACTCCAAATTATGAGTTTGGAGATTGAGCGTATGCCAAAGGCTCCATACCAGGAGTTTGGATACACTTATGGATATCCATTGCGTTCGGTATGTTCAATCTCAACACACGACATGTCAACATTGAGAGGTTGGTGGGAAGAGAACAGAGAGGTTACCGACCACTACTATCGTATTATGTTGAATCACGGAGGGGCAACTCCTGCAGTAGCAAGCGGAGAACTTTGCGAAGAGGTTGTTTGTCGTCACTTATACAGTCCATCGCTGTTATGTATCCTTTCGTTCCAAGATTGGTTGGCAATCGACGAAAATGTACGCTTCTCAAATGTAGAGGCAGAACGTATCAATATCCCTGCTGTTGCACGTCACCACTGGCGTTACCGTATGCACTTGACAATAGAGCAACTTATGGCTAACGAAGGATTCAACAACAAACTTAGAACTTTAATTGATAATAGCGGCAGAGGTTAGAAGCTGTTTGAATTTTATTTCGGAATTATCTGAGAGCTATTTTTGAGTAGGTTTTCTTTTGTATCTTGCAGGGAATAGCAGGCTATTTCCAAAAGACAAGAAAGAAAAGATGCCTAAAATAGACTCAAAGATACCGAAACCAGCTTCACAATTATAAAAATATTTTTCAATAAAATTCAAACAGGTTCTTAATATGGTACTTAATTATATTTGGATAGCCTTCTTTGTCATAGCCTTTGCAGTGGCTATAATAAAGAGTTTTACAGGAGACATAGGTGTGTGGAGCGAGATAATGAACTCTTCGTTCTCATCGGCTCGCACCGCCTTTGAAATATCATTGGGATTAACAGGAGTATTATCACTTTGGCTCGGCATTATGAAGATAGGCGAGCGAGGTGGTATAATTGCCACGTTTGCACGTTGGGTATCTCCGTTTTTTTCAAGATTATTTCCTTCTCTACCCAAAGATAGTCCCATATTCGGCTCTATATTCATGAACTTTTCGGCAAATATGTTGGGGTTGGATAATGCGGCAACTCCACTTGGTCTTAAAGCCATGAAGGAGATGCAAGAGATAAACACCCAAAAAGATAGGGCTACCGATGCAATGATTATGTTTTTGGTGTTAAACACCACAGGACTTACACTTGTACCCATAAGCGTAATGGTATATCGCGCACAAATGGGTGCTGTGAACCCCTCAGATGTGTTTCTACCCATTCTTATTGCAACATATATAACAACGCTTGCCGGACTGATAATAACCTGCATAAAGCAACGCATAAACCTTTTCGATAGAGTTATTCTCTCAACCATAGCTGTTGTTACGGCTATAATTGGCGGAGTATTGGCATTCTTTATGAATTTACCACAAGAGAAGGTATCGCTATATTCTACCGTTGGAGCAAACTCGCTGCTCTTTACAATCATTATGCTGTTTCTAATGGCAGGAGTACGCAAAAAGATAAATGTATACGAAGCATTCATCGACGGGGCTAAAGAGGGCTTTAAAACAGCTGTAACAATTATTCCCTACTTGGTAGCTATATTGGTGGCTATAGGAATGTTCAGAGCTTCGGGTGCAATGGACTACATGACAGACGGTATAACCTATTTAGTGGCAGCCTGTGGCGTGGATACCGACTTTGTGGGAGCTATCCCCACGGCTCTTATGAAACCTTTGAGCGGAAGCGGAGCAAGAGGTATGATGGTTGATGCAATGACAACATACGGAGCCGACTCCTTTGTTGCTCGAGTAGCCTCTACAATACAGGGTTCGACCGATACCACACTCTATATAATTGCCGTATATTTTGGTGCTGTGGGTATTAAAAACAGTCGCTACGCAGCAGGAGTTGGTATTATTGCCGATTTCATAGGTATAATAGCTGCAATCTTCACAGCCTATGTCTTTTTTGGATAATTAAGCTTAAAAAAAAGCTACTCAAAGTAGAAGGTGAGTATAACCATTTTTGAACTTACTCTGTCCAACGATGCGGTATATCTGAAATCTGCGGGGTCGATAAGGTCGTCTCTCTTGCGATTAAGTATATCGTGCAGACCAAATGAGAATTTCAATTCTGGAATGAATTTAAAGTATTGGTAGTATATATCGCATCCCAAACCAATCTCCACATATGTATCATATGTTTTAAGACGAAGTAAATCGCCACGCTTTTTAGAGACGTCAAACGATGGGGCAATACCTGCCATGATATATGGGCGATAGTTATTTACTCGCTTAGAACTATATTTCAACTCAATTGGTGCTTGAATATAGTTCGACTTTACATCTGTTTTGCGTATATCACCTGAATACTCCCCTTTGAAAGTTACGGTTTTATTACCAAAAAGAAAAGCCGGGGTAAAACGCAGATTCAAGTAAGGACACAGATAGAGGTCGCACAACAGACCTACGTTGAATCCGGGAGAGAATGAAGGCACATCAGCCAACCATATTTCACCATTTTCGTCGGGTTCACCTGTTGGAACCAAACGTAAATTCTGCATATTCAATCCCAATGAGAATCCAAAGTGTACACGTTTTTGGTCGGCGTAGGGACGACGTTCCAATTTTCGTGTTTGAGCCGAAGCCGAAACAACAAAGGATAGGGCAATCAATATGTATAATATACGTTTCATATTCTCTCTTAAAAACGAATAAAATATTTACTTATTGCCCTATCCTTCTATTTTTATATACAACACTTTTAAAATCTCCTACGAAATGGTGTCTCTTATTACTCTAAAACTTAACGGCAGCACCCAATAAGAAGTGCATTTTTTGAGCAGGCATTCCGTAGTATATGTCGTAGTGTTGCGATAATATATTATTCCATTGAAGATTAAAACTAATCATCTTATTCAATGAATATACTGCACCTAAATTAAGATCGTATATATCGCCCATTTTTTCATTGACGTATATACCCATATCATTTTGGTAGCGGTATCCTCTATCCAATCCCATATAGAAGTTTACGTTGAAAGACAGGTTATTAATAGGGTTTACACCAACCTTTATGTTCCACTCGTTTTTAGGCAGAGCCGAAAGTATCTGTTCGCCACCGTCACGACTGCGCCAGCTATTCAAGTTCCATTTAACCTCTCCCTCAAGTACATTTTTAAATTTAAAACTTACGTCTGCACCACCTAACCAACGGTATGCATCAATAGGCATATAATCCACCACTTCATATGATGATATCACTCCATCAATAACAGATTCATTGCATCTTACATCAAACAGAGCGTTTGTTGATGTTTTAAAACCACCATATATCTTAAGTGTAATGGTTGGATAATAGTTAAACACCACTCCTGCAACAGCATTTGTAGCCGTATAACTGTTTGCCAACTGTTTTGTTGGATTTATATATATGTTACGGGCAGATGTTTTATTCCAAGTATTAAGCTCCTTTCCGCCATTTATAATTGTATAGAACTGAAAATATTTACCCAAGTCGGCATTAAATTCAACATCCGGAGCAAAACGGAAAATTGTTCCATCATTGGCAGAGATATCCATCTTTACTCCTGCTTTTAGACGTATTGCACTGTTTGAGAACTTATAGAATGGAGTAATCGAAAATATGGTGTAGTTGTTTGCCAAAGCTGCGGAGTTATAGAAAAGATTATCCATTTTCACATCCACACCCAAACGATTATTTATACCTCTTAAACGAGTTTCTATTTCAAAGTTTGTTTTAAGGTGATTCTCTCTACCACCCGCTTCGCCGATAATATATCCCGATTTATTGTAATAACCAACAAATCCTATTGAGGCAGCTATTGTAAATTTATCATTTTTTGTTGAACGAAACGATGTTCCTATTGCATAGTTATTTACATTTTGATATTCAGCCCCCGATGGAGTTTGATATTGGGGCATTAGTGGAGCACCATAATAGTTGAATTTATTATGTTTGTAGGCAACACTCGACTCCCACTCCAATTTATTGAACACATGTTTGTAATTTAAATTTACCACATTGCTATTCAGGTGTTGATACACATCACTTCCTCCATATACAGGAACATTATCTTTATATTTGAGTCTTCCTCCTGTTGATGTATGGTTATACCAAACACCCAATTGGTTGCTTTTAGTGTTTATTAATCTTATACCTGCATCGGCATTAATATTAAGATTATTTCCCATACCAAAATTGGCATATCCTCTTTGAGCATCATAATTTTGTTGATTACTTAAATCTCTTACCAAAAGAGGTTGTGACGATGGTGTTTCTGCCAAAGGTAGAGCCCATGAAGAGTATTCGCTTTGAGGTTTTTCAACCCTTGGATTTTCTGCCTTGGGTACACCTGTCTTTTTTACTGCCATTTCAACTTCAGGGGTATACTCCTTCTCTATGGTAACCTCCCTATCTATATTTTGTGCTTTAACCTGATATATATTAAATATTAAAGCTGTTATGGCAAATAATATTATCTGTTTAGTTCTCATATTTAGCTAATCTTGTTTTTATCATGGTTTGAATATCATCTTTTTCGGTATAGTTGCTCTTTAGGCTGTTTAAGTATTGTTTAGCTTTAAATCTATCGCCTTGTTCATCCGAAATATCTGACAACAATATTATTCCTCGAGCAATCCAATATCTGTCAATATTACTACTTGACAGAAGCTTATTTACACTCTCTTCTGCCTCTGAAAGCATACCTTTGTTATAGTATAACTCAGCTATCATATATTTAGCTTCCGACGAATATGAAGTGTGCGTAATGGCAGATAACTCCTCCCAATCATCTTCTGCTTTTTCAATATTACCTAAAGAAGTGTAGGCTTTTGCTCTATAATATCTTACTTCGTCGAGGTTTGGAATATCATCGGTATCATCCGATAATATTTGCGAAGCCATGCTTATCACCTCACTATCCTTTCCGTCCAATGCCAAAACTCTCACAACCGACGATTTTGCCTCTTTTCCAAGCTGTGTTGTACCATATTCGGTAGCAAGGCGAAGATAGTATTGATATGCCTTTTCATAGTTTTTATCCAACTCTTCGATTGAAGCTAAAGAGTGAAGAGTCTCTTCGAGTAATATGATATTTTTACTTACCAATACCTTTTCAAAAAATAGTCGTGCCTCATCAAAGTTATTGTTGTTGAAGGCATATTGTCCCACATAATACGAAGCATTGGCTTTAAATGTTCCTGCAGGATATTTGTTTATATAGTTTTTCAACTGAGTAATACTCTTGTCGCTTGGCGATTGCAAAAAGGCACTCTCTGCAGCATAATAAGTCAAAGAGTCCATTTGAGCATTACTGTATACGTCATCACCCTTAATCTCTTTTATATAGTTTGCATATGGCTCAATATTACCCTGCTGAACGTGATAGTTTTTCAAATCTTCCATTGCAACCTTAGCTTCATTACTGCCCGAATACTCCTCTATTAGTGTCTTATAAGCCGATACAGCTTTGGCACTCTCACCTTTGTTCATATATATCAAAGCCGATTGTAACAAAGCCTCACGAGCTTCATTTGTCTTTGGATAGAGGTCGTACACCTTTGCAAAAGAGCTCAAAGCCTCGTCATACTGATTTAAAGCAATTTGAGCATTTCCTTTTTCTATTACGGCTTTTGGTGCGTAAGGTGATTTAGGATATAGTTTTATAAGATTATTCATAGCTTCAATCTTGTTGCCATACTGATTCTCCACACCGTATATAATACCTTGCATGTAGATAGAGTAATCGGCAGTGAGATTATAAATTTTTTCTGCCCCGCTAAAAGCCTTTATTGCATCACTATATCTCTTTGTCATGTACAAGCAATCACCTTTACGATTGTAGGCATCGGCTTTAACAGCCTTATCACTACTGTTTTTTGCAATATATTTACTGAATTGTTTCTCTGCCTCGCTATACATTTTTTGCATAAAAAAGGCATATCCAAGCGAGTAATAAGCATTTATATCGGGTTGTTTCAATAAAGAAATATGTTTCTTGAAATCGCTCTCGGCTTTAGAATAGCTCTTGAACATATAATTTATCTCTCCCCTCCATAAATATGCTTTAGCTTTGATATCTGTACTATAATCGCCAACATTTATGCTTTGATTAAAATAATCTTTTGCTTTAGCATACTCTTTTTTCTCAAACTCCTGAGTAGCCAAATTATAAAGTATTATCTGTTTAGCCTTTAACAACTCTTTGGTAGGATTGTTTACCTTATTTACCGATACTAAAGCAGCTTTATAATTTTTTGTGGTGTAATAACTTGCAGCCAATAGTTGATTTATTGTCTCTGCATTTGAATTCTTTGGAAAGAGATTTATATAATTTTCATAAATCTCAATCTTTTTATCGAACGGAAGTATATTACTCTCCTCAACAAGCACGCAATAGTTAAACATTGCACACTCTTTTGCCTGTAGGTCTACATCTTCTGTCATAGCCTTTTCATAGGCGAATATAGCTCCGTTTTTATCGTTGGTCTTTAAATAAGAGTGTCCCAAATATAGATAAGCACTTTGAGAATATTGGTTATTCTCATTGGTAAGCATAATCAATGTTTTTATAGCATCGGCATATTGCTCTTTATTATATAGCGCCACACCCAAAAGATATATGCTGCGTTTATCACCACCTGTTGCCTGATTATACTCTTGAAGATATTTTATAGCACTATCTATATTGTCTGTTGCAAAATAACTCTCACCACAAATCTTTTTAAGAGGAGATATATAACTTTCCGAACAGTTAGGGTTATTCAATAACTCTTCAGCCGATGCAACAGACGAAGAGTAACGTTTTAAAACAAAATCAATATTTGTCAAATAATATTTTGCACTCTCACCGTATATTTTATCATCTTTACACAATAAAAACTGCTCCTCGGCTGAGGTATAATCTTCTTGTGCATAGTTGGCACAAGCCATATGAAATAGTACAGGTATTCTGTTTACCGATTTTTTAGTATCAATTTTACTCAACTCCTCTTCTGCTTGAGCATACTCCTTTTTACTGAATAGCATTATGCTTTTATTTATCACATACTCCTCCTGTTCGTCAGTAGAGAGACGGTTGAAATCAATATTATTGAAACACTTTTCAGCATCTTCAAAATCACCCTCTGCCACATAAGCATTAGCCAACATCAATTCAACCCTTTGCGCATATAAAAGGTCGTTGTTATTCTTTTTATACTCCGTTATTTTACTCTTAATATCCCTATCTCCCGAACGATATGCACTCTCTAATTTAAGATATTCCGCATCTATTTCCGATGTATGATGAACATTGTAATTACCATCATAAAGAGCATTATCAAGTTTATGATTTACCCCAAGAGAATTTCCACTCTTATACATATTTACAAGAGAATTAGGGGTGGTAAACAGAACAACATTCTCTTGAGCATTAACGACCAAAGAGAAGAATATAGTAAACAACAGTACTATTTTGAATATTATTTTGGGATATCTCATTTCTTATTATGTTTAATTCACAAAACTATAATTATCTAATATCAGTATAAAAATCCTATTTTTTAATTGTGAGCATATTTTTGACAAAAGGTTTATTTCAGTACACTCTTTTTTTAATTTTAAAGATTTAAATAAAACACTACTCACAAAAAATCATCTGCCCCAATTACCTCTGTCGAGGTTACGATATGTAATAGCCTCCTGAATATGATAACTCTTAACACTCTCACTTCCTTCTAAATCGGCAATTGTACGGGCAACCTTTAAAATACGATCGTATGCACGTGCCGAAAGATTAAATTTCTCCATGGCAGTTTTAAGCATTGCAATGCTATCGCTATCGGGCAAAGCCCACTTATTTAACAAACGTGTATTCATTTGAGCATTGCAATATACTCCGGGAGTATCTTTAAAACGCTCTGTTTGCATCTCTCTTGCCTTTATTACACGCTCTCTTATAACCGCACTCGATTCGCCCTTTACAGTTGATGAGAGTTTATCAAACTCAACAGGAACCACCTCTATTTGTATATCAATGCGGTCTAACAATGGTCCTGAAATTCTGTTAAGGTAACGACTAACAGCACCTTCACTGCAAATACACTCTTTTGTAGGGTGATTATAGTACCCACAAGGACATGGATTCATACTTGCCACCAACATTATGCCTGCAGGATATTCAACTGTGTTTTTAGCTCTTGAGATTGTTATTTTTCGGTCTTCAAGAGGTTGACGCATCACCTCTAATACCGAACGTGAAAACTCTGGTAATTCATCTAAAAACAGCACTCCGTTGTGAGCCAATGAAATCTCTCCGGGTTGAGGATATGTTCCACCTCCAACCAATGCCACTCCGGAAATTGTGTGGTGAGGCGAACGAAAAGGACGACATGTAATCAAAGAACCACCTTCTGAGGTACGACCTGCAACGGAGTGAATCTTTGTGGTTTCAAGAGCTTCGTCCAAAGTGAGTGGAGGAAGTATGGTAGGAATTCTTTTTGCCAACATTGATTTTCCCGAACCGGGAGGACCTATCATTATAAGATTATGACCTCCTGCGGCTGCAACCTCAAATGCACGTTTTACATTTTCCTGACCCTTTACATCTTCAAAATCTATATTAAATAGATGTTGTTTATCATAAAATTCACTTTGGGTATCAATAATTACTGGTTGTAGTTCTTGTTCATCATTAAAATAGGCAACAACCTCATTAATGTTTTCAACTCCGAATACCTCCAATCCCTCAACAACGGCAGCCTCCAAAGCATTCTCTTTAGGAAGAATAAAACCTCTATATCCTTGCTCTTTTGCCATTATGGCAATTGGTAAAGCACCTTTAATGGGTAGTATCGAACCATCGAGCGATAACTCTCCCATAATAAGATAATCTCTAAATTTATCGCTTTTAAGTTCCTCGTTTGCTGCTAATAAACCAATTGCAATAGGTAAATCGTATGCCGAACCCTCTTTTTTTATATCGGCAGGAGCAAGATTAACCACCACCTTTCTGCGCGGGAATTTAAGTCCATTATGCGAAAGAGCAGAAATTATACGCTGATGACTCTCTTTAACAGCAGCATCGGGCAAACCCACCATAAAGAATTGTATTCCTTGAGTGCAGTTTACCTCAATTGTTACTATTTGAGCCTCAATACCTTGAAGAGCAGCAGCGTAAATTTTTGTAAGCATTTTATATATTATTTTTTACCTTTTTTATTTCTGTTTTTTCTTATTTCATCAATACTGTCATTATTGATTATGGTTTTACCAATAAGATAAGAGAGAGAATCAAACTCCAACTCTCTACCTATTATTATACCATTACGATTCAGAAGAAAAACAGATGGTACAGATCTTAAATTTATGGTAGAAATATCTTTATTCATCCAACCATCGGATATATGAGTTTGCCAAGATTTTGTTTTAATACTATCCAATACCGAAAGCCATCTGTATTTATCAATATCCAACGAAATCATATGAGAAGATATCTTATCTTTTTGTTTTAAGGTATCATAAAAAACCTCCATCTCTTTAACTTTTGAAATAGACAAAGAGTCGGAAGAGTCCCAAAAGGTTAGAATTGTAATTTTATTTTTGTATGTATAACTATAAATCAAACTATCCTTTGGAGTTCTTAATTGAGAATATGGTAACACTTTACCTTTATCAAATTTTTGCAAAGCGGCAAAGTGTTCAATACGAGCCGATATAACCTCCTCTTTTGCCGATGGAGATAATTTTTCGGATAAATCTTTGGTTAGTTTTTTATATTTTGGCGATGCTATATAGTTATATAAAACAAATGTAGATACAGGAGATGTTAAGTTTGAATTAACAAATTTGGTTGCCACCCTTATAATGGAATCATTTACACTATCCAATTTTTGAATATATAAAGAATCAGTATATTGAGATATAAAAACATTTTTCAAAGAGTCATATTCATAAAACAATTTGCTGTTTTCATTAAGAAATTCACTTAATGATATATTAATTGAATCTTTTGAAACAATAGCTTTATATGGTTTTGAAGAACCTGATAAAGAGACCTTATCATTCTCTTTTAGAAATAGCAATGTTATATTGTTATTATTTTCATCTAACAGTAAAACAGGAGTTCTGCTACTATTTAATTTAAGATTATGTTTAAATTTATTTTTTATGACAGAGAGAGTATCAGTAACAATTCCCGATTCAAAATTTTCATATACCGCATAAATATTTTCACCATTGTAATCGGTAAATTCACCCTCAATCTCTTTTACAGAGAATATATCTCTGTTACCACACGATGACAAAATAAATAATATTGATAATAAATATATAATATTTTTCATTGTTTTAATCATTTTATCAAGGATTATATAAATCGGTATTTCTGAATTCCAATATATCAATTAACATACTATGAGCCTCTTTAGCAGGAGATTTAGGATTTATTTCAACTGCCGAAAGATAACACCTTATAGCTTGTGGAATATTTCCAACTTTTCTGTAAGCATTACCTAAACGAAAAAAAGCAGTATCATCATTACTATTTTCTTGAGTATATCTCTCCAACTCTAAAATAATTTCATCGAGGTTGTCACTCATATTATAAAATTTCGTTTATTGTATCAATATACAATTTATGTTCTATTTTTAATAATCTCTTTTTCAAGTATTCAATATCATCTCCCCTATATTCAAAACTCTTTTGAGCAATGATTTTACCACCATCCAAACTACTATCGACATAATGTATGGTAATACCATATACCTTAACGCCAAAATCCATAGCCTGCTCAATGGCATCTTTACCTCTGAACGAAGGTAATAAAGAAGGATGAGTATTAATAATTATTCCCTCATATCTACTCAAAAGCTCATTACCAATAATTCTCATATAACCTGCCAAACAAATAAGATCAATATTATATGATGAAAGTTTATCAACTATGGCTTTTTCATAATCATCTTTCGAAGGAAAATCACGAGGAGATACAACAAAAGACTCAATACCCAATAGTTCGGCTCTTTTTATGGCATAAGCATCTTTTTTATCGCACACCAAAAGAAGAACCTTTGCATCAATTTTATTATTAATACAAGCTTTTGCAATGGCTTCAAAATTCGAACCATTTCCCGAAGCAAATACAACTAAATTTTTCAAACTATATAGTATATTATTATAATTTTAATTTTTCAGATATATCCAACATGCGTTGTATAGATATAACAGCCTTTTCTCTTATCTCTTCATCAACAAAAACCTCATGTTTTTCGTTTTTAAGAGCATCATATAATTTTTCGAGAGTATTATATTTCATAAAAGCACACTCGTTACAAGCACAAGTTGAATCTTCGGGAGGTGCAGGAATAAACTCTTTATCGGGACAAGATTGTCTCATCTTAAACAATATACCAGATTCGGTGGCAACAATAAATTTTTTGCAATCCGATTTAATGGCATAATTCAAAAGAGCAGCTGTTGAACCAACCTTATCGGCAACAATAAGAATATGTTTTTTACACTCCGGGTGAGCCAACACTTCGGCATCGGGATTTTGCTCTTTAAGCTCTTTTATTTTTTGAAGAGAAAATTGTTCGTGAACATCACAAGCACCATCCCAAACAACCATCTCTCTACCTGTAACAGAATTTATATAGCTACCTAAATTTCTGTCAGGACCAAATATAATCTTTTCATCTTTTGGGAACGATTCAACAATCTCTTTTGCATTAGAGCTTGTAACCACAACATCGGTCAAAGCCTTAACCTCGGCAGTAGTATTAACATATGA
The DNA here is from genome assembly GCA_017546805.1 of Muribaculaceae bacterium. Taxonomy (GTDB): domain Bacteria; phylum Bacteroidota; class Bacteroidia; order Bacteroidales; family G3-4614; genus Caccoplasma_A. Next base: position 65,910 of record JAFYRT010000063.1, on the reverse strand, counting down.
AACAACTTTATATCCGGGATATTGTTTTATGAATTCAGCCAAGTCATCAGCTTTACAACTATCGGCCAAAGAACAACCTGCTGTATTATCCGGAATAAGAACTTTTTTATCGGGACACAATATTTTAGCTGTTTCACCCATAAAATTAACACCACATACAACTAAAATATCAGCATCTGTTTTAGCAGCCCATTGAGCAAGAGCCAAACTGTCACCAACAAAATCTGCCACTTCTTGAATTTCGTCGCGTTGGTAGTAGTGAGCCAATATTACTGCATTCTTCTCCTCTTTTAATTTTTTAATTTCCTCTACTATATTCATAAAATGAAATTTAGTTTTATTCATCCACCTTTTTCCACAAACAAATAAATATATATTCTTTTTTAAATAGAAAAAAAATGATGATGATAATATATTGTTAATACATTTGATATCTTTTTTGCTATTTATTTGGAAAATTGGTTATTAATAATCAATTAACAAAATAAACAGAGTAATCAACAGCATTAATAATTGATTATAAATAGAATATATACTTTATTAACACTATGTTGATAAAGTACAAAGTTAATTAAATTTTTTATTTTTAGTATTGATAACCATTAAATATGATGTGAATAAATAAAAAGAAAAGAAATTTGATAATAACAGCACATATTTGAATATTTGATTATACAAATTGATATTTGAAAAATGCAACATAATTTTTTGAAAAGTTATTATACGCTATTAACAACTTATCAACAGGTTATTAATAATTAGGAATGAGGAATTAGAAATTAGAAATTTTGAGATTTAGCGAGAGAAGTGCCAAATTTATTTGAGCACTACCGAGCGAGAGTAAAAACAACAAACATATGTTTGTTAATTAGGAATGATTTATTATTTCTATCTCTTTAATTTTAAAGAAGATATAAATATAGAAGATACTTCTATTCCCTTAATAAAGTGTAATAATATTGAATTATTCATTCGAAAAAGTGTAGCTATATTAAATTATTCCCTTGAAAAAGTGTAAATTCGCCAGCAAATAAATAAAGTAAGATATTAAAAATAAAGATATGAAAAAATTATCAGTAGTAGAGTTAGAACGAGTTAGTAAAGAGGAGTTTAAACAACTTGATAAAACTCCTTTGGTTGTGGTACTTGATAATATAAGAAGTTTAAATAATGTTGGTTCGGTTTTCCGTAGTTCTGATGCTTTTAAACTTGAAAAAATATATTTATGTGGAGTAACAGCCACACCTCCCAATGCTGAGATACACAAAACTGCACTTGGTGCCGAGGATAGTATGGATTGGGAATATTATGAAGATACAAAACAGGTTGTTGAAAAACTTAAAAACGAAGGCTATAAAGTGTTTGCAGTTGAACAGGTGCAAAACAGTATAATGCTCGATAAAGTTGAACTTGATAAAAACAGTCGTTATGCGCTTATATTGGGAAATGAGGTAAAAGGAGTTCAACAAGAGGTAGTGAACATCTGCGATTTTGCAGTTGAAATACCTCAGTTTGGAACTAAACACTCTTTGAATGTATCTGTTGCCGGAGGTATTGTTATATGGGAGTTCTTTAAAAAATTACAGTAGAAAGATAATATAACTTTTCATCTTTACCCAATAATGATTTGCCAGCTTTTAATTGTTCAAGGGCTTTAACCTTGATGCTTTCAAAATCAAATTCGCTCATAATAAAACTGTGTTAGCAAAGTTAATATTTATTTTTCCTTGCTGACACAGTTTAATTTACATTCTCCTAAAAAAAGAGACTGTGCCAAATTTTACATTTTGACACAGCCCCTTTACCAACAAGAATTATTATTAATCTGTCCTATTTTATGATTTAGTTAAAAAGTATTGTGTTTATTATTTAACTAAAACTTTGATAACAAAGTCATCTAACTTGTTTATTATCACTTAACCACAATTTTTGTTACTTTGTTTCCTGTTTTTACGATGTAAAGACCCGGAGTAACTTCAAGTGTGTCGTTTCCGTCTATATAAACATCTTTAACTACTTGACCTGAAACGCCAATTACCTTGACATTTCCTATGTGATTATTTATATATATAACACCATTGCCAGCATATACAAATGCACTATTTGTATCAATCTCCTCAATAGCTGTATTATTTATATCATAAACTGCGCGGATAGTTAATCCTTGATAACGAAGCATAGAAAACATACTAGGGCTTTTTATCGAAATCCACAAAATGTGACCATCATAATTATTTTCAACATAACGAGAAGAAGACCAATAGCAACATCTTGAACCTTTATTAACATAATCAGGACCACTTCTATAACCTGCTTTAGGAAGAAAGATAGAGTTCCCATTTATTTTACTGGTTACTATTACTCCGTTTACTCCGCTATGGGTACTCTCTGTCCAAGTACAATTATCAATTAGTTCTTGAAATTCTTCTATTGTTGGCATACGCCAATTACCACCCCAATTTACATACGCTGCATCGTCTTCTAAATCAAGTATTGTTTTATTATTTTCGTTTGAATAATAATTAGAATCATCCCATTTATATGATGAGTCCCAATTATATATTTCTTTTGGAGAAGTCTCTCCCCATGAGAAATAATCACCGTACCCTACAGGAGAGGTTGCTCCTACATTACAATCTGCCCATTTCACTGATAAGCCAAGGTCTACATATTCGTGTACGTCTATATCTGTTGATTTATAAAAATTGGCAACAAAGTTGCTGTTTGCAGTTATAGTTGCATAGTAACACCAATTAGTACTTACCACATTACCGTTCAATGTCCAATTTTTAAATTTATATCCACTATCAGGTATTGCAGTTAGGATTACATTGTCTTTATTTTCAACACTGCTTGCAGATGCTGTTGCAGTTCCACCTGTATTTGCAGAAACTGATACTGTATAGGTAGGTATTTGAAAATTAGCTATAAATGTGCTGTTTTCAGTTATGGTAGCAGTGTAAGGGTTAGAAGTACTTACAAAGTCATCACCGAACCATGATGTCTTCCAATTTATGAATACATATTTACTATCAGGTTCAGGTGTTGCAGTTAGGGTTACACTACCACCATACTCTACAATGTTTGCAGATGCTGTTGCAGTTCCACCTGTATTTGTATAAACTATTACTTCATAGGTAAGTTTTTCGAAATTGGCAACAAAGTGGCTGTTTGCAGTTATAGTTGCATAGTAACGCTTATTAGTACTTACCACATTACCGTTCAATGTCCAGTTTTTGAATTTATATCCACTATCAGGTGTTGCAGTTAGAGTTACCCCGGCTCCTTCCTTTTCAACACTGCTTGCAGATGCTGTTGCAGTTCCACCTGTATTTGCAGAAACTGATACTGTATAGGTAATTTTCTCAAAGTTCGCTATAAAAGAACTGTTTGCCGATATAGTTGCAGTATATGGGTTAGAAGTACTTACCACGCTACCGTTTTTTGTCCAATTTTTAAATTTGTATCCACTGTTTGGAGTAGCTGTTAGAGTTACACTACCACCATACTCTACACTGTTTGATGAAGCAACAGCAGTTCCACCTGTATTTGCAGAAACTGATACTGTATAGGTTGGAATTATTTCGAAATTAGCTACAAATATGCTGTATTCAGTTATTGTAGCGGTGTAAGGGTTAGAAGTACTTACCACGCTACCGTTTTTTGTCCAGTTTTTAAATTTATATCCACTTTTTGGTGTTGCAGTTAGGATTACACTGCCTCCTTCCCACATATTTTCAGATGAAGCAACAGCAGTTCCACCTGTATTTGCAGAAACTTTTACTGTATAGGTTGGAGCTATTTCGAAATTAGCTACAAATGTGCTGTTTGCAGTTATGGTGACTGTGTCGGGGTTAGAAGTACTTACCACGCTACCGTTTTTTGTCCAGTTTTTAAATTTATATCCATCATTAGGTATGGCAGTCAGTCTTACATTTCCTCCCTCTCTTACGTTTTCAGATGAAGCAACAGCAGTTCCACCTGTATTTGCTGATGCTGATACAGTGTAGTATTTAGGTCCCTCTTCTATCTTTTTAATAAAGTTATTAGCGTAAGTCTTCATTGTTGTAAATTGACTGCCTAATGAACTACTACAGTCTAACACCAACATTATTACTGTTGGTCTTATTTCAATGATTGATGATTCTTCGGGAGAAAACTCCGAATTCTTTTGCCATTTAGATGAACTTGTCACATAGCTCCACTGTTTTAGATTAGATGTGGGAAGTCTGTCATATAATACATTAGTTACTTCAATATCCTTAAATGTGTATGTTACTTCAAATCCGTCTGTCTCTCCTGCTACAATTAGTCCACTTTTTGAGGTCATTCCTGAATAAACCACATTTTTCAATGAATAGTCATTAGAGAATGTTCCCTCTATATAGAATTGTGATTTTGAGGCATCTGTTACATTATCAAAAGTAAAACGTATTTTTGTATTTGGCGATTGACCCGGAATGGTAAGTTTTATTGTTTCGCCATTTTTTTCCTGGTATATTGCTGTTGCTATCTCTTGTAATTTAGTGTTTACCTCATCCATGCTACTTACCTCTATAGCATTTTCAGGAGAACTTGCCAAATTTGTAAGGTTGTTCTGAAATTGAACGTCATCCACTACATCTGAACCTTTCAACCCTATAGAGTATGCGTTTATAGGTAATCTTTGTACTTTGGTGTTTTTTATCTTATTATTTAATACAGTCAAATACTCATCGATTGATTCATATTTGTTATTCATCATAAATGAACCTTGGTCTAATCCGTCGGTAAATGTTATCATTATAACACTTTCTAAATCTCCCGGAAGAGTTGCTGTTGCCAATGAATCTATGGCATTTTCAACTGCATAATACAATATTGTTCCTTTTTGAGTAGTTAAATTATTTACAAAGTTGGTGAATGATGATTTTGTATCGGATGTGAGTATTCCTATATTTTTATTATTCAACTCTTTATTAAAGCCCATTATTCCCATATATAAACCAGATTTTATTGGTACAAAATTGGCTTTGTATGTTGTATTACCGGTTGGTGTAACGGTATAGGGATTGTATGCACTTACAACTGTGCCATTAACAGTCCAATTTTTAAAACCGTATCCGCTGTTTGCATATGCATTAAGGGTTACACTACCTCCTGTTACAACCTCGTTTAATGAAGTTGTAGCAGTTCCGCCTGTTGATGAAGATGTTTTTATGGTGTATGTTGGTATATCATTGAGTTTTATACCATCCATATCACTTTGGGCATATAATATACCCACAGAAAGTATTGCCACGAGCAATGTAATTAATTTAGTTTTCATGATCTCTTATTTTTTTAGAATTATTTATCATTTTCTTTATAAAACTCCATATCTTTTTGCTTTCGTCCTTACATTATCCCAATCTATCTCTTTAGGATATTTCTTCTTTATGATATCTTTTATTTCTTCTTCTGAAATACATTCTCCGTCTAAACGTCTTTTAAAACAGTCTTTAAATATGCATAATATAATCTCTATATCTGCACTATTTAATGTATTACCGAATATCTTTTGTGCATAAGATATATCCACTTTTCCTTTGAAGTTTTTAGTAGTTGGATTAGTATTTGAATACACAAGCGAAAAAACTTTACTTGTTGTATCTGCAAGATATAAATAGTCATGAGGAGATATATTTAATAAGCCTCCAATCTTTAATGCTATATCGTATGTGGTTAGTGGTCCTTGTGCAAAAGGGATAGTGGATAATATATCTTTTACTCTATCATATAGTTCTTCGAAGTTTTTAAATATTCCATTAAAAATTGCCTCTTCTAATAATTTGTATATTACAATTTTAACAATATGAATAGGCATTCTCCTTTGGTGATCTCCTTTTGTTATTTCTGTAAGTAATAATAGAGTAGAAGTTGTATCCTTAGCATTATATGCCTTTTTTAAATCTTCAAAATAGTATTTTAAAAAGTCTTTTGGATAATGCTTTAAAATTATAGGTATTAAACATTTCATAATTATATTGTTTTAGTGGTTATTTCCCATTTTTAAGGATACAGCAAAGGAGTTTTTCGGAGAAGGGCACAAAAAAAGTGCAAACCTAATTTAATACTCCGTTGGTAGGCCCTGGAACTGCCCGCAAGTAAAGAGTATAAATTGGTTCACACTTGAATGTATATAATCCTGCCTAACCATCGTAAGCAGGTTTTATACACAGTATCAAGGGAACATGTTTAAACTCAGTCTTTACTTGCTTTGATAAATTTTCCAGGTTTACCTTAACAGACTTTGTCTAATGTTTCCTAAATATGTCTGTTGCAATTGTGCAACACCACAAATTTATAAATATTTTTTATAAATAAAGTATTTTGTTATATAAAAATGTATATATAACTTTCCCCTTAATAGTGTGAACCAATATTTTAAAAATCTCTCTCTCTTGCAAAGGCAAAAGTAGGGTGATGTAAAAAGAAAACAAAGTCCTTTTTTGTCCTTTTAATAGTTGAATATAACTTGTTAAAAAATTTGTTATAAATTTGTCATTGTATTGCTTTAGCTTGGGATTGTTAGTTCTTAGTTAAAAAACATTTCTAATTAAAAAAGATGCTACACGATATTTTAAGACAAACGGTTGAATATACAGCAGGCTTTAAGGTGCTTACTGCAGGTAATTTTGAGGAGTTAAGCAATGTTATTTGGGATAAAACCAAAGAGCGACTATCTCCTACTACATTAAAGAGGTTTTGGGGTTATCTGCAAAATGAGAAGGTCGAAACCAGACCTCATACGCTTGATGTGCTTGCAAAGTTTGTGGGCTTTAGAAACTTTGAGGTATTTTGTCAAAGACGTGAGGAGTTGAAAAAAGTGCAAAGTCGTATTGTTTCGACCGATTCTATTGATGTTAATAGACTTATTAAAGGTGATTGTTTGCAAATTTCGTGGCGTCCCGACCGAACTATTGTTGCTAAATATGTTGGGGACTCTGCTTTTGTTATAACCGAGAGTGTGAACTCTAAATTGAGTGTAGGCGATTCGTTTACTTGTAACTTGTTTATACAAAACGAACCATTATATTTGAGTAATCTTGTTCATGAGGGTTCGGAGCCTTTATCTTATGTTGCAGGTGAAAAAGATGGTGTTTGCATCAGGGTTTTAATTGGATAGTTTTGTTTGGTTAAAATAATTTGATTTTACGATGTCTGATACATCATTTTTTATAAAACCTAAAGATAATTTTTTGTCTCAACAAGAGTTTTCTCAGGTCTTGGAGATTAGCAACTCCGGTTTTAACTCTCTTTATAGAGCAAAGCGCAATGGCAAATGGTGGCTTTTGAAGGCTTTGAAAAAGGAGCTGCAAGGGGATGTTATGTACCAATCGCTCTTGATGAAAGAGTTTGATTTGATGACAAGTTTACAACATCCGTACATTGTTCAGGTATATTCCATCGAGGATGTTAAGGGTATTGGAAAGGCTATTGTTATGGAGTGGATTGAGGGTGTTACTCTCAGCGAATGGCTTGAACAGAAACACTCAATCAGCGAACGCAGAAATATTGCAAACATGCTTATTGATACGCTTAAATATCTTCATTCGCTTCAAATTCAGCATCGCGATCTTAAACCGCAAAACATTATGGTGGTACAGGGTGGTGCGTATATTAAACTTATTGATTTTGGCTTGAGCGATAGCAATGGTTACGCTGTGCTTAAACAGGCTGTGGGCTCGGAAGGGTATGTGGCTCCTGAAGGTCCCGACGATATTTTTTCGGTGGGTTGCTTGCTTAAAGATTTGAAAACAGGGGTCTTGGCTCGTTTTGTGATTAGCGGATGTTGTTGTAACAAACAAGATAGATATAGGACTATTGATGCGGTTAAACAAAAGCTTAATTTGTGTTGGAGAGTTCCGAAATATTTTTTCATCACAATCTTTATTGCCTTTGCTTTTATGATTTCGTACTTTGTCAATATTGAGAGCAGTCGCCAAAATATTTTACCCAAGGTTGAGGTTGTTGAGCAGAGTGTTATTAAGAGAGAGGAGCAGGATAAAATTGTTTCTTCAATTGTTAGCGCTCTGAAATTAAAAGCAGATTCTATTATAAAGGCTAATGACTATGAGAATCTTGTTCTCTCTTTTAATGATGTTGCTTTGGTTGTTTCTATAACAGACAAATTGTTGGATACTCTTAAAACCGACGTAAAAAATTTGCCTGTTGAGGTTAAAAATATTGAACGCAGCGATATTTACAAACAGATTTCGATGTATATTATGGATAACTACAATATGCGTTGGATTAATGATGTTACTGATAGGATAATGAGGAATATGAATAAGTAGGTTGTTATAGTTAATAAACTACTGCGTTGTTTTCGATATAAGGCTTAGCAAGCCTTAAAATAGCTCTTTTTATTCAATACTCATACAATATAAATATAGGGTGACCCAATTGAAGTTGAAGTGAACCCTATATTTATAAATTTTTCTCTCCTTTTTTACTCTTTTACGTTGGGTACTATTTTGAATAGTTTGTCCGATGGGCGTATTTTTGTGCCTACGGCTATTGAGAATAGGTCTCCTTTTACAACTTTTGTTGCGGGTGCAAAGTTTACTCGCATATCTTTTGCCTCGATGGTTATTGCTCCTGTTGTGGGTCCTGTTATCAATAGTTTGTCGCCTTCGTTAAATTCTCCGCTCTCCATTAAGAACTCGGCAACGCCTATGTTTGAGAAGTATTTTGTTCCTTTTCCTATATACTCTTTGCGTTCGGTTGCCTCTGAACCATAGCTCGATGACCACTCGCCCAAGCGTTGTCCAAGGTAGTATCCGTTCCAGAATCCGCGGTTGAATACGGTTGCTAAACGTGTATCCCAATCTGCTATTTTCTCCTCGTTGAATGTACCTTCAATGTAGCTCTCAACTGCTTCGCGATAGCACTCCACCACTGTGCGAACATACTCGGCACTACGGGCGCGTCCTTCAATCTTAAATACTCTTACTCCCGAATCAATCATTTTGTTCATGAAGTGTATTGTCTTAAGATCTTTGGGCGACATTATATATTGGTTCTCTATATCCAACTCTATGTTTGTCTCTTTGTCTTTTACGGTGTATCCTCTACGGCATATTTGAAGGCATGATCCTCGGTTGGCTGAGTAGTTCATTTCGTGCAAACTCAAGTAGCATTTGCCCGATACTGCCATACATAATGCTCCGTGTGCAAACATCTCGATACGCACTTGTTCTCCTTTGGGGCCTGTGATGTTCTCCTCTTGTATTCTTTTGTATATGCCTGATACTTGGTCGAGGTTCAACTCGCGAGCCAATACCACTACGTCGGCAAATTGTGCGTAGAATTTCAATGCTTCGGCATTTGATATGTTCAATTGTGTTGATAGGTGTACCTCTACGCCTATTGAATTGGCATAGCTCATTGCTGCCACATCTGATGCTATGATTGCACTTACGCCCGACTCTTTTACCGTGTCGATGATTTTTCGCATCAACTCAAGGTCGCCGTCGTATATTACGGTGTTTACGGTTAGATACGTTTTTATGTTGTTTTGGTTACAGATTTCGGCTATGTTGCGAAGGTCGTCAAGGGTAAAGTTGTTTGACGAACGTGAACGCATGTTCAATCCCTCCACTCCGAAATATACCGAATCGGCTCCTCCCTGTATTGCTGCTGTAAGCGATTCGTATGAGCCTACGGGAGCCATTATTTCAAAATCTTTACGTTGTAACATTGTATTATCGTCCTAATAGTATTTTTTTAATTTCGTTAAGTTTATTGAGTGCCTCAATTGGTGTGAGGTTGTTTATGTCCATTCCCAATATTCTGCTGCGTATATCTGATAGTACGGGGTCGTCTAATTGATATAGCGATAGTTGCATTCCTCCTGATTTTGCTGCCGATGGAATGGGTTTTGATATGTTGCGGTCTTCGCTGCCTTTTTCCAACTCTTTTAGTATCACGTCGGCACGACTCACTATGGTGCGTGGCATTCCTGCCATTTTTGCCACATGAATACCGAAGCTGTGTTCGCTTCCGCCTCTTACTAATTTGCGCAAGAATACAACTTTGTTGTCCACCTCTTTTACCGATACGTTGTAGTTGACTATTCTCGAAAACTCCTTCTCCATTTCGTTCAACTCGTGGTAGTGGGTTGCAAAGAGTGTCTTTGCTTTTGCTCTGTCGTTTTCGTGTATATGTTCAACTATTGCCCATGCTATTGATATTCCGTCGTATGTGCTTGTTCCTCGGCCTAACTCGTCGAACAGTACAAGGCTTCTTTCGGAGATGTTGTTTAGGATATATGCCGCTTCGTTCATCTCAACCATAAAGGTTGATTCACCAAGCGATATGTTGTCCGATGCACCAACGCGGGTAAATACCTTGTCGACAATTCCTATTTGTGCCGATTGTGCAGGAACAAAGCATCCTATTTGTGCCATTATGGTTATAAGGGCTGTTTGGCGTAGAAGTGCCGATTTTCCTGCCATGTTGGGTCCGGTAATTATCATTATCTGCTCTTTCTCGTTGTCGAGTTTGAGCGAGTTTGTGACATACTCCTCTCCGGGGGGGAGCTGCTTTTCAATTACAGGGTGGCGTCCCTCTTCGATAGATAGCGATAGTGAATCGTCGAGTATGGGACGTATATATTTGTTCTCTTTTGCTACTGTTGCAAATGATAGTAAACAGTCCATTTGTGCCAACATGGTTGCATTGCGTTGCATTGCGCTTATGTGGAGTGTGGTGGCATGTACCAATTCGGTAAATAATTTGCCCTCTATTGCTAATATCTTCTCTTCTGCACCGAGGATTTTCTCCTCATACTCTTTAAGTTCTTGTGTTATATAGCGTTCGGCATTCGTAAGGGTTTGTTTGCGTATCCACTCCTCTGGAACTTTGTCTTTGTGTGTGTTGCGAACCTCAATATAGTAGCCGAATACATTGTTGTAGCTGATTTTAAGAGATGGGATTCCTGTTGCTTCGCTCTCGCGTTGTTGTATGTGCATTAGGTACTCTTTGCCCGAGCCTGACATTTTGCGTAGTTCGTCCAACTCTTCGTTTATTCCTTCGCGTATAATTCCGCCTTTGTTTATGAGTGATGGTGCATCGGGCGATATCTCTCTGTCTATTCTATCGCGTATCTCTTGGCATAGATCCAACTCTTTTGCAAAGAGTGAGAGTACGGGGTTTTGGCTGTTGGTACATACCTCTTTTATTGGTTCTATTGCAGAGAGTGCTACTCGCAGTTGTACCATCTCTCGAGGTGTTACACGTCCTACTGCAACTTTTGATGTTAGGCGTTCGAGGTCGCCTATGAGCGACATCTTCTCCTCAAGTATGCTTTTGTCTTCAGGAAAGCGGAAGAGGTGGTCTACAACGTCTAATCGTTGGTTTATTGCCGCTACATCTTTTAGTGGGAATGTCAACCATCGGCGCATCATACGGCTACCCATTGGTGACAAGGTGCGGTCTATTACGTCTAATAGCGATTTTCCCCCTTCGTTCATAGGGGCAAGCAGCTCAAGGCTGCGCAGTGTGAATTTATCTAATCTTACATAACGTTCTTCCTCTACTCTTGAGAGTGTTGTTATGTGTGATATTTGCGTGTGTTGTGTAAGGTCGAGATAGTGAAGGATTGCTCCCGATGCTACTATTCCCAATTTCAGATGCTCAACTCCAAAACCTTTCAGGTTCTTTGTCTCGAAGTGTTTTAACAAGCGACTCTTTGCAGCATCGTCGGTAAATATCCAATCCTCTAATTCGAATATTAGAAACTTTGACCCGAATTTTGAGGTAAACAGGTCGCGTTTACCGCGTTCAACCAATATCTCTTTAGGTGCAAAGCTGTTTAGGAGTTTGTCTATGTGGTCTGCTCCGCCCTCTGCTGTAAGGAATTCTCCTGTTGATATGTCGAGTAGCGATATTCCACATGAATGGCGCTCGAAGTGTATGGCTGCCACAAAGTTGTTTTCTTTGTGATTTAGCACATTGTCGTTAATTGATACTCCGGGGGTAACCAATTCGGTTATTCCGCGTTTTACCAATTTTTTTGTTAGTTTGGGATCTTCGAGCTGTTCGCAAATGGCAACGCGTTTACCGGCTCTTACAAGTTTTGGCAAATAGGCATCCAAAGCATGGTGTGGGAATCCTGCCAATTCAACAAATTGTGCTGCTCCGTTTGCTCTGCGCGTAAGGGTAATTCCCAATATTTCCGATGTCACTATTGCATCGGATGAAAATGTTTCGTAAAAGTCTCCAACTCTGAAAAGCAGTATTGCATCGGGGTGTTTTCCCTTCATCTCAATATACTGTTTCATCAGTGGTGTTTCTGCTATCTTGCCTGCCATTGTATCTCTTATTTGCTTGGCACGAAATTAATAAAAATATGCCTCTTTTACAAACAGAATTTTTGATATACTTTTGTATCGGACTTTTTAATACTACAATTGTGAAAACAAGAGAGATTACTATTACACCGTATGGAGGATTGGCCAATCGTATGAGGGCTATGAATTCTGTTATTGAGTTTGCGAAACTTTCGTCGATTCCCGTCAATGTTGTGTGGTTCAGTAATTTTGAATTAAATGCCCCGTTTGGTGAGCTTTTTGAGACACCCGACTATTCTTTGTTAAGAGTTAAAGAGGCCAGCTGTTTTGATAGATTTATCTATCGTTCACCTCGAAGACATTCTCTTTGGTTACCGCTTTTTACAGCTCCTTTCTTGTTTGATACAACAATATACTCTGCCGATTTTGTGCGTGAGAGGGATAATGGAACTCTTGCCGACAGAATTTTAAACGGAGGCAGGGTTATGATAGAGAGTTGTTACGATTTTGGTAATTACGGAAATGCTCTTTCAAAAAATTTTATTCCTAAAAGTGATATTCTCTCTTGGGTTGATGAGTTTGTCAAGGATAGCTTTACATCTAATACCATTGGAGTGCATATTAGAAGAACAGATAATGATGAGTCGATAAAAAACTCTCCGTTGTCGCTTTTTTGCGATGCAATGCACCGAGAGATAGAGCTGTGTGACGATACAAAATTTTATGTTGCAACGGATGATATGGCAACAAAACGCGAGTTGAAAGAGATTTTTGGTGATAGGATTCTTTCTATTGAGACAGATTGTAATCGCAACAGCTTGCAAGGAATGAAAGAGGCTGTCAAGGAGATGTGGATTTTATCTCGCACTTCGAAAATATATGGTAGTTTTTACAGCTCTTATTCCGAAATTGCATCTCAACTCGGAAATATTCCTCTGCATATTTTACAAAAAGAGATGTAGAGGCTCCCTCTCTACAGATTCATCTTTTTAAGTTCTGCAACAGCTTCGCGTATTGAGCGTAGTCCAAACTCCTCGGGCGATAACTCACTGATGGGTATGAAGCGTGTTTCTGCCACGTCGTCGTTGGCAATCAATCCCTCTGTTGTTTCAACTTTACAGATAAAAAAGAGATCCATTGTGTTTACTATCATGCCCGAAAATGGGTATATGTTGGGCTTTGAAAAGAGAAATGTTACTTGGGTGACATCTAACCCTGTCTCCTCTTTAACCTCGCGAATTACTCCTGCTTCGGCTGTCTCGCCAATGTCGGTAAAACCTCCGGGTAGGTCCAATGTCCCTTTTGCAGGCTCTTTGGCTCTGCGACACACCAATATTTCGTTATTGCTGTTTATTATTATTGCTACGGTTGCTGCTTTGGGATTGTCGTAATATGTAAATCCGCAACTCTCACACTTTTTTGAGTATGGGCCATTTTCTGCAAAAGGTTCGTGACCACATGCGGGACAAAACTTGAATTTATCTAAAGGGTGTGCCATATCTCTTATTTTTTTGGTGAGAGAATTTGTTTGTATTGTGTTGAGTCTTTAAGTATCTCAATGGCTTGATTGATACATTCATCCTCTTCGACACTTCTGCTCATCACTCCTTTTTTGTAGTAGTAGCGTTCAATAATGTCCATCTCCAATTGAGATTTAATCTCTTTTTTAAACTCCTCCAAATCTTTATCGAGGTTGTGTTGCAACTGTTTTTCAAGTGTGGCTATGGTTTCGCCTGCCACATCGGTATAACCCTCAAATTCGGCAACCTCTTTAAGTTTCTCCAATAGTTTAAGACTCTCTCTGTCGTATTTGAAGTCTCTTGCTTTTAATCTCTCCTTAAACTCTTCATACTCCTCGTCGGTTAGCGAGAACTCGTTTGCCGGAGCAATTACAGAATGTTTTGCAGCGTATTCGGTTGCATAATCAAATATGTGGTAATCGATGGTTAAATAGTAGAGTATGTTGCTTTGTTTGGGGTATTTGTACTCTACATCGGGGGTTATGCCACCTCCGTCGCGAACTATGCGCCCGGCTGCTGTTTTAAACTCTGTTGTAAGAGAGTCGGGGATGCGGGTGGTTGAGCCATCTTTGCCTCTTTGAGAGTAGTCGATTGCCTGAATTAATCTGCCACTTGGAATGTAGTATTTTGCTGTTGTTAATTTTAGCGTTCCGTCATATGGCAGAGGTCGTGTGCTTTGAACCAAACCTTTACCAAAAGATCTGTTTCCTACTATTACGGCTCTGTCGAGGTCTTGGAAGGCTCCTGCAACAATCTCCGATGCCGAAGCACTCTCGTCGTCGATGAGAATGGCAAGAGGAATTTCTGTATCGACAGGGGCTTGTGATGTTTTATATACCGTCTCAAGCTCTTTGTGTCTGCCTCGAGTCTCCAAAATTGTTTTACCTTTGGGCACAAAGAGGTTTATAACCCCTATTGCTTCGTTTAACAAACCTCCGGGATTGCTTCGTAAATCAATGACCAACGACTTTATGTTGTGGTTTTTCTTTAAATCGAGCAGTGCGCTCTTTACTTCGGATGCGGTGTTGGTATTGAACGATGATATGTAGATATAACCTACATCATCTCTTGTAGCCCCATAATACGATACAGCAGGGATATATATCTTTTTGCGTGTTACGTTAAGGGTAACGATGCTGTCGACCATTGGTCGCATCACTTTTATAACGGCAAGAGTGTTTGCTTTTCCTCGCAAGTGGTCGCTTACGTAGCTGTTGTCCTTGCCAATCATTGATTCTCCGTTGATTTCAAGAATGCGGTCTCCTGCTTTCATTCCGTCTATTTGGGCAGGGTTTCCCTCGTATATGCTTGTTATTTGAATCAGAGTGTCGCGTTGAGATATTAACGCTCCTACGCCGGCATACTCACCCGTTGTCATAAATTTAAGGTCTTGCTCCTCCGATTTTGGGATATATGTTGTATAGGGGTCGAGCGAATAGAGCATGCTGTTAATGCCTTTTGTTATTATTTTTTCGGCATCAATAGAATCGACGTAGAATAGCGAAAGCTCTTTTAGTATGGA
Organism: Muribaculaceae bacterium; assembly: GCA_017546805.1. Lineage (GTDB taxonomy): Bacteria > Bacteroidota > Bacteroidia > Bacteroidales > G3-4614 > Caccoplasma_A. The sequence goes on along the minus strand of JAFYRT010000063.1, from coordinate 50,551 downwards.
ATTAAATATATTATTGTTTTTTATAAGCTCGAAATTGTGCTTTTGCGCATTTGCAATATTTGAAGCTGTTAATAATAGTGTTATTATTGCTATGGATTTGAATATTCTTTTCATGTTTGTGTGTGTTTATATATGCGAAGGTAGTTATCTTTTGGCTTATCTGCAACATAAAAATGATTAAGAATGTTGCAAAATAGCCTTTTTTTACCTCTATTTATCTCTTTTCTTTAAAAAAAATGGCAGATAAGTTGCATAATTGGAAAAATGGACTTACTTTTGCACTGCATTTCGAGAGAGGAGTGCAAAATCTTCTTCAGTAGCTCAGTCGGTTAGAGCATCTGACTGTTAATCAGAGGGTCGTTGGTTCAAGTCCAACCTGAAGAGCCTTTTCATAACTACCTATAAAATATTATTCTTCAGTAGCTCAGTCGGTTAGAGCATCTGACTGTTAATCAGAGGGTCGTTGGTTCAAGTCCAACCTGAAGAGCAAGAAAGAGACACTTGTGAAAGCGTCTCTTTTTTGTTTTTATACGGTTTGTGGAAATAGTGTTGGGTAAAAACAAATTAAACCAATTGGTCGAATAGAACCAATTAGCCTAATAAGAGATTTATGAATTTCTTATTGAGAAGTTTTTGAAATAAAAAAAGGTCGCTGATTAGCGACCTTTCTGTTGTCTTACCAGGACTCGAACCTAGACAGGCAGAACCAAAAACTGCAGTGCTACCATTACACCATAAGACAATCCTTATTCGTTCGCAGGACTTTAACCTTGCGTAACGGGTGCAAAGATACTACTTTTTTTTAATACTGCAAATCTTTTTTCAAAAAAATTACTTCGCAATGATTAAAAAGTAGTTCTTTTTACCTCTTTGTGCTAAAATATACTTGCCATTAAGTAATGATTCCTCGCCAATTACTGCATCAAATGCTGTAAGTTTCTCTTTGTTTATCATTACTCCACCGCCTTGAACGGTTTTGCGCATTTCGCCTTTTGAGGGGAATACTGCTGTTTTTTCAGCTAACAAATCAACTGCTTTTACTCCCTCTTTTAAATCCTCTTTGTTTATCTCAAATTGAGGAACGCCTTCAAATACACTTAACAGTGTTTCTTCGTCAATTTTGCGTAGAGCTTCAGATGTTGCTCCTCCAAATAGAATTTGTGATGCCTCAACTGCTGCTTCGTATGCCTCGCGAGAGTGTACCATTACTGTTACCTCTTCTGCCAATTTCTTTTGCAATGGGCGTAGGTGAGGTGCTGCATTTTGTTCTGCAACCAAGGCTTCAATCTCCTCTTTTGTAAGAGATGTAAAGATTTTGATATATTTTTCAGCATCGGCATCGCCTACATTCAACCAGAATTGGTAGAATTTGTAGGGTGATGTGTAACGAGGATCCAACCATACGTTACCCGATTCTGTTTTACCGAATTTTCCTCCGTCGGCTTTTGTAATCAAAGGACATGTAAGTGCAAATGCCTCGTCGCCATTCATACGACGTATAAGCTCGGTTCCTGTTGTGATGTTACCCCATTGATCCGAACCACCCATTTGTAATTTACATCCTTTTGTTTTGTTTAGGTATGTGAAGTCGTATCCTTGTACCAATTGGTATGAGAACTCTGTAAATGATAGTCCTGATGTTCCCTCTCCTGCCAAACGACGTTTAACAGAGTCTTTGGCCATCATGTAGTTTACTGTGATGTGTTTTCCTACAATACGGATAAAATCAAGGAACGAAAACTCTTTCATCCAGTCGTAGTTGTTTACCAACTCTGCACTGTTGGGTGCGTCTGAATCGAAATCCAAGAATTTTGATAGTTGTTTTTTGATAGCCTCTTGGTTGTGGCGTAGTGTTGCCTCATCCAATAGGTTACGTTCTTGCGATTTCATTGAAGGGTCACCAATCATTCCTGTTGCTCCTCCGATTAGGGCAAGGGGTTTGTGTCCTGCTCTTTGGAAGTGGCGAAGCATCATTACTCCTACAAGGTGTCCTATGTGCAATGAGTCTGCTGTTGGGTCGATACCTACGTATGCAACAGTCATCTCTTTTTGCAATTGCTCTTCGGTTCCGGGCATAATGTCGTGTATCATGCCTCTCCAACGAAGTTCTTCTACAAAGTTAAAGTTCATATTTATGTGGTTTTATTATTAATCTTGTTTTTAGAGATTGCGAAGTTACATATTTTTCTCTAAATTATTGTTGTTCTGCTTTATTGAAATATCTTTTTATATGTTTTTTCTACCTCTTTTTGTAACTCCGAGAGCGATATGTTGCGTGTGGTGGCTATATTTTGGTATATCTCCTCTATTGGTATTGGGCTTTCGTCGTTCTCAATCAGTAGGTTTTCTATTGCTATGCTCTTTATGGTTTCCGGGTTGAATTTTTCACCTATGGAGAGAACTATTCCTGCTTTTGTGAGCATTGCGGCTACTTCGGCTTTGCCTCTGAAGCCGTGTATTATCCACGTTTGTGTGGGATTTGTCTCTTTTTTGAGTTCCACAATTTCGTTATAGCTCTTTACGCAATGTATTATGAGAGGCTTTTTACTCTTCTCAGATATGTTTATTTGAGCTTTAAACAACTCTTTTTGTAACTCAAAGGGTGTTTGGCATAGTTTATCCAATCCACACTCGCCTATTGCCACCATATTGCTTTTAAGGGTTAATGCTTTTAGCATTTCAATGGCTTGTTTGGGATTTTTGGGGATATACCAAGGGTGTATTCCTGCAGAGAACCTCTCTGTTTTGGGTGGAGTGATAGAGCTTTGAAGTTGCAGGTTGTATATGCTCAAATGGTTATCCTTAGGGATTTCAAGCGTGTGGCTATGTATATTTATATACATGATTCTTTTTATTATGGAACGGGGTCGTATCCGCTACCCCCCCACGGATGACAACGTAATATTCTTTTTAGGGCTAACCAAAAGCCTTTAAACGGTCCATGCTTTTTAATGGCCTCTATTGCATATTGCGAACATGTCGGGGTGTATCGGCATGACGGCGGAAACAGAGGTGATATACAAGCTCTGTAAAAATATATGGGTAGTAGCAGTATGTAGCTTAAGATTCGCAAGGTGGCGTTGTTTGTTGTTTCTCTTCAGAGACTTTTGTCGCTATTTTATTCAAGGCATCGCACATCTTTTTTTGCAGATATGCAAACTCCTCTTTTTTATCTCCTATATATAGAATGGCAATGTCCAATCCTTTGTTCTCGGTTGCTTCGCTTAATATCGCTTTGTTTAGTCGGTATGCCTCGCGCGTTCTGCGACGTAACAGGTTACGGTCTACGGCATGTTTAAACTTACGTTTGGGAATGGATACCATTATTGCACTTTTATTAGTGCCGTTGGGAGCAAAAAGAACCCTGTAGGGGTACGAAAGTACTCCTTTTGCATTGCTGAATAGGTTATCTATTCTGATTTTCCCTTTCAGCCTCTCCTCTTGAGGTAATGAATATTTTTTTTCGCTTTTCATTTGTTGCAAAGATACGAATAAGCGAGCGAAATAGTATCAAGTTTACTTGAATATTTCACCGCAGGCGATAGTCTCTTCGAGATTTATTTCAAAATTGACATAAATAAAAGAGACTGTGTCAAAATGCAAATTTTGATATCAGCCTCTTAAGATTTGTAAGAATTGATAAAATACAAGGCGTTGAAATTTAGGGCGAAAGGAGTGTGCCTATGTACATGACTGAGCCCTAATATTGAAAACAACACAGTAGTTTGTCAATTATGACACATCGCCTTTATAACTGTTGTACCTTTATTTCTAAAAAAAGAACTATTTCTTTTTAGTAGCTTTTGCTTCTCCTTTCAAGAACTCTTCAATTGCGGCTGTAATTGAAGGACATTGTGGAGTTGGTGCAGAAACATCCAATCGCAAGCCTGCGTCGGTTACAGCTTTTGCTGTTGTTGCTCCAAGGGTTGCTATTCTTATGTCGCCTTGCTCGAAATTTGGGAAGTTCTTCATTAGTGAGTTTATTCCTGCAGGGCTGAAGAATACCAACATATCGTAGTTGAACTCCTCTTCGGGTGAGAAGTCGTTACTTACGGTACGGTACATTATTGCTTTTTGGTATTTGATACCAATTTTGTCCAATAGAGGGAATTCACCATTGCTTACATCTGAAATAGGCAACAAGAAATTTTCTGTTTTGTTGCGAGTAAGCTGTGCTTGTAATCCGTCAAGTTTACCTGTTTCGCTGAAGTTAACTTTACGTTTACGGTACTGTATGTATTTTTGCAAGTAGTTTGCTATTTGCTCCGATGTACAGAAATATTTCATTGTATCGGGTATAGTTACTCGCAACTCCGAACATAGTCTGAAGAAATGGTCTACGGCAGTACGTGCGGTGAATATAATAGCTGTATATTCATCGATGTATACTTTTTGTTGACGGAACTCTTTTGCGCATACTCCCTCTACTTTGATGAAGGGGCGAAAAACGATGTCAACACCGTACTTCTCGGCCATTGTGAAATATGGTGATTTTTCGTTATCGGGACGTGGTTGTGATACGAGAATTCTCTTAATTTTTGACACGGTACAGCTTTTTTTATAGTATTTGTATAAGGTTTTTATCTTTTACCGAAAAAGATATCTTTCTAAACATCAGATGTTTAATGTCCATTTATAGATAATGGCTATGGGTGCGATTTCGGCGGTGCAAAGATACAAAATATTATAACAAGTTGTACCTACATTGTGTTTAAATTTCTTAAAATTTCTTATAACGAATATTAAACGCACTATAAATGCAATAGTTAATACGATGTATATCAGTGTTTTATCGCCGCATAGAGATAGTATGTATGAGGTTATTGCAGGGGTTAAAATTATTGCAGGGATGGTGTAATATGTTATGTTCTCTTTTAAGAATTGTTTTGTTTCGTTTCTTTCAAAAAAGAGGTTTCCTGTTATCCAAAGAACTGCTTGTTGAGTAATTATTGCTCCACCTATTACCGTGCTTAATAGAGATATATTCTCTAATGTAAGTGCGGGTTGAAAGATTGTTTCGGAGGTGAGATATATTAGTGTTATCGCATATGTTATGATGGTTATTGCGCATAGCGACATGGTTGTTCCCAGATCAATGATTGTGTGTCTCACTTCATCTTTGCTCTCCTCTTTGTTGCTTATGATTGTGCGCAACGATATCTTTCTTCGGCTTATTGCCACGAATATTACAAAGAATGAGAATATAAGGAATATGAGCAGAGAGTTGTTATAGCTGTTGTTTTGATGGCGTGGTATGCCTTCAAAGCCCTCCTCTTCTACAATCAGGGTTGTCTTATCCTCTATCCTGCAGAGTGTTATATTTGTGCTCTCTGCACAGTTTAAGAGGGTAATTGAGTCTGTTTGTAGCGTGTCTGTTGTTTGTGTGGTCATAGGAGAGTCTATATTGCTGCTATTTTTCGGGCATCTTTTATCCACTCGGCATTCTCATTCAACGCCTCTATTGCCTCTTGGGGTGTTGTTACCACTTGCCATATTGCTCTATGCTCTTCTCGCATAAAGTTTTCCTCTACTGCTCGCTCCAACATTTCGATAAGCGGAGTGTAGTAGTTGTTTATATTCAGTATTATAACTGCTCCCGAGAATAATCCCAATTGCTTCCAGGTTATAATCTCCATCAACTCCTCAAGTGTTCCGCATCCTCCGGGCATTGCTATTGTTGCATCTGATAGTTGAGCCATGGTCTCTTTGCGAGAGTGTATGGTAGGGGTAATTTTTAATTGTGTCAAATCTTCGTTACCCCACCCCTCTGCTATCATGAATTCAGGGATTACACCTATTATCTCTCCCTGATTATCCATTACTCCTCTCGCCAATGCTCCCATAAGTCCGGTTTTTCCGGCACCAAATACGCAACGTATACCATTCTTGGCAAATAGTTTGCCAAGAGTGTAGGCGGCATCAATATACACCTTGTCGGCTTTGGAACTTGATGCACAATATACGCATGCTGTTTTTTGTGGAGCCATCTTGACCTTGTGCTGTCTGCTATACGTTAAAGCGGAAGTGCATTATATCTCCGTCTTGTACAGTGTAATCTTTTCCTTCAATGCTGATTTTTCCTGCCTCGCGACATGCTGCCTCAGAACCATATTTTATATAGTCTTCGTATTTGATTACCTCGGCACGGATAAATCCTTTTTCGAAGTCGGTGTGGATTACTCCTGCACATTGAGGTGCTTTACTTCCCTTAATGTATGTCCAAGCTCTTACCTCTTGAACTCCTGCTGTGATATATGTCTCAAGGTCAAGTAAGCGGTATGCAGATTGTATTAAACGAGCCATACCTGACTCTTTAAGTCCTATCTCTTCAAGGAACATTTGACGCTCCTCGTATGTCTCAAATTCTGCAATTTCAGACTCTATTTTTGCTGATACTATCAACAACTCTGCATTCTCGTCTTTGATAGCCTCTCTTACTGCGTCAACATATTTGTTTCCGTTCGCAGCCGAAGCCTCGTCTACGTTACAAACATATAGTACGGGTTTTGATGTGAGAAGGAACAACTCGCGTGCTGCCTTTTGCTCGTCTTTTGTCTCAAAAGTTACACTGCGTGCAGGTTTGCCTTGTTCCAAGGCTGCTTTATATGCCAATAGTACATCACAGATTAGTTTTGCGTTTTTGTCGCCTCCTGTTTGTGCCTGTTTTTGTACTTTTTGAAGTCTTGACTCTACAGTCTCCAAGTCGCGAATCTGTAGCTCGTAATCGATAATCTCTTTGTCGCGAACAGGGTTGATTGAGCCGTCAACGTGAGTGATGTTCTCATCGTCGAAGCAACGCAATACGTGTAGTATGGCATCTGTCTCGCGGATGTTTGCAAGGAATTTGTTTCCTAATCCCTCACCTTTGCTTGCGCCTTTTACAAGACCGGCAATATCAACAATCTCAACTGTTGTTGGTACTATACGTTGAGGATTGATTATCTCTGCCAATTTGTTTAATCTTTCGTCAGGAACGGTAATAACTCCTACGTTGGGTTCAATTGTACAGAAAGGGAAGTTTGCAGCTTGTGCTTTTGCGTTTGATAGACAGTTAAAAAGGGTTGATTTTCCTACGTTGGGTAATCCAACAATTCCGCATTGTAATGCCATAGTTGTTTTTAAGTTATATTGTGTTTGTTAATACTCTTATTATAGTTGCTTGTTACAGATTTTATTACATAAAATAAGTATCTCTGTATTTTGCGGTACAAAGATACTTATTTTAAATGAAATATTGTTATTATCGCACTCTCTTATGCTTTTGTGATCATCTCCATTCCGCCCATATAAGGAACTAATGCTTTAGGTATGCGAATTCCTTCGGGAGTTTGGTTGTTCTCCAACAATGCTGCAACTATACGGGGTAATGCCAATGCACTTCCGTTTAGAGTGTGTACAAGTTGTGTTTTTTTGTCGCCACCGCGGTAACGGCATTTCAAACGGTTTGATTGGTAGCTCTCGAAGTTTGATACTGATGATACCTCCAACCAACGTTTTTGTGCAGCAGAGAATACCTCAAAGTCGTATGTAAGTGCTGATGTGAAGCTCATATCACCACCGCATAGACGCAATATTCTCCATGGCAACTCCAATTTCTCTACAAGTGTTTGTACGTATGCTACCATTTCGTCAAGAGCTGCGTATGAGTTCTCAGGTTTTTCGATGCGTACAATCTCAACTTTGTCGAATTGGTGTAGACGGTTCAAACCGCGTACGTCTTTACCATATGAGCCTGCCTCGCGACGGAAACATGCAGAGTATGCTGTGTTTTTGCAAGGTAGGTCTTTCTCCTCAAGAATTACATCGCGGTAGATGTTTGTTACAGGTACTTCGGCTGTTGGGATAAGGTATAGGTCATCCTCGTTGCAGTGGTACATTTGTCCCTCTTTGTCGGGTAATTGTCCTGTTCCGTAACCAGATGCTGCGTTTACAACGTATGGAGGTTGTACCTCTAGGTATCCTGCCTCGCGAGCGTTGTCAAGGAAGAAGTTAATCAATGCTCTTTGTAGTCTTGCTCCGTTGCCTTTATATACAGGGAATCCTGCTCCTGAGATTTTAACTCCCAATTCAAAGTCAATTAAATCGTAGATTTTAGCCAACTCCCAGTGAGGTAGTGCCTCCTCTGAAAGGTCGGGCATGTTGCCACCCTCTTTTGCCACTACGTTGTCCTCTGCTGTTCTTCCGTCAGGAACAAGGTCGCAAGGAGTATTGGGGATTGTAAGAAGTATCTCTGTGATTGCTTTCTCTGCATTTGTCATCTCCTCGTCTAAACGAGCAGTTTTCTCTTTTAGAGATGCAACCTCTTGTTTTGCCTCTTCTGCTTTCTCTTTCTCTCCGTTTTTCATCAACATACCTATTTGTGATGAAAGGGTTTTGATTTGAGATAATGCAGAGTCTAATTCGGCTTGTGTTGCTCTACGTACTTTGTCTGTTTCAATGACTTTTTCAATTAATTCTTTTGCGTCAAAGTGTTTGCGAGCCAATCGGCGTATTATGTCGTCGGGGTTCTCTTTAATTGCTGCTAATGTTAACATTGTCTTATGTTGTTTATTTTGATAATAATTCTTTTACTTTTGCTGATATTGCTTTTCCTTCGGCACGTCCTGCCAACTCTTTTGTTGCAGTTCCCATTACCATTCCCATTTGTTGAGGTGTGGTTGCTCCCAAGCGAGAGATAATGGCTTTTAGAGCCTCTTCGAGTTCCTCCTCTGTTAATTGTTTTGGTAGGAATTCCTCTATGATTTTAGCCTCTGCAAGGTTCAAATCTGCGATGTCTTGGCGATTGTTTGCCGCAAATATCTCTGCTCCCTCTTTACGTTGTTTTACCATCTTCACGAGAATTTTCATGGCTGTGTCGTCATTCAATTCTCCATCGGCACCTTTTGCTGTTTTTGCTTCAATAAACTCTTTTTTTATTGCTCGCAAAGTATCAAGGCGTACTTGGTCTTTTGCCTTCATAGCCTCTTTAATGCCATCGCTTATTTTATCGAATATATTCATATCTTTTTAAAAGATTATTGGATTTGACGTTTTGTTTTGTTGTGCACTCTCTGTTTCGCTTATTTGAGGTTCTAATCCTCTTATTTGTTGTCTGAAGTTTGTAGGACGCGAGTAGGCGGGCGTATTGACAACTTTTTCAATGAAAGCATCATCATCCATCTCCTCTAACGAGAATTGGATGTATGAGCCTCTTACGCTCTCCATAAATATGCGATCCTCGGCAGATGTTCCGTAAACTTCAGATATAATATCGCTTTCGGGACGAACCACCACTGTTGGTTGTGGAGTTTGTGTTGTTGTTCCTGTGGGTATTGTGGAGTCAACATTGAATCCGGTTGCCAACAGAGTAACTTTGACTTTGTCACCAAGCGAGTTATCAATTGTGAATCCCCATATAACATCCACATCGTTTCCGAAACGCTCCATAAATGTGTTTATGGATGCCGATTCTGCCATTGATACCGGATTGTCTCCCTCTGCCGATAGGTATATGTTGAAAAGTACTCTCTTTGCGTTGTTTACATCGCCCTCTTTTAGTAGTGGAGATTGTAGTGCATTTTCAAACGCATCCATGATACGTCTCTCGCCCTCTCCTTCTCCTGTACTCATTATGGCTACACCGCCATCTTTTAGTGTGTTGTATACGTCTGCAAAGTCAAGGTTTATTTTACCCTCGACGGTAATCATCTCTGCAACGCTTTTAGCGGCATTTGTGAGTGTTTCATCTGCCTTTTCAAAAGCATTTACAAAGTTGAGGTCGGGATATATCTCGCGAAGACGCTCGTTGTTGATGATGAGCAGTGCATCTACATTTTTGCGCATCTCAGCAACTCCATCCCAAGCTTTTAGAATTTTGTTACGACGTTCGAATAGGAATGGTATGGTTACGATTCCGATAGTAAGAATTCCTTTTTCACGTGCTACGCGAGCAACAACAGGAGCTGCTCCTGTTCCTGTACCTCCACCCATTCCTGCGGTAATGAATACCATTCGGGTGTTGCTGGTAAAGAGTGTCTCTATTTGTTCTAAATTGTCCTCTGCAATACGTTTTCCCTCTTCAGGGTTACCTCCTGCTCCAAGTCCGTGTCCTATTTGAACTTTTGTAGGTATCTCGGAGTTTGCCATAGCTTGACGGTCGGTGTTACATAGTACAAAATCTACGTCTTTGATGCCGGTTTTGTACATGTGTGTTACTGCATTACCTCCACCGCCACCAACTCCAATAACTTTTATTATTGGGCTTGGATTTTCGTCTGCGCCTATAAATGGGTCGGTAATTGCCGAATCTGAGAAGAGTCTGTTTCCTTCCATATATATCTATGTATTTTTTATTTCTATTTTATTGATTCGTTTTTATCTTCGTTCATTATATCCACAACTTTATCGCGAATCATATCAAACAGACTGCTTCTGTTTTGATTTTTTTCGGGTTGTGGTTTTGGAGCTTTGGGTTTCTCTTTTTCTTTTTCTTTTTCTTTTGGTTTCTCAGGCTCCTTTTTCTCTACAGGTTTTGTCTCAACAGCTGTCTCTTCTTTTTTGCTCTTTTTCCATCCTCCCCACCAGCTATCTTTCTCTTTTTTGATGGTATTGTTAGAGGTTGTTGCCTCTCCTGCTATAAGCATCATTCCCATAGCTTGAGAGTATAGTGGCAATTGAATATCTATTTCGCGGTCAAGAGTAATTCTTTCGCTTGTTGTTCCACAGTGTACCTCCATTCCTGCCTCTTTGCGAAGTAGCTCTGGAAGGTCTTTTAATAGCGATGCTCCTCCTGTTATTATTATTCCGCCTTTTATTTCAGATTTAAAGCCCGACTCTTTTATCTGGTTTACAACATTCGATACTATCTCCTCGATGCGTGCAACAGATACTCTGTTAAGGTCTTTGGGTTTTATGGGTCCTTTGCCTTGTGCGTCGAGTGTTATGTCTTTTAATTGCTCTCCTGTGCTTAATAAGGCACTTCCGATAGATATTTTATATTGTTCTGCCTTTTCTGCAATAAGTCCTAAAGACATGATATCCATTGTGATGTTTTTTCCGCCCAATGGTATTGTAGAGAATTGGCGAAGATAACCTTTGCAATATATCGATATCTCTGTTGTTCCTCCTCCGAAGTTTACCAATACACAGCCTTTGTTTTTATCCTCTTTTGTGAGTATTGCCTCGGCATCGGCTTTTGATGATAGAATAAGACCTGCTATAGGCATATTCAACTTCTCAAACACAGTAGAGATGTTTCTTGATAGTGCTTGACGTGCTACAGCTAATAGCATATCAACCTGTATCTTTTTCGCATCCATTCCCAATGGATTCTCCACAACGATGTCGTTTATGTATGTTTCGTTAGGGAGTACATCTATAATCTCTGTTGCTGCAATTGGTATGTTGCGAGCCTCTTTGTTAAGTTCGTCAAGTAGAGCTGATGATATTTTTGTTCCGTCGGGTAAGTGACGTGATACATTGTTTTTAATTGTGCGAACCGATTGCCCTCCTATTCCTACATATACTTCGTTGATATGAGAGTTTATTTTGTTCTCCAATTTTGTTATAAGTTTGCGAACTTTTGAAGTACATATATCGGTGTTTATGATGCATCCTCGACGTATAGCTCCCTCTGATGGCTCTTTCTCAAAGGCAACAACTTTTATTTTATTGCCCTCTTTGACTCCTGCCAATCCTACTATGTTTGATGAGCCTAAATCTATTGTTACAATTAAATTTGATGTATCCATATCTATTGAATGTTTTTTGTACAAATTATTTTACCTTCGTATCGTAAGTCTATTTTGTTGTAATAGTTCCACCCTGTTTTACTGAATACTTGTGTATAGAGCAAATCTATTGCATTGAATTTTTTTTCAAAGTTACTCATTTTTCCAAAAAGTATCAATTGTTTACCTATTCGAGGTATTAATTCTATCTCTTCTTCATCGGTAACTATTATCTCCTCTATTTGGTTTTCCCACTTTTTATTCTCTTTCAGATACTGTACAAAGTCGTATAAATTGTTTTGCGCAAACTCATCCTTTATGTTTCCTGTTGCTATGGGTAGGTATGCAACAATCTTTTCCGAAAGGGGTAATTTTCGTCTGTCACTATCAATGTAATACGATGTTGCGGGTGTTATTACTCTTAATTCGGGGATGCGTTGTTCTACTTCAATCACAATATCTCCGTTAGAAGTTTTATAGCACTCGTTGTTTTTTACTATCTGATTCTTTTGGATTGTCTTTTCAATTTTATCCAAATTTATCTCATAAAGGAATACTCCTGCTATTGCCAACTTGTTGTCACTTACAATTTTAAGTATATCCTCTTCGGATAGATATTGTTGCTCTTTTGGATTGAGTAATACAACTTTAATATTGTTACATACCTCTTCGGTATATTTGTATTGAGCATAAAAGTATGCTGCAATCAAACATGCCGGAAGCAGTAGAATCAATATTATTTTTATAACTCTCCAAATCATTGTTTCTCTATTATCTCTTTAATTTCGGGTAGGTACACATCAACATTACCTGCCCCCATTGTCATAAGCACCTCAAATTTACCAACTTTTATCTTTTCTATCAAATTTTCTTTTAAAGTTATCTCTTTTTCTTTACAAGTTAGTTGGTCTAATATTATTTCGGATGTTACTCCGGGAATTGGTTCCTCTCTTGCAGGATATATGGGTAATAGAATAACTCTGTCGGCAAGAGATAGGGCTTTTGCAAATTCCGGTGCAAAATCGCGTGTGCGGCTGTATAGGTGGGGGTAAAAGATTACCGTAAGATGTTTATCGGGATATAACTCTTTTACCGACGATATTGATGCCGATACCTCATCGGGGTGGTGAGCATAATCATCGAGTAGAACCTTTTCGGGAGTTTTCAACCAAAAATCGAATCTTCGTTCAGGTCCTTGGTATGAGCCAATCGCCTCTTTTATCTCATCATCTTCGGCTCCGCAAAGTGTTGCAATGGCCATTGCGGCAATGGCATTGTCTATGTTTATTTTTACGGGAACACCAAGTTTTATATCGTTTATCCTTTTTTCGGGAGTTACGAAGTCAAATATTATCTCTCCTCCGCCTATTCGTATATTTTCTCCATGATAATCTCCCTCTTCTCTACCAAAGGTCAATAGAGTAACCCCCTCTTTTATTCGAGGGACAAGGCTTATCCCTTTTTTTATCAGTAGAACTCCCCCCGGAGATATAAGTGATGTAAATGTGGCAAAACTCTCAAGATATGCCTCCTCTGTTCCGTATATATCGAGATGGTCGGGGTCTGATGCTGTCACTACCGCCATGTAGGGAGATAGTTGATGAAACGAACGATCATATTCGTCTGCCTCGATAACCGTGTACTCGCTCTTATCAGAGAGGATAAGATTACTGTTGTAGTTTTTAAGTATTCCTCCCAAAAAAGCGTTACACTCTATCTTTGACGATGCCAATATGTGTGCAAGCATCGAACTTGTTGTGGTTTTTCCGTGTGTTCCTGAAATACAAAGTCCTTTGCTGTTTCGGGTTATCATGCCCAAAATTTTTGCACGTTTTGCAATCTCAAAGTTGTTTGCTTTGAAGTACTCAAAGCCTTTATGTGTTGCAGGTATTGCAGGGGTATACACAACAAGAGTCTCTTCGGGATTCAAGCAGTATTGTGGAATCAAATTAATATCTTCATCATAGAATATCTCTGCACCTTCGTTTACAAGTGCATCGGTAATGTGAGTTTTGGCACGGTCGTATCCTGCTACTTTATATCCTTTTGATATGAAGTATCTTGCCAAGGCACTCATTCCTATTCCGCCTATCCCTAAAAAGTATATAGATTTTTTGCTCTCCATTATATTGCTTTGTTTGCTATTTTTATTACTATGTCGGCTATTCTGCTTGCTGAGTTGTTTTGAGCAAGTGTTTTTATGTTTTCCGACATAACTTTTAGTTTCATCTCGTCTTTTACTGTCTTAAAGGCTTGATTCATAAGCGATATTGTTGCTTCAGAATCGGGGACCAATATTGCTGCCTCTTTTGTTGACAGTGCCATGGCATTCTTTGTTTGGTGATCTTCTGCCACGTTTGGCGAGGGTACAAGTATTGATGCTTTTCCCAAAAGACATAACTCCGATATTGATGAGGCTCCTGCTCTTGATATTACCAAATCGGCTGCTGCGTAGGCGTAGTCCATGCGGGTGATGAATGCGCTTTGTTTAACTGCCACCTCTCCTGCATTGGCTATTGCTTCGCTTGCACTTTTATCGTAGAATTTACCCGATTGCCATATTATTTGTATATCCTCGGGTATATCATTCAGAGAGTCTGCAATGCTTTCGTTTATGGTTCTTGCACCAAGGCTTCCGCCAATGGCAAGTATGGTCTTTTTGTTTTTGTCGAGTCCGAAGTACTCAATTGCCTCTTCTTTCGATACCTCCTCGGTTAACCCTTTTCGTACGGGGTTGCCTGTCAATATAATACTCTCCTCCGGGAAAAATCTATCCATTCCATCGTAGGCCACGCATATGGCTTTTGCCTTTTTCGATAGCAATTTGTTTGTTACACCTGCGTATGAGTTTTGCTCTTGTATCACTGTGGGTATTTTTTCGCTTGCGGCACACCAAAGTGTAGGTCCGCTTGCATATCCGCCTACACCTACAGCTACGTTGGGTTTAAACTCTTTTATTATCTTTTTTGCGAGCTTAAGGCTTTTGAACAACTGTGCTATCACCTTGAAGTTTTTAAGCAGATTAGTTCGGCTTAAACCGCTTATGGGTATACCTATTATTTTGTATCCTGCGGCTGGAACTTTTTCCATCTCCATGCGTCCTTCCGCTCCAACAAAAAGGATTTCTGCATCAGGCATTTTCTCTTTTATTGCATCTGCAATGGATATTGCGGGAAAAATGTGTCCACCTGTTCCCCCTCCGCTTATTATTACTTTAAAACTCTTTTTCATATATCTTCTTTTAGATTTGGGTTTGGAGCCGATATGCTTTCAGGTATCTCTGTCTCCTCTTCTTTATTATTGTCGTTATTATCTATGGTGGCATATCTGCTTATGCTCAACAATATTCCAAAGTATATACCTGTTATTATAACAGATGTTCCTCCGCGACTTATAAGGGGCAGAGGCTGTCCTGTTACAGGTATTACACCTGTAGCTACCATCATGTTTACGATTGCCTGAAATACAATGAGCATTGCAATTCCCATCATCAGGAATGCAGGGAATGCTTGCGAACATTTTCGTGTGTTTTGGTATGCTCGGAATAGAATGGATATGTATAGTCCCATTACTATCAATCCTCCACATATACCATACTCTTCAAGTATTATGGCAAATATAAAGTCGGAATATGCTTGTGGCAAGAAGTCGCGTTCGAGACTGTTCCCGGGTCCTAAACCTATTCCGTTGCTGTTGGCAATTGCCATATAAGCATGATGCTCTTGATAGTTATTGTCGGTTGTCTCCTTTTCGTATTCGGGGACATCGTTATCTTCAAAGTAGTTTGCAATACGTCCATTCCACATGTTTGCTCTGTGCATGGCTGTTGTAAAGAAGTTCTTTGAGTCGGGGAATTTCTCATCGACAACCTTAGCTGTTATCAATATAGAGCCTACGAACAGCAATACCGATAGCAACAGAATTCCAAGTTTATTAAAACTTACACCGCCTATAATCATCATGCAGTATGTTACCAATCCTATCAGAGCCGCTGTTGAAAAGTTCTCTGTGAATATCAGCAGACACGAGGTTACAACGATTATCAGAATCTTCTTCAGGGCATCGTTTGAAACTCCTTTTTCAACTTGCCCTTTTGCCAAGAAGTATGCAGTTGTGATTATTACTCCCAATTTTGCCAACTCCGATGGTTGTATGGGGATTCCTGCAACCTCTATCCAACGCGCTGCGTCATTTATCTTTTCTCCAAAAAAGAGGGTATAGAGAAGCATTATGGAAGATACAATAAATAGAGGAAATCCGAGTAGTCGTAGGAATTTATAGTGTACATAGTGTACAACAAATACCACAATGGTACTACCCACCAAAAATTTGGCGTGTTTTATTATGGGGTCGTATATATTATCCGAATTATAAGTGAGGGTTCCACTAGCTGTGTACATCGACAATATCGATATTAAGCACAACCCGAAGAATGCTCCCCAGATATATTTGTCCCCTTTTAATATTTTCCTCTTTTCTTCCATCTCTTTTTATATCTCTTTTACGCACTTTTTAAATTGCTCTCCTCTGTCTTCATAGCTTTTAAAGAGGTCGAAGCTTGCGCAGCAGGGTGATAGCAATACTGTGTCGCCCGGTTGAGCCATGGCCAAAGATTTTTCAACAGCCTCTTTCATTGACGATGCATCTGCCATCTCTTTTCCCATATAGTCAAAGAATTTATGTAGTTTGCTGTTGTCAACACCCAAGCATACAATAGCTTTTACTTTATCTTTTACCAATTGTTCTATTTCGGTATAGTCGTTACCTTTGTCTTTACCACCGAGTATAAGGACAACGGGAGTTTTCATGCTCTCAAGGGCATACCAGCATGAGTTTACATTGGTGGCCTTTGAGTCGTTTATAAACTCTACACCGCGAACTCGTCCTGCTTTTTCCAATCTGTGTTCAACTCCTTTGAAACCGCTCAGGGCTGCTCTAATCTCCTCTTTTCTGATTTCAAGAACCTTTGCAGAGATTGATGCTGCCAATGAGTTGAAGAGGTTGTGGCGACCTTCAAGTGAGAGTGCCTCCTCATCAATAGCTATTGTTCCGTTCTTATCGTTTATTATAATGTTTGCACCATCTTTGTATGCTGCAACACCTTCTCCAATCTTTTCGGCAAAGGGATAGAGCTTTGATTTTAGATTGTATTTGCTCAACTCCTCGGCAATTATAGGGTCGTCGTTCCAGAAGATGAATGCATCGTTTTCGGTTTGGTTTTGTGTGATGCGGAACTTTGCATCTACATAGTTTTGCATATCATATCCGTAGCGGTCGAGGTGGTCGGGAGTGATGTTTAACAGTACGGCAATGTTTGCTTTGAAATCATACATGTTGTCCAACTGAAAACTGCTCAACTCTATTACATAGTAGTCGAAGTTTTCTGTTGCCACTTGCAAAGCCAAACTCTTACCAACATTTCCTGCCAAACCTACATTAAGTCCTGCGCTTTTTAAAATATGGTATGTCAACAGAGTTGTTGTGGTCTTACCGTTACTTCCGGTAATACATATCATCTTTGCATCGGTATATCTGCCTGCAAATTCTATTTCAGAGATTACAGGTATCTGCTTTTCAAGTATGGCTGCCATTACAGGAACGGTGTCGGGAATACCCGGGCTCTTTATCACCTCGTCGGCATTCAAAATTTTTTCGAGGGTGTGGCTTCCGCTTTCACTCTCGATGTTGTACTCATCCAATAAAGATTGATACTTCTCTTTAATGGGTGAAAAGTCAGAGACAAATACATCAAAGCCCTTTATCTTTGCTAAAATTGCAGCTCCGGTTCCGCTCTCTCCTGCTCCTAATATTACAACTCTCTTTGCCATTATCGTATTTTTAATGTTACTATGGTTAATGCTGCCAAAAGTATGCTTACAATCCAAAAACGTATGGTTATTCGCGACTCGGGCATTTTGTTTACGGGTGTTTGTATCAGTGCTTTAATTGAACCGTCACCATCTTTTTGGAAGTGGTGATGAAGTGGTGTCATTTTAAATATTCTGCGTCCCTCTCCGTATCTCTTTTTTGTGTATTTGAAGTATGAAGTTTGTAGTATAACACTTAGGCTCTCAACCAAGAATATTCCGCATAGCAGAGGCAAAAGAAGCTCTTTGTGTAGTATTATTGCCAAAACAGCAATGATTCCTCCTATTGTGAGGCTTCCTGTATCTCCCATAAATACTTGTGCGGGATATACGTTATACCATAAGAATCCTATAAGTGCTCCTACAAATGCACTAACAAACACCACTAACTCTCCCGACCCGGGTATATACATAATATCAAGGTAGGGGGCATATATGACGTGTCCCGAGAGATATGCGAATATACCCAACGTAACACCTATTATAGCAGTTGTTCCTGCAGCCAAGCCATCGAGTCCGTCTGTAAGATTTGCTCCGTTTGAAACAGCTGTAACAACCAATATGCTTATTATTACAAAGATTACCCAGCCTGCAGTTTGAGAATGTTCTCCGGAAAAAGGAATTAAATCGGCATAATCAAAGTTGTGGTCCTTTACAAATGGAATTGTGGTCTTTGTCGATTTTTTATCGATTCCTCGCGTGGTATCTTCTATAACAGTTGTTTGGTTAATCTCTTGCTGTGTGTTGTTCTTCTCTCTAATAACAACATCGGGCGACAGATATAGGGTAAGTCCCACAATCAGACCCAATCCAATTTGTCCTATGATTTTGAATTTGCCTTTCATTCCCTCTTTGTTCTTTTTGATTACCTTTATGTAATCGTCGGCAAATCCCAATATTCCCAACCATACTGTTGTTATAATCATCAGCAACATATAGATGTTGCTCAGGCGACCCACCAACAGACATGGAATAAGTGTTGCTATTATTATGATTATACCTCCCATGGTAGGAGTTCCTTTCTTTGATAGCTGTCCCTCCAATGAAAGGTCTCGAATTGTCTCACCAATCTGCATTTTACGCAGTTTGTTTATAATTTTCCCGCCTATTACCATTGCTATAAAGAGCGATAGCACAAATGCCAAAGTTGCTCTGAACGAAATGTATTGGAACATTCCTGCTCCGGGTATATCTATGGTATTTAGGTAGTTAAAAAAGTCGTATAACATATTTCAAAAGTTGTTTTTTTATTCTCTTACTTGTTTTATCCTATCTCCTCGAATGCTTTTTCAATCTCTTCCCTATCGTCGAAGTGGTATTTTACCCCTTTAATTTCTTGGTAGTCTTCGTGTCCTTTACCTGCTACCAATACAACATCTCCTGGTTTTGCAAGTTGTATCGCAAGTCGAATTGCTTCGCGACGGTCTGTAATTGACAGGCACTTTTTCAGTTGAGCAGAAGATAATCCCTCTTTCATATCTGCAATGATTTGTTCGGGTTCTTCGTCTCTTGGGTTGTCCGATGTCAATATCACTTTTGTCGATAGCTTTATGGCTTCTTGTGCCATTAGCGGACGTTTGCCTTTGTCGCGATTTCCTCCTGCTCCTATTACGGAAATAATCTCGCCTCTGCCTCGTATAACCTCTGTTATTGATTGTAGAACATTGGTTATTGCATCGGGAGTATGTGCGTAGTCGACAATTGCTGTTACTCCCCCTTTAGAGAGTGTTTGGAAGCGTCCCGATACGGGAACGAGCATTGATAATACTGTCAACACCTCCTCTGTCTCTTTGCCTAACAAACAGGCTGCTCCGTATACTGCCAATAGGTTATATGCATTGAATTTTCCAACAAATAAAGTCTCAACTTCTCTGTTGTTTATTTGTAGGGTTGTTCCGTCAATTCTGCTCTCGATGATTTTACCCTTGAACTCTGCCATCGATTTAAGTGAGTAACTGCTTTTTCTTGCTTTGCAGTTTTGAAGCATTACTTCTCCGTTTTTATCGTCGGCATTTGTAAGGGCAAAGGCATTCTTATTGAGTGAATCGAAGAAGCTCTTTTTAGCCTTGAGATACGCATCGACTGTTTTGTGGTAGTCCATGTGGTCGCGAGTAAGGTTGGTAAAAATACCTCCGTCAAACGCCAATCCGCCAATCCTTTTTTGGTCGGCAGAGTGAGAACTTACCTCCATGAATGCATATGTGCACCCCTCCTCAACCATATCGTTCAAAAGAGAGTTAAGTGATATGGGGTCAGGAGTCGTGTGTGTTGAAGGAACTGCTTTTTCTCCAACGTAGTTGCATACGGTCGATAGCAATCCTGTTTTCTCTCCGAAGATTTTAAACATCTTATATAGCAGTGTCGCTATGGTTGTTTTTCCATTGGTTCCGGTTACTCCAACAAGTTTTAATTTCTCTGATGGGTAGTTGTACCATGCCGATGCAAGTTGACCCAAGGCAAGTTGCGAATCTTTTACCGTGATATAGGTGATGCCCTCTTTTACTTCTTCAGGCATATCCTCGCATAAAACAGCTGTTGCTCCCAACTCTACTGCCTTTCCGATAAATTTGTGACCGTCAACTGTCGTTCCTTTTACGGCTATAAACATATATTGTGGTTTTATATTGCGAGAGTCAGAGTCTATCCCTTTCACTTCTTGCTCTATATCACCTATAATGCTTGTAGTTTTTATCTTCTCTATAAGAGCCGATATCTTCTTCATCTTATCTTATTTTAATGTTATTGTTACTTTATCTCCTCTGTTGAATATTTCACCGCTATTGGGTGTTTGCTCTACCACGCAACCGTGTCCGTTTACACTGACATTAATTCCCGATTGTTCCAAAATGAGCAGTGCATCTTTTAATCCCATGCCTATTACAGACGGGATTCGTTTTATGCTGTCGTTTTCTGATTCCAATACTTGCGGGTATCTGTTTTTTATATAAATATCGCTATTGTCTCTCTCTTTTGTCGTGTATTTAACATTCAGAGAGTCGCAAACCATCTCTGTTACGTTACTTATTCCTCCCTTTATTTTGGGAGCCATTTCCAACTCCTTCGAAGCTTCTAAGAGAGGAGCATAGTCATAGAATCCTTGCCCATACATCTGCTCGGCAATCGATTTTACTACCTCGCCCGATATTGCTCCTGCCGATGGATATACTCCTCGAGGACGTGTTACTACCACTATGCAAGAGTATAGAGGTGTTTCGTTGTCGGGGAAATATCCGCAGAACGATACGCGGTGAGTTGTCTCTCCACTCTTATATCCCGCTCCACCCTGAGATATTTGGGCAGTTCCTGTTTTACCTGCTATTGTAACATACGGTGAGCGTAGGTTTTGAGCAGTTCCCGATGTTACAACTCCCGAGAGCATCTTTCTTATCTCTACCAATGTTTGAGGCTTACATATCTGCTCTCTCACAACTGTTGCATCGATATGCTCTTTTACCGACCCGTTTTGTAATATGTCAGAGACAAACACGGGAGCTAACATTTTACCATTGTTTGCAATTGCGTTATAGAACATCAGAGTGTAAATCGGTGGTATCTGTACGTTGTATCCGAAACTCATCCATGGCAATGTTGTAAAGTTCCATCCTCGGTATCTGTCGGGATGGGGTACTTTGGGATATGCCTGTCCAATCATCTTCAAGTCGACAGAGTCTCCCACTCCCATCTCGTTAAGTTTTTTGATAAAAGCTTTAGGGTTGTTTTCATACCCTTTTAACACAGCCTTGGCTATACCAATGTTTGATGAGTAGTGTATGGCCTCTGCCAAAGATATTTTTCCGTATCCTCCACGATGTTTGTTCCAATCGTTTATGAAACGAGTATGTTTACCTCTTGAGTACGCATATACACCGTTGCCTGTATCAAATATCTCATTGGGAGTTGCTATGCCTTCGTCAATAACAGCCATTGCTGCCATGGTTTTGAATGTAGAGCCAGGCTCAACCATGTCGGCTATTGCATTGTTTCGTGACTCCACGAATCTTCGTTCTGCTACCCTCCTGAAGTTTGCAATGGCTCTTACTGCTCCTGTTTTAACCTCCATTACAACAACACATCCGTCGTCAGCATCTACCTCATGCAGTTTTTTTAGCAGAGCTTGCTCTGCTATATATTGTATTTTGAGGTCGATGGTTGTTCTAACGTCACAACCATTCTCTTCGTCAATTTTAGTGTCTCTTATCTCTATATAGGCTTTACGGGTCTTTTTAAAGTCCGCCACTCCGTCTTTACCTTTTAGAATTGAGTCGTATGCCAGCTCAATGCCATATTCTGCCTCGCCCAATTTTATTCGTCCTATGGTTCTTGAGGCAACACTTCCAAAGGGTTTTTCTCTCTTCTCTTGTCCCTCCTCAAAAAAACCTGTTACGTCTCGTCCTTTCTCGATAAGGGGAAATTTCTTTATTTCCAATAAATCGAGATACGAAACCCACTCTTTGCTTATTCTAAAACGTTTATCTTTCTTTTCGTATGCTGTTCTTATGGCTTTTTTGTACTCTTTGGCACTTTTGTCTCCTATCTTTTCAGATAGAGCTTTGCTTAAAGGGTCGATATATTTATCTAACGTGTCGGGGTGTAATCTATCGACACGTTTGTCGTTTGCATCCAAAATTTTTCTGAAATCGAAATATAGACGATATTCTTTGATTGTACTTGCCAATATCTCGTCATTTGCAGATAATATGTTACCTCTCTGTGCAGGAATTTTTATGTTTTTGCGTATTGTGGCCTCGGTTTTTTTATTCCATCCCTCTCTCTCCACAAATACTATTTTTATGGTTTTGGCAATAACAACGCAACACATCAGCACGACAACTGCTGATATGAGAAAGTATCGGAATAATATTTTACTTTGTTTACTCTTTTCCATTCTCTTTAATTGCGTTTATGGTATAAGGCGGATGTTTGGGTATTTCGAGCTTTAAATTCGATTCCCTTATTAGTTTTGCTATTGAATCTTCACGTTGCAAAGTTTTCAAGCGAGTAAACATTCCGAGCGATTTGTATCGAATTTCCACTATCTCGCTTTCAACTCTTTTTATGCGAGCCGCGCTTTGTTGACATGCATATCGGTTGGATATGTAGAAAAGGCTTATAAACAGGGCTGTTAAAATTGTTTTCCAATATCGTATGATAAAGTCAACCGATAATATTCGGCCCATGAAGATTGTCTTTATAATATTCCAAATGCTTTTTAGAATATTCTTTCTCTCTCTCTTCTCTTTCTTTTTGTTTTTTTTATCTTCTTCGGTGGCAGAACCCTCTTCCTCGATGTTTGTCTCCTCTTCTTGCTCTTGGGATACAACATCAGAGGTTGTATCATCAGATTGCTCCAATGATATAATCTCCTCTTTTAGCTCTTCTATCTTTTCGTTTTCTGCCATGTTCTTATAGTTTTTCCGCTATTCTTAACTTTGCCGAACGAGATCTTGGATTGCGCTCTATCTCCTCCTCTGATGGTACAATAACTTTATTGTTTACCTGTTTGAGTGGTGCAATTACTCGTCCGAAGAAATCCTTTTCGGCTTTACCCTCAAAGTTTCCGAATTTGAAAAAGTCTTTTACAATTCTATCCTCAAGCGAGTGGTATGTAAGAACAACCATTCTTCCGCCGGGTTTTAATATTTCTGCACTCTGGGTGAGCATGCTTTTGAGGCTTGCCATTTCGTCGTTTACCTCAATGCGTAGTGCTTGGAAAATTTGAGCCAACTCCTTCTTCTCTTGTTTAGGGTTTACCAAATCCTTTATTACCGAGAGCAAATCGGTTGTTGTCTCTATCATTTTGCCCTCTCTCTTTTTCACTATTGCTGAAGCAATGCGTCTGGCATTGCGCATCTCTCCGTAGTAGTATAGTATGTCGGCAATCTTATCTTCGGGATAGCGGTTTATTATGTCCGATGCCGATTTGCCACCTCGTCTGTTCATTCTCATATCGAGCTTGCCATCGAAGCGGAACGAGAATCCTCTGTCGGCTTCATCAAAGTGGTGGAACGATACTCCCAAATCGGCAATTATGCCATCAACATTCTCTACGTTGTGGTATTGCATAAAATTTTTCAAGAACCTGAAATTGCTTTTTACAAAAGTGAAGCGTTCATCGTCAATTATATTCTTTTCTGCGTCACTGTCTTGGTCAAAAGAGAATAGTCTTCCACTCTCTCCTAAATTTTTAATTATACCTCGAGAGTGTCCACCTCCACCAAAGGTTACATCAACGTATGTTCCGTTTGGAGAAATGTTTAATCCCTCAAGACATTCATCTAATAACGCAGGTATGTGATATACAGGTTCTTGCATAATCTCGCACTCAATAAAATATAGTTATCCTAAATTAGGGGATAAAGATAGTTAAAATAATCTATTAAAACCACACAAGAAGAACTAAATTTATCAACAATTTTTATTGTTGCAAGAGTATCTGTTTTTTGATTTTTTTGATGTTGAATTTGAATTCTTTTTTTGCAAAAAACAGACATCTCTTTTTACTTTCAATTAGTAAGATTTCAATCTTTTTGAATAAAAAATTTGCTAATTTTTTCTATAAAGAGATAAAAATTGTATTTTTGTTTGCTCTTTTATGGTCATAAGTAAACTATGACTTAGCTAAAAGTAGGTGTAATTGTTTGTTAAATAGAGTATTAATACAAATTAATTTCTTAAGAAGATGAACGAACCATTAAGAATAGATTTGGATAAAGTTGTCAAAAGTAAGTTTCGCAAGGGCAAAGGTCTTCCGAAATTTATAATGAATTATCTAAAAAAGACGATTCATCAAGATGAAATTAATGCCTTTTTGGATGAAAACCCCGGTTTGGAAGGTATTGATTTTGCAAATGGCGTTAAGAAATTTTTGGATGTCGAATGTGATGTTTACGGATTGGAGAATATTCCAAAAGACAAAAAATTTATTTTTGTAAGTAATCATCCTCTTGGTGGAATGGACGGAATTCTTCTGCTTTCGATTTTGGGAGAATATTTTGATGGTAAGATAAAGGCTCAAGTAAATGACTTGTTGATGAATCTTAAGCCTTTGGCTCCATGTTTCATCCCTGTTAACTGCTATGGTAAACAGTCGAGAAGTTTGGCGAAGAACTTGGATGAGGTTATGGGTGGAGATAACCAATTGTTGGTTTTCCCGGCAGGTATGTGTTCGCGCCGTCAAAAGGGAAAAATTTTGGATTTGCCTTGGAAAAAGTGGTTTGTGACAAATGCTGTGTCGCAACAACGAGATGTTGTTCCTGTATTTTTCAGAGGGCAAAATTCGAATTTCTTCTACAACTTTGCTTTGATACGTGAGAAATTAGGAATAAAATTCAATATTGAACTTATTTATCTGCCTGATGAATTGTTTAAGGCAAAGGGTAAGAAATATGAGATATATTTCGGCAAACCCATTCCTTGGCAAACATTCAATTCAGATAAAAATCCACGCGAGTGGGCTCAATATGTGAAAGATTTAGTGTACGAAATAAAAAAGTAATCCATCACTATGGAAGAGATTATAGAGAAAATAGACAGAGCTCTAATTAAAGAAGAGTTAAAAAGAGCAACTTTTATTCGTCGCACTCGTAAGTGTAACAATGAAATTTATGTAATTGAAGCAGCTGAATCTCCCAATATCATGAACGAGATTGGCCGTTTAAGGGAGATCGCATTTAGAAACGGAGGAGGAGGTACAGGCAAATCGGTGGATATCGATGAGTTTGATACAATGACACCACCTTGCCGTCAGTTGTTTGTTTGGGATCCTGAACAAGAGGAGATTTTAGGAGGTTATCGCTTCCTACTGGGAGAGGATATTAAATTTGAGGAGGATGGTTCGCCCCGAATAGCAATGGCTCACCTGTTTGAGTTCTCACAAGAGTTCAAAGAGAAATATCTTCCCTACACCATTGAGTTGGGACGCTCGTTTGTAGCATTGGAGTACCAATCTTCAAAAGCAGGAGCAAAAGGATTGTTTGCTCTTGACAACCTTTGGGATGGTTTGGGTGGAATTATTTCTATATATCCTCAAACAAAATACCT
Source organism: Muribaculaceae bacterium (assembly GCA_017546805.1). Lineage (GTDB taxonomy): Bacteria > Bacteroidota > Bacteroidia > Bacteroidales > G3-4614 > Caccoplasma_A. The sequence continues at coordinate 24,936 of JAFYRT010000063.1, read as the reverse complement.
ACTTGGTAAGTTTACTATGTACACAGAGTTCCCTGTTGTAGGTAGAAATATGATTATGCACTTCTTAAGAATATATTTCCCTGATAAAGAAAATCTTATTTGGGCACACAAACCATTGGATACAACAGCCAATGATGCAGACTTTGAGCAATTGTTCTGCAAAACAGACTACAAAAAAGATTATCTTACACTAAACGGAGAGATTAGAGCTTTAGGAGCAAATATTCCTCCTTTGGTAAGTGCATATATGGCTCTTTCTCCATCAATGAAAACATTTGGAACAGCTATTAATGATGAGTTCGGAGATGTTGAGGAGACAGGTATGATGATTACAATCGAAGACATCTATCCTGAGAAGAGAGCGCGTCACATCGAAAGTTATTCAAAAGAACAATAATACCATAAAACTCCCGATATGAAAAAAAGTATATCCTTAAAAATGGTGTTGGTGTTGCTTGTTGCAATGCTTGCATCGTCGTGTTCCAATAAGGGTTGGAATATGGCAGATGTTAAGGATATAGCAGTAGGGGCAGGAGATTCTCTGTTTTTCATATCAAAGAGCGATAAATATCAGTTTTCGGTTAACGCATCTCAAGTATCATTAATAAGAGATGATGTGGCTTTAGTGCTTAAAGAGAACCGTTACGGATATGCCGATAATGATGGAGAACAGATACTACCCGATGTCTACAAGTATGCCACTGTTTTTAATAACAACATGGCATGGGTTGTACGCAATGGAGATGTCCCCGGAGTTATAAATCGCAAAGGAGAGCTTAAATTTTCGCTTAGAGAGGTTGATTGGGTTGAAATCTATATTGAGGATATGGCCCGTTATTATACAACCGAGAAAAGGCAAAAACGTTATGGCTTTGCGAATATGCAAGGCGAAAAGGTAATACCTCCAATATACTACGATGCAACTCATTTCAGCGAGGGGCTGGCTGCAGTAAAAGGTTTGGATAATAAATGGGGCTATATCGATAAAGTAGGAACTGTTATAATCCCTGCAAATTTTGATGCAGCAAAGACCTTTTCAGGAGAGTTGGCTCCTGTTGCCGTTGGAGATAAATGGGGCTTGATTAATAAAATGGGAGTATTTGTTCTTGAACCCTCATTTGACGACATGAGAGCCGATGGAGAGTTGTTTATTACCTTAAGCAATGATCAATGGGGATGGACAGATGTTAACGGCGAATGGGTTGTTCCTGCTGCTTTTGACAAGGTTTTGCCTTTTAATGGAGCAGATATAGCTCCTGTTATGATAAAAGGGAAATGGGCTTATGTAAATAAGTCTGGCAAGATAGTTATTAAGCGTCAGTTTGACGAAGCATATCCATTTGTCAAGGATTTGGCTCTTGTGAAAATAGGCGACTATTACGGCTTTATAAACAACAAAGGAGTGTATAAGATAAATCCTCAATACACTTACGTTTCGGCCGATTATATAAGTAATGCAATATATGGTTTACCTTTCTACTCATCAGTATGTAGTGATAGGTAAGATCGACACTTCCACTAAACATAGAATAAGCAGGTTTTACGATATGTAGAACCTGCTTATTGGTTTTATGATATTTTATTTGCTTATTTCTCTTTTAAAAGGACGGCCTTCGTAACGAGATATTGCCTCTACGCATTTTTCGGTTATGGGTTCAGCGCTGTTGGTGTTTACGTCAAAGCCAACCATAATTGTGCGTGCTGCCGCTTTTAATTGGTTTGTGTCGGGGTTTATGAGCTGTTGCGATAGCTCCAAGCTTTTGTTGCCGATGCGAAGAATGGTGGTGCGTACCACTACCCTTTCGCCCATTAAAATTGGCGACATAAAGTCTGTTTCAATGCGGGCAATTACCAATCCAAACTCTTTCCAATCTATAAAGTCTGTATCCCATACAGCTTTAAAATAGGCTACCTTGCCTACGTCAAAGTAGTTCATGAATATGGTATTGTTTACATGCCCCATTGGATCAAAGTCGTTAAAACGGGGCTGTATCTCTATTTTGTGTTTATATAGCTTGTCCATCTCTTTTTATCTGAATATAATATCTTTTATTGTTTCGTTTCCTGTTGTTTGATTGAGTTTTTCAATTAGGATTGAACGGTTCATTACCAATTCGTTGCGTGCGACAGAGGAGATTACCTCTACATGTAAAACTCCTTTGCTGACGTATACCTTTCGGGTGTATTTTGCCATGGTTTTGCCAACCACCTCTTCCCACTTTTGGGCTATGGTGGTTTCATCAAGACGGCTCTTCATATTGTTTTTTGTGAGGAGCTCCTGAATTATTTCACTTATATGTACGGTTTTGCGTCTCTCCATCTATATCTCTCTTATTACGCCCTCTTCTACTCCAAAGAGTTTGAATTTTTTGTCGCTTTTGCGAACTATTGCATCGAGGTATTCTCGGTTGGTATCTGTTACAAATATCTGTCCGAAATCGGGAGTTGAAACCATGTTCATTATTCGTTCAACTCGGTTTGAGTCGAGCTTGTCGAATATGTCGTCCAATAGAAGGATTGGGCTCTTTCCTCCCATTTTTTTCAGATATTCGTATTGGGCAAAACGTAGGGCTATGGCAAATGTTTTGGTTTGTCCTTGAGAGCCTACTCTTTTTATGTTGTGGTCGCCAAGTTTCATATCCAAATCATCGCGGTGTATACCTCGTGTTGTGTATCCCAATATCTTATCCTTTTCTCTGCTCTCGGCAAGTTGGTCGGCCAATGCTCCGTCGTTTAAGTGTGATGAGTACGAAAGTGTTACGTTCTCCCCTCCTCCGCTTATTTGTTGATAAAAGTCGTTAAAGACGACTACAAAGTTATCTATAAACTCTTTTCTGCATTTGTATATATAGTTTGCAGAGTACTCCATTTGCCCCTCAATTACTTCGTATAGAGCTATCTCTTTATCGCCACGTCGTAGCATTACGTTTCTGGTGGTGAGAGCCTTGTTGTAGGCTATTATTGCCGAAAGATACTCCTTGTTGAATTGAGATAGGGTTTGATCGATGAATTTTCGACGTATATCGCTACCCTCTTTTACCAATTCGCTATCTTCTGGCGATACTATTACCAACGGGATGTATCCTATGTGTTCAGATAGTTTGTCGTACTCTTTTTTATCGCGTTTGAAGCTCTTTTTTTGCTTCATTTTTACTCCGCAGTTTATCTCTGACATATCGCCGGTTTTGGAATTAAGGTAATTGCCCTTTATCATGAAAAACTCCTCTCCGTGTTTTATGTTTTGTGAGTCGGATATGTTGTAGAAACTTTTACAGAATGATAGATAGTATATTGCATCCAACAGGTTGGTTTTTCCCATACCGTTGTTCCCCAAGAAGCAATTTATGTTCTCCGAAAAGGTTATATCGGCTTCGGCTATGTTTTTAAAATTTAGTAACGAAATGGTTTCGAGAATCATAATGCGTATCTTCTATTCTTAATTTGACACTGCGAAGATACTAATTAAAATGTAAAATTTATTGATGAAATTTTATTTATATGGATAAATATTTTATTTTTGCACTGAAATTTGCATAAGTGTGCATTGCCTTGAAACTATGGCAATTGTTGCTCTTGTGTATAAACAACTGAATATTAATTAAATACATTAAATACAAATGGCTAATAAAGAACAAAAAATGGACGAGTTGGATAAAATGAACAACGTCCTTTCTTCAGGCGAACAATGGATTGAGAAAAATGGCAAAAAACTTACAGCTGCTGTTTTGGTTGTAATTTTGGCTGTTATAGGTATCCTTTTGGTTAAACAATTTTATTTGGCTCCTTTGGAAGAAGAGGCTCAAAATGCAATGTTTAAAGGTGAGTTCTATTTTGAACAAGATAATTTTGAGGTTGCTCTTAACGGAGACGAGGCTGATTTCATTGGTTTCAAAGCTGTTGCAGATGAGTATTCTGGAACTAAAGCAGGAAATCTTGCTAACGCATATGCAGGTATTTGTGCATACAACCTTGGAAACAACGAGGAGGCTCTTGAGTATTTGGAGGCATACGATGGTAACGAACCTCTTTTGTATCCCAACATCATTGCTATGATTGGTAACTGCTACGCCAACATGGGCGATTACAACAAAGCTATGAAAAAATTTGTTGAGGCAGCTGAGGAGGCTTCAAATGCTGTAATCTCTCCCCTATTCCTTATCAAAGCAGCTACTGTTGCTGAGAAAACTGAGGATTTCGCAAAAGCTATTGAGCTATACCAAGAGGTTAAAGACAAATACGAAAACTCAGTAATGGGTCAAGATATTGACAAATACATTGAGAGAGCTAAAGCTCAAGTTAAATAGTAAAATATAGACTATAACAATATAAAGGGTATCGCATATTTTATATGTTGGCACCCTTTTTTATTTATAAAAAATTATGGCTACAACAAACTTATCGGCGTATGACAGAAACTCTATGCCTGATGCTTCAAAAATGAAAGTTGCAATTATATGCTCGGAGTGGAACGAACAGGTTACAGGTGCGCTTTTAAAAGGTGCGTGTGATACTCTTGAGGTTAACGGAGTTAAGTCTGAAAACATTTTTGTAGAGTATGTTCCCGGAACTTTTGAATTGACATTTGGTGCTAAACGTGCTATGCAGTTCTATCGTCCCGATGCTGTGATAGTGTTAGGCTGTGTTGTACGTGGAGGTACTCCTCACTTTGAGTATGTTTGTGAGGGTGTAACCCAAGGTATAACTTCTCTTAACGAGGAGGGTTCAATACCTGTAATTTTTGGAGTTTTGACAACAGACGATATGCAACAAGCTCTTGACCGCGCAGGTGGCGTACTTGGTAACAAAGGCGACGAGGCTGCTGTTACTGCAATTAAAATGGCTGCTTTGAGCGGTAAATTAAAATAGTCTTTTAAATGGGAGAGTGATAATAATAATTTAACTCTCGTTTTTTTGTGTATTTGAGAGAAAACAGTAACTTTGCACACACATTAGTACTAATTTATAAACTTAAGAAAAATGGCTTACGTTATTACAGAAGACTGCGTTGCATGTGGAACATGTGCAGGTGAGTGCCCAGTAGAGGCTATCTCTGAGGGCGATATCTACGTAATTGATGCTGATAAATGTTTGAGCTGTGGTACTTGCGCTGATGCTTGTCCTACAGGTGCAATCGTTGAGGCTTAATCGTAGTCTTAAGATGATTAAAGGCTGTCTGATTCTTTCGGACAGCCTATCTTTTTTAATATAAAGCTGTTTTGATTTAAAAATTGATTGCTATGCAGACCATTCCTTCAGATCCTATGATATTGTTTAGTTTTATAAACATGAAGTTGCGTGATGAGTTCTCTTCGCTTGACGAACTTTGTGCTACTTTAGGCATTGAGCGTAAGTGGTTAGAAGATAAACTTGAATCGGTAGGTTTTGAGTATAGCTCCGAGAATAATAAATTTTGGTAAAAATTTTATTTTCCTTTGAACTTTTCATTACTCTCATTTGTTATATCCTTAAATAATGACTCTTTAAATGGGATGTAATGGAGGAGAAACTATCGTTTTTTCACATTTTTGTATCTTTCCTTAAGGCTTTTTTTGAGAAGATTGGTATCTCTGCCAATGTAGCCGAGCGTGTTGAATGCTGGGTGTTTGTTCTTCTTTTGTTGCTTATCTCCATTCTTCTTTCTTGGATTCTGCATATAGTAATCAGGTACGTTTTCCCTCGTATATTTAAGCAACTAAAGGGTAGGGTAATAAGGCTTTTGATTAAGCACGAAGCATTTTCGAGATTACTCTATGTTTTTCCTCCTGTTTTTATGCTTCCGTTTTTGCCATTGGCTTATAACGACTATCCTAAATTTATATCAATTACTGAGCGAATTTGTTGGATATATCTTATCCTCTCATCTGCTCTCTATTTGAATTATCTCATGGGTGTTATATGGCATATTATCAGCGAGGGGGAGAAAAGTAGAAACATCCCTTTGCATGGACTTTTGCAGTTAATTAAGGGAGTTGTTATCATATTGGCTTTGATTGTTGTTGTCTCTATTGTAATTGACAAATCTCCAATGAATCTTATTACGGGATTAGGGGCTTTTGCCGCTGTTCTGATGTTGATTTTCAAAGATACTATATTGGGTTTGGTGGCAGGAGTGCAACTTATGCAAAATGATGTTGTTCGTAAGGGAGATTGGATTACAACTTCGGATGAAAAGGTTAACGGTATTGTTGAGGATATTACTTTGAATACCGTGAAGGTTCGTAATTATGACAATACAATTCTTACCGTTCCGCCTTATCTTTTGATATCGTCTACTCTGCAAAATTGGAGGGCTATGCAGGAGAGTGGTGGAAGAAGAATATTAGTGACTTTTGTAATTGAGGTGGGAAGTATTATAACCTTATCTGATGAGGAGCTGAAGGGGTGGGAGAGGGTTGAACTTCTTTCTGATTATATTGCTAAAAAACGGACTCAGGGAGCAGAGGAGGGAAGACTCTCTGTGGTTGGCGAAAGTGGCATTTCGGGAACTATAGATACAAATTTGGGACTCTTTAGAGCGTACTCGCAACTCTATATAAACTCTCTTTCTACGGTAAATAAAAATATGCTCTCAATGGTGCGTCTTTTGGAGCCTTGCGAGAATGGGATTCCTATTCAGACGTACTGTTTCTCTCTTGTTACCGATTGGAAGGGTTATGAGGCTGTGCGTAGCGAGATAACGGAGCATCTTTTCTCTGCATCTAAGATGTTTGGATTGCGTGTTTTTCAGAATGCTTCGGGCTATCATTATCTTTCGGAGGCATATATCACCGTTGGTAAAAATATGCCCGATTAGAGGAGGGGAGTTTTATGCTTTTTTTGTACTTTTACCAAGACAAAAAATAGATTGATTATGTTGGAATTTACACCTGTTAAAATTGAAGATAGAGAGTTATTTGAACAATATTCTTATGCAATGGGAGAGGGTAGTTGCGATATGGCATTTGCCAATGTCTTTTGTTGGGCTCATCTGCACAATCCCGAAATAGCGAAGTGGGGAAGCTTTATCTTTATACGGTTTGGAGGTGTGGATGGTAAACAACATACTTATATGGAGCCTATTGGAGAGGGTGACTCCATTGCCGCTTTTAAAAAGCTTGTGGAGTATGTTTGTGCAAGTAACGAGCCTTTTAAAATGGCTGGTGTTTCGGCTAATTTTGCTGAGAAATTACGCACATCTATACCCTTTTGCGGGTATTATCTATATCCTAAACGCAGTCAGTTTGATTATATCTACAATGCCGACCAATTAAGGACTTTAGCCGGCAAGAAATTGCAACCCAAACGTAATCACGTCAACACCTTTAAGAAACTCTATAATTTCACCACAGAGCCACTTTCTTCTGCTCATAAGGAAGAAGTACTTAAACTTGTGGAAGAGTGGCGAGAGGGCAAGGAAAATGCCGATTTGGAAGCGTATGAGTGCGAAAGACGAGCAATAGAGTGCGGAATGGATAATTTTGAGGCTTTAGGATTGCAGGGTTTGGCTCTTTATGTTGATGGAGACTTGGCTGCATTTACATATGGGTCGGCAATAAACAACAACACTTTTTGTATCCATATAGAGAAGGGGAGTGTACGTTACGAAAGAAGTTTTGCAATGATAAATAATCTTTTTGCAAATGCTTTGTCGGAGCAGTATTGCTATATAAATCGCGAAGAGGATTTGGGTATTCAAGGCTTGCGTGATGCCAAATTATCGTATCAGCCAATTATGTTGTATCCCAAATTCAGTCTTATTGAGATACTTGGAAATGAGGAGAAGGTTGAGGAGATAAAACGCTCTACCGAGGCTGTTGAAATTGCCATGTTATGGCGTGAGGCATTTGACGATGATGAGGAGACAATAGAGCAATATATAACCAAAATACGTCCTTTGGGTAAGAGTTATATATTGCGCGATAGGGATGCCATTGTTGCTACTGCCGACATGTTTAATTTTGTTGGTGGCTGTGGAAAATGCTCGTATATCTATGGAGTTGCAACAAAGGTGGATTACAGGGGCAGGGGGTATGGTAAGGCATTGATGAAGGATATTTTCGAGTGTCTTTATCGTAACAGTGCAAACCTATGTATGTTGATTCCCGGAAGTTCGTCTGTTGCTGAGTGGTACATGAGTCAAGGGTTCTCAAAAGTTTCTTCTTCTCCTATCTCTTTATTGAATGATTATGCGTATGATTTTGGACGTGGAGAGGATGAATTAAATACTCCTCAATATAGGATTATAAATGCTGAAGAATATCTTAAAGAGTATGCGAGATTGAACCCTGAGACTGCTTTCTGTGTAACGGTAAAAGATTCTGTTTTACTTCCCAACAATGCCACGTTCAAAGTGGAGGAGGGGAGTGTAAAAAAGGTTGCCGATAGTGAGTGTGGCAACCTTATGAGTATCTCCGATTTATTTGATGCTTACCCTATTAAAGAGGATAGTTATTTTATGGTTAGGATTGCTTATTTTTAATTAGGAATTAGAAATTAGGAATTAGTTCGTGACTTCGTCACAATTAGGAATTAGAAATATCTAATTATCTAAAAACTAACAACTAACAACTAAAAACTAAAAACTCTAATGCGCTTCCAACCAATTTTTACCGCTTCCTGTATCGGCAATTAGGGGTACGCTCATTTTGTATGCCGCAGACATCTCTTCGGTAACAACTTGTTTTAATTGCTCAAGTTCGTTTTCAGGAACACTGAAGTTCAACTCGTCATGTACCTGAATAATCATTTTAGCACGCATATTTTCGCTTTTTATTCGGTTTGCCACACGTACCATGGCAATCTTTATAATATCGGCTGCACTGCCTTGTATTGGGGCATTAATGGCATTGCGCTCAGCATATCCACGTACTATGCTGTTATTTGAGTTTATATCGTGTAAAACACGTCTGCGTCCTGTTATGGTTTCAACATAGCCTTTTTCTCTTGCTACCTCAATACTTTTTTCCATATACTCTTTTACCGATGGAAATGACTCGAAATAACCGTCGATTAGCCCTTTTGCTTCGGTTCTGGAGATATTTAGTCTCTCTGCCAATCCGAATGCCGAGATGCCGTATATAATGCCGAAATTGGCAGTTTTTGCCTTTCTTCGCATATCACTTGTAACCTCGTTAAGCGGAACGTTGAATATCTTGGCTGCCGTTGCTGCGTGGATATCTTCTCCCGAAAGGAATGCGTTTACCATATTCTCATCCTTGCTCAAATGTGCCATTATGCGTAGCTCTATTTGAGAGTAATCGGCAGAGAAGAACACCTCTCCGTCATTAGGAATAAAGGCTCTTCGTATCTCCTTGCCGTTGTCATCTCTGATTGGGATGTTTTGCAGGTTGGGGTTGCTTGAACTCAATCGACCTGTTGCTGTAACGGTTTGGTTAAACGACGTGTGTATTTTGCCTGTATGGCTGTTTATAAGCTCAGGCAACGCGTTTATATATGTACTTAACAACTTTTTCAACCCTCGGTATTCAAGGATTAGAGGCACTATGGGATGACGGTTTATCAGCTTTGTAAGTACCTCTTCGGATGTTGAGTATCCTCCCTGTTTTGAAGGCTTTGCTTTGGGGTCTATTTTTAGTTTTATAAAGAGTATCTCTCCTACCTGACGGGGAGAGTTGACGTTAAATGTCTCTTCTGCCAATTCAAATATTCGAGTCTCTATTTCACACGCTTTCAGTGTCATTTTTTTTGAACTTTCGGCAAGTGTGCTTGTGTCAATTTTTACGCCTTCTGCCTCCATTTGTGCCAATACTTTTACAAGAGGCATCTCTATTTCGTAGAATAGTTTCTCCAATCCCTCCTCTTTAAGTTTTGTCTCAAAGAGGTTTTTAAGGCGAAGGGTAATGTCTGCATCTTCGGCTGCGTATTCGCATATCTGGGCAAGTGGAACATCTCTCATTGAGCGTTGGCTTTTACCTTTGGCTCCAATCAGAGAGTCTATACTGATTGTTTTATGCCCTAAATATATTTCAGCCAAATAGTCCATGTTGTGGTGCCCGTCGGGTTGCAATAGGTAGTGGGCCACCATGGTGTCAAAAAAATCGCCCTTGAGCTCAACTCCGTAGTTTTGCATCACTATGAAGTCGTACTTTATGTTTTGTCCTATCTTTTGCGATTTCTCATTTTCGAGCGTAGCTCTGAAATGTTCCACGATTTTTTGTGCCTCCGCTTCATCTTCGGGTACGGGTACGTAAAATGCCTCGTTCTCTTTCATTGCGAACGACATTCCTACCAATTTTGCGTTTATAGGATCAATCGAGGTGGTTTCTGTGTCAAATGAAAAATTTTCAGCACACTCTAATTTCGAGGTTAAATCCTTTATTTTATCCTCTGTATCAATAAGATAGTATGTGTGTTGACGATTGTTTAAGCTCTCTACGTTTGCGTATTCTTTGGTTTCTGTCCCATCGGTCGCAAATAAGTCAAAGAGCGAGGGTTGAGAAACAACTGTTTTTACCTCTTTTTTCTTTTCGGGTTGAGCAGTCGGGGTTTTTCCTAAAATTTTTTCTGCCAAGTTTCGGAACTCCAATTCAGCGAAAATTTTTTCCAATTTATCGCAGTCGGGTTTTTCATGTTTCAGTCCCTCTTCGTCAAACTCTATTGGAACATCAATTTTTATTGTTGCCAAAAATTTTGAGAATTTAATTTTGTCGACGTTCTCCTCAATTTTTGTTTTTAAGGCTCCTTTTAGTTTGTCGGTTGAAACGAGAAGATTTTCTATTGAGCCAAATTCGTTGATTAGTTTTATTGCGGTCTTCTCTCCAACTCCTGGACAACCTGGGATGTTGTCGGCACTATCACCCATCAATCCCAACATGTCGATTATCATCAATGGCGACGCAATACCGTATCGCTCTTTCACCTCTTCGACTCCATATATATCGAATCCTCCTCCATGGCGAGGTTTGTATTGGAAGATATGGTCGCTTACGAGTTGACCAAAATCTTTATCCGGAGTCATCATGTAGGTGTCAAACCCCCTCTCCTCGGCAAGCTTAGCAGTTGTTCCGATAACATCGTCAGCCTCGTAGCCGCATACTTCGAGAATTGGTATATTATAAGCTCTTATTATATCTTTTATAATGGGTACAGCAGTGCGTATTGCTTCTGGTGTCTCCTCGCGTTGTGCTTTATACTGCTCAAACATTTCGTGACGAAATGTTGGTCCTTGAGGGTCAAATGCCACCGCTATGTGTGTGGGTTGTTCTTTGTTCAATACCTCTTCAAGAGTGGTTACAAATCCATATATTGCAGAGGTGTTTAACCCTTTTGAGTTTATACGCGGATTTTTGATAAATGCGTAGTATGCTCTGTATATAAGTGCGTATGCATCTAATAAAAATAATCTCTTCATAGTTGATTGATAAAATTATTGCGTAAATTTAATATAAAGATAGCGATTTTCTGTTCTATTATTACTATTTTTGTACTCAATATTATAAAGGCAATGGATATACGCGAGTCGATTAAGAAGATTATTGGAGTGGAGATGGAGAACTTTAATAAAGCCCTCTATGATACTCTGTCCTCTGATAATGCTTTGTTGAAGAGTGTAGTTGACTATTATCTTCAGGCAAAGGGTAAACAAATACGCCCAATGTTAGTAATATTGAGTTCGCGTCTTTTTGGAGAGGTTAACGATGCAACCATGAGTGCTGCAGTTGCCGTTGAGCTGTTACATAATGCAAGCCTTATACATGATGACGTTGTTGATAGTTCTCCCCTTCGCCGAGGTCGTAGAACAGTAAATAATATTTGGGATAACCGAGTAGCTGTTTTGGTCGGCGATTTTTTTGTCTCTACAGCCCTTCAATCGGCGATAAAATCGAACAATCTTAATACTGTATCTCTTATAGCTGCTCTTGGTAAAGAGTTGGCTACAGGAGAAATTGATCAAATAGAGACTGCCGATAGCCATATTCTCGATGAAAACAGATATTTTAGTGTAATTAAGCAAAAGACTGCATCTCTCTTTTCGTCGTGTATGTTGATGGGTGGTTATTCAAATGGAGCCGATGAGCAACAACTTAATGCTGTTGAATTGTTTGGACAAAAATTGGGGCTATGCTTTCAGATAAAAGACGATATCTTCGACTATTTTACAGATGATGTTGTCGGAAAACCTACAGGTTCAGACTTGAAAGAGGGTAAAGTTTCGCTTCCTTTGTTATATGCGATAGAATCGAATAACGATGAACGTAATGACGAAATGCGTGCTCTTTTGATGAAACAGTCGCTCACCGATGCTGAAATTGCTCTTTTGGTTGATTATGCAAAAGAGAAGGGTGGAATAGAGTATGCCGAAAAAACAATGCAACGTTTAAAGACTGAGGCAGCTGGGGCTCTTGAAATTTTCCCAGATTCAGACATTAAAGAGATGCTGATGAAAATTCTCGATTATATCATAGCTCGAAATTATTAATAATAATCATAAAAAAATGAAGAGAACTGTGAAGGTTCTCTTCATTTTTTTATTGTTACTCTGTTCTATTATTCGTTAATTGCAGCTATTAGATTATCTGCCAAACTTGCAGCGCCAATACGGAACAAATCTTTGTTTAGCCACTCTTCGCCTAACACCTCTTTTGCTATTGTATAGTATTTTACTGCATCAGCGGCTGTGCGTATACCTCCTGCGGCTTTTACTCCTATTTTTGTACCTGTCTCTTCGTAGTAGTCTTTGACCGCATTACACATTGTATAGAATGCTTCGGGAGTTGCTCCAACTGCTATTTTACCTGTCGAAGTCTTGATGAAATCGGCTCCAGCGTATATCGAAAGAATCGCTGCTTTTCTGATATCGTTATAGCTTTTTAGTGTGCCTGTTTCAAGTATCACTTTTAGCTTTGCGTCTCCACAAATCTCTTTCACCTCGTTAATCTCGTCGCACATATCTTCGTAGTTACCCAAAATAAAGTTGCCTACGTTCATGACAATATCCAACTCGTCTGCACCATCTTTCAACGCTAAGCCTGCTTCAATTGCTTTGACTTCGGGGTATGTTTGAGATGATGGGAAACCTCCTGAAACAGATGTCACCTTAACGTCCGATACCTCCAATGCTCCTCTTACTGCAGTAACAAAGTTTGGATATACGCAAATTGCTGCAACGTTTGGTATTTCGGGTTGTTCGTTCTCTAAATTGTTTACTTTGTCAACCAATTTCAATACCGATTCGTAGTTGTCTGTAACCTCAAGAGTTGTAATATCCATACATGAGTATATTGTCTTATATACCTCAGGGGTGCAGTTCTCTGAAATACTCTTTTTGAGTAGGTTCTCAACCTCGTTCTTTACGATCTCATCGTTCAAATTTTTCTCGTATTTTGAGATGGCTTCGTTATATTTGTCCATGTTAATTATAATTTTGGATTGTTTATATGTCGTGTTTTATCTCTCTCTGTCTTTTTTTTGATGTTCTTTTTTAGAGCTTCGGTTAAATCAACTCCTGTTTGGTTTGCTATGCATATCAAAACCCATAAAACATCGGCGAGTTCGTCGGCAAGTTCCGCCTTTTTATCGCTATCTTTAAATGATTGTTCTCCATATGTACGCGCCATTACCCTTGCGACTTCGCCAACCTCTTCTGTGAGAATAGCCATGTTGGTAAGTTCGTTGAAATAGCGTTTGCCATAGCTCTTTATCCAACTATCTACGATTTTTTGAGCCTCTTCTATTGTCATTTATTCGCGATTTTTAGTGTCTATTACTATTGTTACGGGTCCGTTGTTTTCGAGTGATACCTGCATGTCAGCACCGAATTCTCCCTGTTTAACCTCTTTGCCTATGAGTAATTCAATCTCTTTACAGAACTTCTCATACATTGGAATTGCTGTTGCGTGTCCTGCAGCTCTTATATACGAGGGTCTGTTCCCTTTTTTTGTTGCTGCATAGAGGGTAAATTGGCTTACGACCAATACCTCTCCGTCAACGTCTTTTACCGATAGATTCATCACTCCGTTCTCGTCGTCGAATATGCGTAGGTTCACTGCTTTAGCAGTCAGCCATTTTAAATCTTCATCGGTGTCTGCCTCTTCAACTCCAAGTAGAATCAGCAACCCTTTGCCAATCTCTGACTTAAGTTTGTTGTCGATTGTTACGGATGCTCTGTTTACTCTTTGTATTACAATTCTCATGTCTAAAGAATCTCTTTTGTTTTCAGTATGCGAAATTAACTATATTTTCTCACTTGTGCGCAATTTGCGGTTGATTATCTACTTCTTTAATCCCCTTATAAGAATCTCGGCTTTAGATTTACCTATTAAATTTGCAATATCTTGATAATCAGCTTCTTTAATTCTTTTTACGCTTTTAAATGTCTTGATTAACAACTCTTTAGTCTTTGCTCCGATTCCTTTTATGCTGTCGAGTTCTGAGACAACTTGTGCTTTGCTTCTCTTTTTGCGGTGATGAGTGATTCCGAATCGGTGGGCTTCGTCGCGCATGCGTTGAATCACTTTTAATGATTCCGAATTTTTGTCGATGTAAAGGGGAACAGAGTCATTGGGGAAGTATATCTCCTCTAATTTTTCGGCAATACCAACTATGGCGATTTTACCGTATAATCCAAGCTCCTTTAAGGTTTCAACGGCTACGCTTAACTGACCCTTGCCTCCGTCTACTATTATCATTTGTGGTAGCTCACCTCCTTCGTCCAATAATCGTTTGTATCGTCGGTGTATTACCTCTTGCATTGTTGCATAGTCGTTGGCTCCGATAACGGTTTTTACGTTGAAATGGCGATAGTCCTTTTTCGAAGGTTTCGCATTTTTAAATACTACGCATGCCGATACGGGATTTGTTCCTTGCGTGTTCGAATTGTCAAAGCACTCCATATGGCGTGGTAGCTCATTAAGATGAAAGTCTTTTGCGAGTTGTGTTAGTATTCTTGTGGTGCGTTGCTCGGGATTTAGTTTTTCCGATTGTTTTGTCAGGTCTACTCTATATTGTATCGCATTTTTTGTAGATATTTGTAGTAAGTGGCGTTTATCTCCGCGTTGAGGTACGGTTACTATATAATTTTTGGATTCGACTCCAAACTCAAAAGGCACGATAACTTCGCGAGCGTTGCTTTCGAATCTTTCGCGTAATTCGGTAACTCCAAGTGCAAGTATATCCTCTTTTTCCTCGTCGATTCTCTTTTTGTATGATATCGTCATGCTCTGTACGATAGCTCCTTCTCGTATGTTCATATAGTTTATATATACGGTACCTTCGTAATCCTCGTAACCGAAAACATCGACATTATGAACGCTCGAGTTTACTATAACAGATTTTGAGCGGAAGTTTTCTAATAGCAGAAACTTCTCTTTTATCTTTTGAGCCTCTTCGAATTTTAATTCAGATGATAGTTGTTGCATCTCTTGCATTAAAATTTGCGATAACTCTGTTGTCTCTCCATTAAGGATTTGTCGTGCCTGTTTTATATACTCATCGTATTTCTCGGAATTTTCTAATCCGACGCATGGAGCATTGCAATTCTTGATATGAAATTCCAAACACTTTGAATATTTGCCATCCTTTATTCTATCGTTACTAAGCAAAAACGAGCATGAACGAATAGGGTATAGCCTTTTTATTAGCGATAGAACCACCTTTGCCATATTTACATTGCTGTATGGGCCATAGTATTTTGAACCATCTTTGACGACAGTTCTTGTAAGGAAAATACGGGGGAATGGCTCTTTTTTTACTACAATCCAAGGGTATGTTTTATCGTCTTTTAGGAGAATGTTGTATTTGGGTTGGTACTCTTTTATCATTGAGTTTTCGAGGTGTAGTGCATCCTCCTCGCTCTCTACGATAAAATATTTCAAATCCTCTATGTGTTTAACAAGCATAGAGGTCTTTATGCTCTGATTGTTTTTGTTGAAGTAAGATGAAACTCTCCTCTTTAAATTCTTTGCCTTACCTACATAAATAATAACACCATCTTTGTTGAAATACTGATAAACCCCAGGTTTTTCAGGCATTACAGAGATGATGTTCTTTATTCTATTTAGAGTTTCGCTATTCATATATTTTGAATTGTTTCACGTGGAACAATTGGTTTATGAATATGATTATTCTATATAATATATTAGATTTTCTAAAAACTAATAACTACCCCGAAGGGGCGGCGAAGCCGACAACTAAAAGCTTATTATCTACCCAAAAGCATTAATAGGATGTTTATGTCATTAGGAGATATTCCCGGAATACGTCCTGCTTGAGCAATTGTTTCAGGGTCAATCTTCGATAACTTTTGACGAGCCTCTATTGTTAGTTGGGTTATTTCGCTATAATTGAATTTGCCTTTTATGCGGATATTCTCCAAACGAGAGATTTTGTCAGCTATAAGTTTTTCTCGTTCGATGTAGCCTTCGTATTTAAGAAGTATCTCTGCTGCTTCAAGAATCTCCTCTTTTCTGTTTTTGATTTTATCAACCTCGCGTTTAAATGGAGTTACAATCTCAATAACATCATAAATATTCAATTGAGGACGAAGCATAAGATCGGCAAGTTTTACGCCTTGTTTCAATGGCGAAGTTCCTTTCTTCTCCAACGCTTCGTTTACGTACGCTGTTTTAACAGAGAAGTTGCGACAGAAATCTATTATTCTGTTTAGCTCCTCTTTTTTGCTTTGCAATAAATCGTATCGCTCTTTTGTTGCCAAACCAATGTTGTATGATTTTTCTGTTAGACGCATATCTGCATCGTCTTGGCGTAACAAAATTCTGTATTCTGCACGCGATGTAAACATACGATATGGCTCATCCACACCTTTTGTGACAAGGTCGTCGATTAGAACTCCAATGTATGCCTCATCTCTTCGAAGCACAAAGTCCTCTCCGCCATGGCAACGAATGTGTGCATTTATACCCGCAACCAAACCTTGACCTGCTGCCTCTTCGTATCCTGTAGTTCCGTTAACCTGACCTGCAAGATATAGGTTCTTTATAACCTTACTCTCGAGAGTGTGGTTAAGTTGAGTTGGTTCAAAGTAGTCGTACTCTATGGCGTAACCTGGGCGATAAATATGCACGTTACGCAATGCGGGAATCTCTTGCAAAGCCCTAATTTGGATATCGATTGGAAGCGACGAAGAGAATCCGTTTAGATAGAATTCGTTTGTGTTCTCCCCTTCGGGTTCAAGGAAGAGTTGATGCTCCATTTTGTCGGGGAAGGTGTGAAGTTTAGTTTCGATACTTGGGCAGTATCGAGGTCCGATACTCTGAATTTGTCCATTGTAAAGAGGAGAGTCGGGTAGGCCCTCAAGAAGAATTTCATGCACTTTTGGGCTTGTGTAAACGCTCCAGCAACTAACCTGTTTTAGTTGACGAGGTTTGAAGTCGAGGTATGAGAATTTATGAAAATCGTCCTCGCCGCCTTGCTCGGTACACAAAGAGAAGTCGATGCTTCGAGCATCAATTCTCACAGGAGTACCTGTTTTCATTCTTCCAACGGTTACGCCCTCTTGAGCTAATTGCTCAGAGATTCCATATGATGCAGGTTCCGAAATTCTACCGCCCACAAATTGTGTGCGACCAATGTGCATCAAACCGTTCAGGAAAGTTCCCGATGTAATAACAACCGATTTGGCAAAGAACTCAACTCCGAGTTGAGTTTTAACACCCATTACGGTTTTGTCTTTGATAATTAGTTGATTTACAGAGTCTTGCCATAAATAAAGATTAGGGGTGTTCTCTATAATGCCACGCCACTCTTGAATAAATTTGGCTCTGTCGCTTTGAGCGCGAGGGCTCCACATGGCAGCACCTTTCGAGCGGTTAAGCATGCGAAATTGAATAGCTGTGCGGTCGGTAACAATACCTGTGTAACCGCCAAGAGCATCAATCTCTCTAACAATTTGTCCTTTTGCAATACCACCAATAGCAGGATTACAGCTCATTTGTGCAATCTTGTTAAGGTCCATTGTAATAAGCAGGGTTTTAGAACCCAAGTTTGCTGCAGCCGTAGCTGCCTCACAACCTGCGTGTCCTGCACCAACAACAATAACGTCGTATGAAAATTCCATAATCTTTAAATAGGTTTCGAAACTTGGTGCGAAGTTACAAAAAAACTTTCAGCCGAAAGGTATCGACTGAAAGTAATATTTCGTAAGAGCTTTGTAAAAACTTGTTTATCCTAAAATAAGAGATAGTGCTTTATCTTCTGCTGCCTCCATAATTTCGCGTTCACCCTCTCCTTTGTCATTAATACCGCAAAGGTGTAGGATGCCGTGAATAATTACACGGTGAAGCTCACGTTCGTACGCTTGAGAGAACTGTTCGGCATTGGTGCGTACGGTATCAAGGCTTATGAATAAATCTCCAGAAATAGTTGATCCTGCCGAGTAGTCGAATGTGATAATATCAGTGTAGTAATCATGTTCAAGAAATTGGCGATTAACCTCCAAAATCTTCTCGTCATCGCAAAATATATACGAAATCTCTCCGCATCGTTTACCATACGAAGCGGCAACCTCTTTTACCCACGATGTGATTTTACTCTTGCTTATTTGGGGCATATCAATGCCCTCATTAAAATAGTTAATAGCCATATCTGAAAAGTTTGCTTAAATCGTACGCAAAGGTATAAAAAAGAGATAGAATTGCGAAGCATTTATTTTATTTGATTAAAAAGTTGATGCTACCCCCTCTTCGCCTTCAACAGAGGTTTAGCGATTGTGGCTACATAAATTAGTAGCAGGGTGGTGCGGAGTACGTATTTAAGCACATCATTTTCGATAGGGGTGTACATTCCTACTGCGTATAGTATTACGGCAAGAAGTGTGTATGCTCCTATCTCTTTTAAGGGATAGTTTATGGGGTAGTAGTGTTGCCCGATAATGTACGATGCTATCATCATGGCAAAATAGCAGGCAAATGAGGCCCATGCGCAAGCTGTATAGCCATATTGTGGTACGAAAGCTATATTTACCCCAGCAAGGATTATAAAGCCGAAAATGGCGAGATATGCGCCCCATTGGGTGCGGTCGGTTAGTTTATACCATAGTGATAGGTTGAATATTATTCCGAAGAATACTTCTGCTGCCATTATCACAGGTACTATATGTATGCCTTTGAAGTAGGCGGGTGGCATTAGAAACGATACTACGTCGATGTAAAACATCACACCAAGGAATATAAGTAGAGATGTTATAATAAACCATTTCATTGTAAGTGCATACATCGCTTTGGCGTCGCCTCCTTCGTTTTTGTTTTTGGCAAAGATAAAGGGTTCGTATGCAAAGCGGAAAGCTTGTGTGAACATTACCATTACTATGGCTATTTTAAATACTGCTCCGTATATTCCCAATTCCTCCATATGTGCAGGACGGTCTGCTGCAAGGTAGGGGTAGAACATCTTATCGAAGGTTTGGTTCATTATTCCTGCTATTCCCAAAATAAGTATGGGTAGAGAGTAGCGGAGCATGGTGCGCCACAGTTTTTTGTCGAATGTATATCTGAATCCTTTAAGCTCGGGCAGTAGCATCAGAAGCGTTGCCACGGTGCTTATTAGGTTTGATACAAAGATGTAGGTTACCAATTTATCGTAAGAGAAGAACCACGATATAGCTTCGGGATTGCGTTCATAAATATAGGGACATAGCAAAAAGAAGAATAGGTTAAGAGCTATATTCAACGCAATGTTTATGAGTTTAAGTGTTGCAAAACGGAGTGCCTTTTTTTGGTATCGCAGATACGCAAAGGGTATTGATATGAAGGCATCAATGGCAATTATCACTGCCAACATCATTACGCACTCTTGTTGATTTGGGTAACCCATTATGGTTGAAATGGGGTTTAATAACAGTGCTGTTATTGCAATAAATAGTGCAGATGTTGAGGCTATGGATATGAGCGTTGTGCTGTATACCCTCATGGGGTTATCGCAGTTTTTGTCATTGGCAAATCGGAAGAATCCTGTCTCCATTCCGTAGGTCAGAATTATCAGTAACAGCGCCATATATGCGTATAGGTTTGTTACTATTCCATAGTCCGCTGTCGAACGCAATACGTTTATATACAGGAATACGAAGCACCAATTCAGAAACTTGCCTAATATGCTGCTTAATCCGTATATTGCGGTATCTTTTGCCAATGATTTTAATCCTGCCATTTTCTTATAACTCAAATAGTGAGCCTTGTTGTGTTAAAGGTGTACGACCTAAATGTTTGTATGCAAGTTCGGTAACTTCGCGTCCGCGAGGTGTGCGTTTTATGAATCCCTCTTTTATCAGGAATGGTTCATATACTTCCTCGAGTGTTCCCGAGTCTTCGCCCAATGCTGTTGCTATTGTGTTTACTCCTACAGGTCCTCCTTTGAATTTGTCTATTATTATCGATAAAATCTTGTTGTCTATCTCGTCTAATCCGAATTTATCGATGTTTAAAGCCTCTAACGAGAATTTTGCTATATCGAGGGTTATCTTTCCACTGCCTTTTATCTGTGCAAAGTCACGAACTCTTCGCAAAAGTGCATTGGCTATACGAGGTGTTCCTCTACTGCGTAACGAAATCTCTGTTGCAGCCTCCTCGGTGCAAGGAACTTTTAATATGGCTGCCGAACGTTTAATGATGTTGGCAAGCGTTTTATGGTCGTAATATTCCAAGTGGCTGTTTATACCAAAACGGGCTCTTAATGGGCTGGTGAGCAGTCCACTGCGAGTTGTTGCACCAACAAGGGTGAAGGGGTTGAGCGACAGTTGAATTGATCGTGCGCTTGGCCCTTTGTCTATCATAATATCTATGCGGAAGTCCTCCATGGCAGAGTATAGATACTCCTCTACGATGGGGCTTAAGCGGTGGATTTCATCGATGAATAGCACGTCGTTTGGCTCAAGCGAGGTGAGCAAACCTGCCAAGTCGCCCGGCTTGTCCAATACGGGACCCGATGTAACCTTAAATCCTACGCCCAATTCGTTTGCAACAATGTTGGCAAGCGTTGTTTTCCCAAGTCCAGGAGGTCCATGGAGCAAAAGGTGGTCGAGCGACTCACCGCGTAGTTTGGCTGCCGCTACGAATACCTTAAGGTTTTCGATGATTTTCTCTTGTCCGCTGAAATCATCGAAATTTAGAGGACGAAGCACCTTGTCTGTGTCGCGTTCGTCGTAGCTGCTTATATTTCTTATGTCAAAATCTTGTTCCATATGCTTCTGTTGTATGGCTATTTTTTACGTCGTTCTTTACGACGTTGTTTCTTCTCAATTCGTTTATCTGTTCTCTCCCAAAATTGGTTGCTGTACTCGGTGGCTTCAGCAATTGCATCATCGGGGTTCCAACCGCAAAGTCGTGCATACTCTCCAACCAGAATGGCAAGAGACTCCTTGCTTCGGAACATTCGTCTGAAATTGAAGAGTCGCTCTTTGCGCGATAGCTCTTTGTCGAACTGCATTCGATTCAGGTCGAGCAGAGAGAACTTTACGGTTCCATCGTTCAGTTTTTCGTATATGATGTTGCCGGGAGAGTAGTCGATGTGTAGAACCTTTTTGTCGTGTACCATCTTTGAGAATACGGCAAATTGCTTTAGAATATCCTCCCCTCCGTTTACATAATCAACAAACTCGCGCATTATGTTGGGTGTGGGATTGTTTATGCACCCAAAGTACCCCTGATAAAACAGTCCGCACTTTTTAATGGCTATATAGAATACGGGTTTCGGGGTATCTATTCCCTTTGTAAGCAATAGCTCGGCATTTTCGTAAGCTCTTTGGGCTTTGCATTTTCTGAAGAACCTGTATACAATTCGGTTGATGAATATGGGTACGGCAAATTTTTTTACCACAACCTCCTCCCCGTTGGGAAGTTGCATTTTTTTCAGAGTGTTTCGTGCTTGGTAAACGACCTCTCCGAATTTATCGAAGTTTTCGGGTAGTTTCTCAACCCACTCTTTTATATTGCAGTACTCTTTGTTTATTACAATTTTCATCTCATTTACCTCCCCTCTGCAATCTCTTTAATTTTGTTTATTACCACTTCGGGTGAAATATCCATACAGTGGTAATCGCCAAAACGACAAGGTTTATTGCCAAAAACCGAGCATGGACGGCATGTGATATCTTTTCGTTCAATAACGCTATCTTCTCCCAAACCCCATCCCAAAAATCCGGTGTATGGGTGTGTGGCTCCCCATATCGAAACAACCGGAGTTCCCATGAGTGTGGCAATATGCATATTTGCCGAATCCATCGAAACAACCGCATCAAGTTGCGACATAAGAGCCATTTCGGATTTGAATCCCAATTTTTGATTGCATAGCGATACAATTCGCCCCTCTTTGTCTTGCCACTTGTCAAGTTCCTTGCCATCAGCGGGAGAGCCGAATAGGAACATTTTATATCGGTTGGTTTTTGCAAGTTGACTGACAACCTCAAACATTTTATCTAATGGGTAGTTTTTGCCTATATGTTTTGAGAATGGTGCAACTCCAATCCATTTTCTTGAATCGTTTTGAGTGCGTTGTAGCCAATCGGGTAATGCAGTGGAAGTGTTGAGGGAAACAAACTCTTGTGATGTTTGTAACTCTAACGCTCCAAAAACATCGGTATAGCGTTCGAATGATGTTTTAAGTTGTTTGAAAGATGTTTTATTTTCGGATGTTATTTCGCGTTTCTCTTTGCGTCCCTTGTCAATTGTGGCAACTTTTATACCGCTTAATCTGAAAAGCAAAGATAATAACTTTGAACGCAGTACATCATGGAGGTCGGCTACTGCGTCGAATTTGTATTTTTTAAGCTCTCTGAATAGAGTAAAAATTCCTTTTATCCCTTTATACTCTCTCTTTGTATCTATTGCCTTGACTGTTAGATTTTTGGGGCAATCAATATATAATTGAGCAGCCAAAGGAGACGTTATAAGGGTGAACTCTTTGTTTGGATATGAACGACAAATGGGATATAGCACGGGAATAACCATTGCTACATCGCCTAATGCCGACATTCGTATTATAAGAATCTTATTTGGGGTCTTGCTCATATCCCTTTCTACTTTTTACCGTAGAGAACAGGATTTGTTTCGGGATCGTTGTACATCTTCATTTGACGATATACTTTCATATACTTGCGTCCTGCCTCTATGTCGTTTAGCAGAGTATCTATTGCTGTTGATAAATCGATGCGTTGTTCCAACAGAACATCTAATTTTGCTTGACACTTTTGAATATGCTCTTGAGTGGCGTCAGTACGCTCAACCTCTTGTTGCATATGATAAATTTTAAGAGCCAAAATTGACAAGCGGTCAATTGCCCAAGCGGGACTTTCGGTGTTTATTGTGGCATCTGCCGCAACTTTTACGTCTTTATATTTGTCGCGGAAGTAACTGTCAATCATCTCCACCAAATCGGTACGGTCTTGGTTCGATTTGTCAATTCTTCTTTTGATATAAAGTGCTGTAATAGGCTCGATTTCAGGGTTGCGAATTATATCTTCCAAGTGCCATTGAACAGCATCAATCCAACACTTTTTATAAAGCGAATATTCAATGGTTGACGATTCGTATGGGTTTTGCATGCAAGCATCAACATCGTCGTGTTTGTGGTAATCCAAACAAACGTTCCAAAATATTCGGTTGCTCTTTTCGGTAAATGTCATAATAAGTAATGTATATGAATAATAATTTGCAAAGTAAGCAAATGTTTTACAAACTTACAATTTTAAAGCACTTATTCTTGCCTACATATTTTCTTTTTCTCTTTCTTAGAATTAAAAAATATATAATAATTATGGCAACAGTAAAAGTAAAATTCAGGTCATCAATTGACCCAAGGAATGAGGGGATAATCTATTATCAAGTAATTCATAATAGAAAGGTTAGTCAGATAAAAACCGACTATAGTCTATTCTCTCACGAGTGGAACGATAAAGAATGTAAATTGGTTATAGTTGAAGGGGATAGACAAAATTATTTACAAATAATAGAGGATAGCATCTGTTGGGATATAAAACGCTTTAAATCAATCATTATGAATTTAGAGAATGAAAAAGCAAAATATGCAATGGATGATATACTTTTTGTTTTTAGAAAACTTTCCAATGAGCAGTCGCTATTTAAATTCATGAGTAATATTATAGAACAGCTACGTCATATGGGAAAGCAGAGGTCTTATGAGATTTATAGTATTACACTTAGGAGTTTTATGCAGTTTAGAGAAAACATGGATATCCCATTGGAGAATATTGATTCGGATACGATGTTGAGGTATGAGGTTTATTTGCAGAAAAGAGGATTGACCAAGAATACCTCATCGTTTTATATGCGGGTACTTCGGGCAGTTTATAATCGAGCAGTAGAAAAAGATTTGATAATTAATAGGAATCCCTTTAAATATGTATATACCGGTATAGGAAAGACTGTTAAACGAGCCATTCAATTAAAGACAATAAAGCAGATTAAGAATCTCGATTTATCATTACATTCGTCGTTGGAGTTATCTCGAGATATGTTTCTCTTTTCGTTTTATACACGAGGAATGTCATTTATTGATATGGCATATCTAAAAAAGAGAGATTTGTTTAATGGGATATTATCGTATCGTAGGCGTAAAACAGGACAACAACTTTTTATCCGTTGGGAGAAGTGTATGCAAGAAATCGTAGATAAATATTATAATCGGCAATCGGAATATTTATTGCCTATTATTAAATCGATGAATGGGGATGAACGCAGGCAATATCAAAATGCAATGTATTTAATCAATCGAAAACTAAAAACCATCGGAGAAATAGTTGGATTACAACAACCTTTAACAATGTATGTTGCCCGTCATTCGTGGGCAAGCATTGCTAAGAGTAAGAATATCCCTATTTCAGTTATCAGCGAGGGAATGGGGCATGATTCGGAAAAGACAACGCAAATCTATTTGGCTTCACTTGATACTTCAGCAGTAGATAAAGCAAACGATTTGATACTTAAGGGTTTGTAGATAAAAAATAAATTGTTCTCTTTTTAAGAGACAAAT